>CAZNNZ010000115.1:2330-5793 GCA_964574575.1 uncultured Planctomycetales bacterium
GCGTGTTGCCAAAGAGGGGGTAGATGTTTTGGTCAAAAATATTGAGTATGACCCTCGTTTTGAGCGACCTAACTGCTCGTCGTACAATAGCCGCTCTTTTATGTGTTCGCCGATTAAACTCAATGGTCGTTTGATTGGTGTGGTTAATATTGCAGACAAAAAAGGTGGGAGCCAGCAGTTTAGTGAAACAGATTTAAAGATTTTGAGTGCTATTGTTCGTCAAGCGGCCGCCGCGATTGAAAATGCTAAACTTTATCGTGAGCTTGAATACCTCTCAGTTACGGATCCTTTAACGAATTTGTGGAACTACCGGTGTTTTATTAGCAGTGTCGACGAGGAAATTCAGAGGTTTAATCGGTTTGCTAATACTTTTTCCCTTTTAATGATAGACGTTGATAACTTTAAAACATATAATGACACCTATGGTCATTTGGAAGGCGATGCATTTTTAAAGACACTGGGGCATATTTTTATAAGTCACTTGCGGATTTTAGACAAGGTTTGTCGTTATGGCGGAGATGAGTTTGTTATTCTTCTGCCCAACACAGCTATTGAGCAAGCTAAGATTGCTGCTGAGAAATTACGTTTGGCCGTTGAAAAATATGAGTTTAAGCGTCCTATGACTATTAGTGTTGGGGTTGCCGAATATCGTAAATCACTTTCTCGATTTGAACTGATTATGCGTGTGGATAGAGCTTTATATCAAGCCAAGCACCATGGCCGCAACAAGACACATCTGCATGGATAATTTAAGGAATAGCTTGTGACCGACGAAAAAAAAGATGAAAAAAGCCAAGAACCGCCCGCCTTACCGGCAGAACCGCCAACAGCTGTTGTAAATCCTAAAATAATTTTGCAGGAATTAGAAAAAAGTGCTCTGGCAGGTGAGCCTACGGCTGTTTTAGAACCTATCGTTTCTGTTGAGTCTGCATCTGATAATATTCAAACGCCGCTTATAACAGATGCGATGCGCCGTTTAGATGAACTTTTGACACGTTTTCGAAAGTGATAATCCCGTCTTTAATTTTTTCAAAAACCTCATGAACAAACAATTTTTAAAGATTGCAAAAAAAAGTATCGGTATCAGTTTGCTTGTTTTAGCTACGGTGGTGGGGTATTTTTATTTCCTAAGTTCTGTCAAAACGGATCGTTATCAGCTTTTTAATGTTAAGAAAACCATTACATGGGCGCAATCACAAAGTAGCCTCTATCGCACACATTCACACGGCACAATTGATAATTTTCTTCTCTCGGAAGATGTTTGGCGTGATTATATTTTTTCGATGAAAGTTGTTAATCCGCAGGATTGCGGGTTTATTTATGATTATTTTGACCCGAATAATTATCGTTTTGTTTATTTTCAAAGAAAATCTGGCATCATTCTCTCAGGTGAGCTTAAAGCTGGCAAAACGTCGGATGTTAAGTCCGTTGCTTTTAATTTTCCGTCGACGCTTAATATCTTTGTAAAAAAACAAGCGGGAGTTTTAAGTTTTGCTATTGACGAAAAACAGATTTTTGAGAATAAGACATCTGCGCTTACTGGAAAAATTGGGTTGGTGGTCAACGGAGTGCACGTTCCGCCTGTTATTTTTCATCAGATTACAGTTAATGGTTCATTAGCTAGTGGAAAGGTTATTCAGACCGATGTTGGCGTTAAGTTAGAAAGTGGAATAACTCAAGCCCTAAAATTTTTTGTGCCATTTTACTTTTTCTTCATTCTTTTAGTTGTTCTTTATCCTTTCTTGATTGTTAATTGGTGCAAAAGAGTTTTTGTTGTCGATGAAAGAACTAAAGCTTTCTTAAGGCGTTTGGCTCCGCTTATTGTGCATATTTTTTTAGCGGTATGTTTTTTCTGGCCGTTTATTGCTCGTGGGGAAGTTGCGGTTTTTAGTTATGATAATCTCGGTGAGATTTTTCCGCTTTTTTATTATGCTCAACAAAATTTCCTAAATATTTTGCATGGTCATGCGCCGTGGCTGTGGAACCCTCTGATTCAAAATGGATTTCCGTTTTATTCTAATCATTGGGATATGATTTATTATCCTTTTAATTGGCCGGTTTTCCTTTCGTCATCAGAAAATTTATTAACGGCGTTGACGTGGAAATCTTTTTTGGAAGTTGTCGCTTTGGGGATTTTTGCATATGGGTTTTTTGTCCTTGAGTTTCAAAACAGGCGTTGGGCACTGTTTGCGTCTGTTACATATCAAATGTGTTCATTACTCATTTTTACTATGGGTATTTTCCCGGCCAGTTCAACGTATTTTGCAATGACGTTTTATTTGTATGTTTTATGGTCTGTTGGGTCACGACGTGCGGTAGTTAATTTTTTGTTGTTAGTTTTTGCAGTGGTTTTGATTTTGACTTCGGCAAATGTCGCGTTTATTTTTTATGCGTGCTTGGCTTTAGCGGTTATTTCAATTTATCGCTTTTTATCGGTAAATAGAGAGGGGACTAAAATTTTTGTGTTAACCGCTTTTGCCTGGGCCCTAGGGACGCTTATTAGCAGTGTGCGAATTCTCTCTTGTCTGGCTGGGGTTATGGCAAGCAATCGCATGGTTGAAAGTTTTCATACTTTGCATGATCGCTCGTATATGGCTTTGAGGCTTTTTGTTCCGGAGATTGCAGGTTGGATGGGGCCGGATGCGTTTAATGTATTAAAGTCGACGAATTTAAATTTGATTTATAGCCAGTTGGAATTGCCGTCGTCAAATCCACAAAATAGTTTTTTTGTATATTTTGGTGTTTTGGCAGCACTTCTTCTTGTCGCAAGTTTTCTTGTCCCTATAAAAGGCAAGCAGGCCTTTTGGAAAATTTACAGTTTGGTTGTTTTGGGTATTGCGCTTTTGTGGCAGCCGATTTGGGGAGTTTTAAGTATTCTTTGTTTGCCGCTTAATCATTATAGTTATCACATGATTATTTTACCCGTCGGTATTTGTGCTTTGATTGGGTATTCTGGCATGGCTTGGGAAAATAAGCAGTGGGAAAATACAAATTTGCATCGCAATCTTGCCATTTTTTTAGGGTTGGCCGCGGCGTATTTTTGTGTTTTTTTAACATACTTGTTCCCGTCTTTGGCTTTTGTAATGCGCATTGTTTTTTTGGTGATTGGTTTATGTATTGCAGTTTTTTATGCTTTGCGCAGTCGTAGTGTTTTAGTTGGTGAAAAATTTCTTTGTGTGATCACTAGTGTTTTTGATGTTTTGGTATTAGCGCTCTTGATTATGGTCACTTTGTGTTTGACACTGGCTGTAATTCCTAAGAAGGAAGATCTTGGCACGACGATGATTTTGCCGTTTTTATGGTTGGCTGTAGGTGTAGTAATGATTTTAAAATTTTATAATCAACGTCAAGATCCCTTTAATTTTAAAAAGTTATTAGGTCTTACAATCTTCCCATTTGTGGCGGCGTTATTATTATCTGCAATAATTGTATTTTCTCCGATGAAAAATATCATTTTGGGTTT
>CAZNNZ010000116.1:0-5771 GCA_964574575.1 uncultured Planctomycetales bacterium
TATTATTTTTAACTTAAACTTATTTGCCTATAATGACGATAATCTTTTATCACTCTATTGACAAGGGAGGACATTTTGATTCGTTTAGGCATTATTGGAGCTGGTCATTGGGGACCAAATCATATTCGGATTTTTAATCAAATCTCAAATTCTCAAGTTGTCATTTGCGCGGATTTGGATGAGGAGCGGTTAAAGTCTGTCAAGGCACTTTTCCCGACGATAAAAACGACAAAAAATTATCGCGAAATTCTTGAAGATTCTGATATTGATGCGGTGTGTATTGCTTCGCCGACTAATACGCATTTTCAATTTTCGAAAGAAGCGCTAGAACACGGTAAACATGTTTTGTGTGAAAAGCCGTTGGCTCTAGACCCGCAAGAATGTTTAGAGCTAAAACAGCTGGCTGACCAGAAGCAGAAATTGCTTATGGTCGGTCATATTTTTGTTTTTAATCAAGGCATTGTGCGGCTTAAAGAATATATTAAGTCCGGCGAGCTGGGCAAAATTCAGTACGCCCACTCCGAGCGTACAAATTTGGGCCCGTTTCGCTATGATGTCAATGCGCTTTGGGATTTAGCGCCGCATGACATTTCGATTTTTGATTATCTTTTTGATTCTGCCGCTTTAAAAGTTTCGGCTTGCGGGCAAAAATATTTGGGAGCAAGTTTAGAAGACGTCGCTTTTGCGTCGCTGGAATATCCAGAAAAGATTTTGGTCAATGTTCACGTTAGCTGGCTGGATCCCAAAAAGGTCCGTCAGATTACCATTGTCGGCGACAAAAAGATGGTCGTTTGGGATGACTTGGATAATCTTGGGCCCATTCGTTTATATGACAAACACGTCGAGCGGACATCCAAATTTTATGAAAGTTATGGGGAGTTTCAACTGCTTTCGCGTGAGGGAAGTATCACGATCCCCAATATGGGTTTTCATGAGCCGCTCAAAGTTCAAGCGCAGTATTTTATTGATTGTGTTTTGAATAATAAACAGCCAGAGCGTGCGGATGCTCAAAAAGGGTATTATGTTGTGCGCACATTGTGTGCGACCCAGCGTTCCATTGAGCAGGGCGGCACTCCAGAGGTGATTGTGTGATCAAAAAGCAAAAGTTTTTCAAACATCCGACGGCTTTGGTCAGTTCCAAAGCGCAGGTGGGGCACAAGACCCGGGTTTGGGCTTTCGTAAATATTGCTGAGGGTGCCACCATTGGCGAGGACTGCAATATTTGTGACGGCTGTTATATTGAAAAAGGTGCGGTTATCGGCAATCATGTGATTTTAAAAAACGGTGTTAATGTTTTTGAAGGTGTGACACTTGAGGATAATGTTTTTTGCGCAGCTAATGCCGCTTTTACCAATGATCGGCATCCGCGTGCTTTAAGACGCGATCCTTGGGTTTTAGAAAAGACGTTGGTTAAAACAGGCGCTTCGATTGGCAGCAATGCGGTTATTTTGTGCGGGATTACCATTGGACAGTATGCCGTTATAGGTGCGGGAACGGTCGTGACCAAAAGTGTCGATGATCATCAAATTGTCGTCGGAAATCCTGGCCGGCTTTTGGGATATGCTTGCTGTTGCGGTCGCAGACTTTCTGCCGAAAATTATTGTGCCGCTTGTCGTAAACAATATGTGCTTTTAAATAATAAGCTTCGCCTTAAAGAATAGATTCTTTTTTTATGAATAAATGTTTAGTCTGTCCTGTTGCGTATAATGAGCACGTTAAACTTAAAAGTGTTATTGAACGTTTTTTAAAGTCGCCGGCTTTTGGAAAAGTTGATTATTTGATTGTTGATGACGGCTCGGATGACGGAACCAGCGAAATGATTCAATCTTTCACAGCGCAAGGCGTTGCGACGATCAAACATTCTCAGCGCCAAGGCGTGGGCGCAGCGATACGCACGGCGATTAAGCATGCGATAAAAAATGGTTATGATGTTTTGGTCATCATGGCTGGCAATGATAAAGATAACCCGGATGAAATTCCGCTGCTACTGGCTCCGATTGTTGAAAAAGGTTTTGATCTTGTTCAGGGTTCGCGCTATTTAGGCGGTAATCGTGTTGGCGGAGATATGCCGTTTTATCGCAAATGGGCGACGCGCCTGCATCCGGCTTTGCTTTCGTTTTTTGTGGCGCAGACTGTGACGGACAGCACCAATGGATTTCGGGCGATGAAATTGGCTTTGTTTAAGGACAGCCGTATTGATATTGATCAAGCGTGGCTTAATACTTATGAACTGGAACCGTATATTCTTTTTAAAACAATTCGTTTGAAATATCGTTTTTGTGAGGCGCCGGTAACCAAGATTTATCCGGCAAAAAGTTTGGGTTACACCAAAATGAAACCGATTGTCGGTTGGTGGAGTATTTTAAAGCCGATCTTTTACTTGGGATTAGGAATTAAAAAGTGAAAAAATGTAATCGTTGTAAGATTGTTTTTCATAGTGATGAACGATTGCGTTGTCTTTATTGCGACACAAGCCTCATGACAGTTGACCGTGATGATACGGTTGGGTTTCGTGACGAGAAGGATTTTGATCCCAATTTAGTCGGCGGTGATATTAAGAGGGAAGTTTCAGTTTTAAAACAGGTTTTGTCCGACTGGGAATTAAGCGAGTTTTTACGCGCCCAGTATGTTGTCGGAACGTATTTTAAGGTCAGGACGTTTAAGTTTTCGTATGACTTTAGCCGCAATCATTTTAAGATGGGCAAAGATTATAAACGTCTTTTGGTACAGCCTTTAAATTTAATGTCCTTTCTTATGCTCCCGTGGGTTATCATGAATCTTTTAGATTCTCTATATATTCGTTTGTCGTATAATGCGTATTGTACAAAATGTGGGTGGAAATTTCATCAAGTCCATGCCACCCAAATTCATGATCCTCTGGAGTGTGAATATAATCTCGAATATTCAAGAATTGTCCGTGAAATTTTAAGCGGAAATCTTAATAAGACCGAAGGCCTGATTAAAGAGAGTGCTTACAAAAAAATCCGCAGTGGCAAGCGCAGTGCGTATAAAGATCTTTGTTCTAGTCGGAGTGCTTTAGGTTGGGTTGTTGATGTTTTGTGCATTTGGCTTTCCATTTTGGTTTTAATTGTGTTTGCCGTTATTTTGGTTTTACCGTTTTTTTTAAAATTCGGGAATTTTATGACAGCAGAGGAGGCTTTATGAAGAAATTTATTATCTGTGCCGGGATATTATTTATTGCCGGTTGTGCGACACAGGAGCCGATCAAAAATATTATTCGTGATCAGCAGTTTAGCGGGTATAAGGCAGAGCTTGATCAATTAGAAAAGGATTATTTGAAAAAAGATATTACTTACGCAGAATATCTAAAGGAGAAAAAACGTGTTGAAGATGAGTATCAACAAAAAATCGATGACCGTCAGAACTTGATTGAGAATCAAAACCCTTCGGGTTCGGGGATTGGGATGGTGCCATGAGACTTTACGGCCGCAATCCTGTTTTAGAGCGAATCAAGTCCAACCCGCGTAGCATCAAAAGGATTTTTGTTGAGCACGGTCATCCCGACTCGACTTATGTCAATCAAAAAGCCAAGCAGTTTGGGATTCCTGTCACGATGGTGCCGAGTTCTAAAATGCTTAAGCTGGCGCGCGATGTCAATTCGCAAGGGTTACTCGCCGAGATTGATGGGTTTTCGTATTTGCCTTTCCCTGATCTTATGGCTGTGGCCAAAGAGAAAAATGGAACACTGGTTTTTTTGGATGAATTAAATGACCCCCAGAATTTAGGCGGCATTATGCGCAGTTTAGGGTGTTTGGGGAACTTTTATATTGTTTTACCGACGCATCACTCGGTGGAAGTTACCGAGACGGTTTTGCGTGTTTCTTGTGGCGGGGACAATTACGTCGGTGTGGCAAAGGTTTCAAACATTGCTCTGGCCATCACAAAGGCCAAAGAGGAAGGTTTTTGGATTGCCGGTTCGGTTGTTAAGGACGGACAGGATTTGATGCAGACGCAATTTCAGTTTCCTTTGGCGTTGGTTATCGGTTCCGAACAAAAAGGGATACGCGAGGTCATTGCTAAACATTTGGATATTGCGGTTACCATTGCTATGGCGCATCCGCGCATGTCGTTTAATGCGGCGCACGCGACGACGATTTTGTGCTATGAAATTTCGCGGCAACGCGGGCAACGAGGGCAACGCGGGCAATGCCAAGATGTTCAAGGAAAAAATAAATGAAAAAGACGCTTAAACCATCTTTGACCGCGGCGGTTAATTTTTTTGCGGAGGCTGGGCTTTTAAAACATGTTAAGCGCAGCGGCTGGTGGGTGGCGGGTATTAAAGAGCCGGAATCCGTCGCTGAGCATTCGTTTCGCACAGCCGTGATCGGGTTTTATTTAGCACACTTAGAAAAATTAGACCCTTATAAGGTTGTCGTCATGGCGCTTTTTAATGATATCCACGAAGCTCGTATTAATGATCTGCATAAAATGGGGCATTACTATATTGATTTTAAGGGTGCTGAAAAAAAAGTTTTTAAAGATCAAATTGCAGATCTTGACGGGCAAGTTGGGCTTGTTCTTGAGAAGATGCGTAAAGATTATGATCAGCAGACGACCAAGGAAAGCATTGTCGCGCGCGATGCGGATATTTTGGAATGTCTTCTGCAGGCCAAAGAGTATTATGACCGCGGGCATGAGGGAGCCAAGCTTTTCTTTAAACGGGCGCCGGAGTATTTGAAAACCAAAAGTGCGCAAGCGATGTGGAAAACGATTGAAAAATGGGACAGCCATTCGTGGTGGCAGAATGTTGTTAAGTTCGAACGTTAAAGTTCTTGGAGGAAATTTTATGGAACGCGTCGGAATCATTGCCAGCAAAATCGCACAAGGGAATTTGGTGCTATATAACTGTTATGTTTTGCTCATTGCTTTTTTCTTGTCGTTCTTGTTGTTTTTGCTGGCCGGCTGCGCGATTTTTTTGGGCCTTTGGTTATTGAGATTAACAGTGGGGCCATTTATTTCTTCGATGAGCGCGGGAGGGTGGAATCTTGTCTTTTGTTATTCGCTTGTGGCGTTAACGGTTTTAGTTGTTCTTGTTTTTCTTAGCGCTGTTATGAAAAATATTAAATTAAGAAAATGAATGAGTCTAATTTCAAAGAATGGTCTGACGTCGGGTCTTTGATCGATGCTATGCCGGTAGGCGTTTTTCGGATTAGCGTTTCGGGAAAACGTTCTTTTGTTTGTGTCAACGACTGTTTGTGCCGATTCCTTTCCTATCCCAGTCAAGAGCTTAAGAGGCTTTGTTTTGATGATATTTTTGCTGACCCTAAAATTGGCCAAGCAGCCGTTGAAAAGACTATTAAAGAGGGTTTTATAGCGCTGGAAGTTGAAATTCTTTCTAAGGCACAGCGGCCTTTTTTTTGTAATTTGTCTTTGGTCGCCGTTAAACAAGGCAAAGCAAAACCGGTTTTTATCGACGGAATATTGCAGGACATTTCATTTAGCAAACGTGTCGAAAAAGATCTCAAAGAGTCCAAGGAAATTTTTCAGACGGTATTTAATAATTCCGCGGTTGCAATTTTAGTGGCCGACCCGACTGGGCGACTAGTCGCGTGGAACCCTTTTGTAGAGCAAATGTTGGGTGTTAAAAAAATAGATCTTTTTAACAAAAAATCAGATGAACTTTATCCTTCACAAGAATGGGATCGGGTTGTTGAAATTTCTGCTAAAGATAATGACAATGTCCCAGAAGTCGAGACGCAGGTTTATAAAAAAGATGGCACCCTTTTAGATGTTGGGCTTTCTCTGTCGTT
>CAZNNZ010000117.1:0-5004 GCA_964574575.1 uncultured Planctomycetales bacterium
GGTTCAAAACAAGGATCAATTGTCCCGCCGCTGCGGGGGCAAATTGAGTGACGGGTGACCCCATGCCATAAATGATTTTTTGAAAAAGAGGAACGCGATCCGCGGGAGCTGTCGTGTGGTGGGTTGACTGATCCTTACTTTGTGCCATTAATACCTCCAGTTATAAAAGAAAATCCACGCGTCTGATTTTAAATTAAGTTTGCATTATAACAAAAAAACCATGCCGCACAAGAATTAAGCTAAAGAAGAGAGGAAACATGACAAAATTACTTTTCAACTTTGACAGAGCTGGCCGCTTGGGAATAACTGATAAGATGTCCGAGGATGCTTTTCATTTCTTTGCGCTCGACGATCATGTCAATTAGTCCGTGAGCTAAAAGAAATTCAGCGCGTTGAAAACCGCTGGGGAGTTTTTGGCGAATTGTCTGTTCGATGACGCGTGGGCCCGCAAAGCCAATCAGCGCCTTAGGCTCTGCAATGATAATATCACCGACTCCGGCAAAAGAGGCCATAATGCCGCCCATCGTCGGGTCCGTTAAAACAGAAACATACAATAATCCGGCCTCATGGTGCCGGGCTAAAGCCGCACAAGTTTTGGCCATTTGCATCAAGGAAAACATCCCTTCATACATACGCGCCCCGCCGCCGGAGCCAGAAACGATAACAACAGGTAGTTTTTTCTTAATCGCGTATTCGATCATCCGCGCAATCCTCTCGCCGACAACCGAACCCATCGAACCCATAATAAAACGTGAATCGGTAACAGCAATCCCTGTCGTTTTTCCGTCAATTTTTCCTACACCGGTGATAACCGCATCTTTAAGACCCGTCGCCTCCTGGTCAGCAGCTAATTTGTCTTTGTAAGTCTTTAGGCCTTTAAAATCCAACGGATCTTCAGACGTTAAATCGGCATCGTGCTCTTCAAAAGTTCCCTCATCCATCAAAAGATCGAGCCGCTCTGGCGCAGTCAACGGAAAATGATACCCACAATTAGGGCACACATTTTTGTTGCTCTTTAAACCTTTGACATAAGAAGGGGATTCACATTCAGGGCATTTAGACCAAATACCTTCGGGAATATTGCGCTTTCGCACACTGACAAGGGTGTATTTACTTTTTCCAAAAAGGGCCATAAAAGTTTCCTTGTAATAATTTATACAATAGCGTGCGAGATCAAACCTGAAAGGACTTTAGGATAAAAATATGTTGTCTTAG
Source organism: uncultured Planctomycetales bacterium (assembly GCA_964574575.1). Lineage (GTDB taxonomy): Bacteria > Omnitrophota > Gorgyraeia > Zapsychrales > JANLHA01 > JADLGJ01. Next base: position 1,216 of record CAZNNZ010000117.1, read on the forward strand.
GCGGCATTTTTTCTCCGTTTAAAGCCACAGCTTTAAGCTGTTGAATCTTAACCGGGTTCATAATAAAACCAGCCTCGGCCAAACCTTCATCAACTTTTGTAATGACCTCAATCGCATCTTTCGTGTAGAGAATGTCTTCCGACTTGACGCCAAGTTTATCAAAAACAAAATATTTAAGAATTGTCGCGTCCAGCCGACGATAATCCTTTGAGCCTTGGGTAATTGTTTTATCAATAAGCGCTTTGTTTTTAAGTCGCAAAAGCATATATCCTTCTTTGGTATAAAGCCCAAAAGCGTGTTCATTGACTCCCGCCTTGGTCAACAAGACCATAAAATCATTTTTAGATTTGATGCGATCCATACGGAAAAATTCTTCCAAGAACGAAAGCTCGCCGGGCAACTTGGTCACAATCCGGTGCATCGGAAAAATTTTTAAATCTTTGGAATCAATATTTGTAAAATACGTCATCACATAATTAAACGGTTCCTCGCCTGTCGGCTTAGCTGTCTGCGCCAACTTTTGACGGCGAATTTCACAAGCAACCTCATAACGATGATGCCCATCAGCAATAAAAAGTGTTTGACCGCCTAGGGTTGCGACAATTTGACTAACGAGCTTTGGATCATCTAATTTCCAAAACAAATGTTTAACTTCATCGTCGTCCGTCACATCAAAAAGCGGCTTGGTCATAGCCAAATGCGTCATAAAAATCTTTTCAACTTTGCGTTCGCGGTCCGAAAAACACACAAAAATCGGGCTTAAGTTTGCCCCGACACTTGTCCAAAGTTTAAAACGGTCTTCTTTGGCCGCGGCATGTGTTTTTTCATGTGGAAAAACTTTAGAATCTTTGTCGTCCGCAATTTTCATGGCCGCAATAAAACCCAACCGGCTGTGCCGCTCACCGGAAACTTTGTATTCTTGACGATAATAATAAATGCAAGGATTTTCATCCTCCACCAAAACACCACTAGAAAGCCATTGGTTTAATATTTCATGCGCACGAGTATACTTATTTTGGCTGGTATTATCACCCGGCTTGTCCTTGCCATGCTCTAAACGAATAAAATTATACTCATTTCGGGTATAAAAACCCTCCTGCTGTGTCGACGAAATAACGTCATACGGCGGACACATCACCTTCGAGGGGTTGCTGATTTTTTCGGGGTTATAATGAATGCCTTTAAACGCTTTGATTTCGGTCATATGATAATCCCAAATTTTGCATTACAACATTTTGCGCGACCATACGTCGCGCAAAAAAGTAAAATGCAAAATTTGCCTTCGGTTGTCCCGCAGGGACAAGGATTAACCCCGAACGTCTCGACAAAGTCGAGACATGCGGCCCTTCGGGCGGCTTTTGCTTGGCCAAAGCAGGAGCTTTGGCTAATGCAAAATCCGGGTTAAAAATCTGCTTTAAACAGATCAGTTTTTTTAATTAATTTATCAAGTTTAACAATGCGCCCATAATAGCAAAAATGTGTCCAAAACTGTACGAAATTCTTAGAAATCTTCCTATCGGCTTTGCGGCTATTTTTTGCTTTCTGTTTTGGCTGGTGTCGCTGCGCAACCGCAACCGCCGGAGTGACAATGTCCGCCGCCCGAACTTTTGGCCGTAGCGGCTGGCTTGCTCTTGTAATCGGTTTCGTAAAAGCCGGTTCCCTTAAAAATAATCCCGCTCCCCACCCCAATGTGCCGAACCAAAGACATCTTGGCGCATTTGGGACATTTTTTAAGTTTCTTTTCGGTCATCGACTGCAACGCCTCAAAAAGATGGCCGCAGGCTTCGCATTCATATTGATAAGTTGGCATAATAAAACTCCATTTAAAATTCTTATATGTTCGGCTGATTTTAGGAGTCCTTTTAAGGCGAATTGCGCCATAGAGGCGCCAAACAATTAAGCCGAAAAAGGACTCCTAAAAGCGGCCAAGATTAGATACCACTTTCACTTAAACACATTTTTAAATTTATCGGCCAAAGAATCCGACGAAACTTTCTCGCCGGTAAGTCTTGCAAATTCTTCAAGCAGTTTGCGCTGTTCACCCGTCAAATGTTCCGGCACATTGACCATGACCTTAACATATTGCTCGCCTTGCCCGCCGCCGTGCAAGTCCGGCATTCCTTTTCCCTTAAGCCTAAAGGTTCGTCCACTTTGCGTTGCGGCAGGAATTTTCATCGCAACATTTCCGCTTAAAGTCGGCACGGAAAGCTCACCGCCCAAAGCCGCGACGACAAAACTGACGGGCAACTCAAAATGCAAATCATTGCCATGGCGTTCATACAACGAATGCCGGCGAACTAAAATATAGAGATATAAATCCCCGGGACCGGCGGCACCAACTTCGCCTTCGCCTTTAACTCGCAAGCGGGAATCATTGTCCACTCCGGCGGGAATATTGACATCGATATTACGGGTGACTTTCACAACGCCTTGACCATGACATTGTGGGCAAAACTCAGTAATGATTTTTCCTTCTCCTCGGCAATCCGAACAAGTTTGCGCCATACGAAAAAAACCATTGGACATAACCACTTGCCCTTGGCCTTTGCACGTTGTACAGGTCTTAGCTTTACTACCCGGTTTGGCCCCACTGCCATTACACGTCGTACAATGTTCATGGCGCGGGACCTTAATTTTTTTCTTAATCCCGCTATAGGCCTCCTCGAGAGTGATTTCAACTTCATATTGAATATCTCGTCCCCGACGAGCACGATTTGAGCGTCCACCACCGCCACCCATCATGCTTTCCCCAAAAAGACCACCTAAAATATCGCCCAAGCCAGACTCGCCAAAAATACTGCTAAAATCCGCGCCCTTGAAAATATCCTCGGACGTATAACGCTGGTCAATGCCCGAATGTCCATACTGATCATACATTTGCCGTTTCTGCGGGTCGGACAAAACGCCATACGCTTCAGAAATTTCTTTAAACCGCTCCTCAGCTTGCTTTTTTTCCGCTTCAGGAACGCGATCCGGATGAAACTTAAGCGCCATCGAACGATACGCTTTCTTAATCTCAGCGGCATCCGCAGTCTTCGCAACTCCCAGAATTTCGTAATAGTCTTTTTTCATTACTTATCACTGTCCGCCTTAAAGTCTGCGTCGATGACATCGTCATCTTTGCCGGCTGGCTTTTCTGGTGCTTGTTCTTGCTCTGGCGCAGGACCTGCCCCCGCTTCTGGCGTCGGGCCATGACTCGCTTGCTGGCTGGCCGTCGATTTATAAACTTCTTCCGCCAATTTATGGCTAACCTTTTGCAAAGCTTCCATGCCACTTTTAATCTTGGCCTGATCTTTGGCTGTAACGGCTTCTTTTAAAAGAGCCAATTCTTTTTCAATGCTTTCCTTATCAGCGGCCGAAACTTTATCACCATAATCCTTTAGCGATTTCTCCGTCGAGTAAACCAGAGTATTGGCATGATTAATAAGCTCAATCTCTTCGCGCTGTTTCTTATCCTCCTGCGCAAACTTCTCGGCATCCTTAATCATTTTATCAATTTCTTCTTGCGATAACTTCGTCGGCGCAGTGATTTTGATCGTTTGTTCCTTGCCCGTGCCGGTATCCTTGGCCGTAACATGAACAATACCGTTGGTGTCAATGTCAAAAGTCACTTCAATCTTAGGAACGCCGCGCGGGGCCGGCGGAATACCCACTAAATCAAAACGCCCCAGCTCGGTATTAGCATTAGCCAATTCCCGCTCTCCTTGCAGAACCCGTATTGTTACCGCCGGCTGATTATCGGCCGCTGTCGAGTAAACTTGCGATTTCTTAGTTGGTATCGTCGTATTG
>CAZNNZ010000117.1:5065-5755 GCA_964574575.1 uncultured Planctomycetales bacterium
CAACTTCAATTCCCAGAGAAAGAGGAGTAACGTCTAAGAGCAAAACTTCTTTGGCTTCTCCCTTAATAATACCCGCCTGAATTGCGGCACCCATCGCAACGCACTCCATCGGATCAATACCGCGTTCAATGGCTTGTCCAACTTCTTTTTCAACAAACTTTTGTACAATCGGCATACGGGTCGGTCCGCCGACGAGAATAATCTTATCCACCTTAACTTCACTGCCTAGCTTGGTCGTCGCATCTTTCATCGCCTGCAAAATCGGTCCCCGACAACGGTCGATCAAAGGCGAAATAAGTTGTTCTAACTTCGCGCGGTCTAAGGGCATCGTCAAATGTTTTGGCCCGCTGGCATCCGCCGTAATAAAGGGAAGATTGATATCTGTCGAAACGGTACTCGACAATTCAACCTTGGCTTTTTCGGCCGCTTCACGCAAACGCTGAAAAGCCATTTTGTCATTTTTCAAATCAATGCCCGATTCATTTTTAAACTGAGTAATGATATGGTCAATCAAAGCATTGTCCATGTCCGTTCCGCCAAGTTGATTATCGCCGCTGGTCGACAAAACTTCAAACGTCGCCGCTTTGTGATCCGCGTCCCAGCCCATTTCCAAAATCGTAACGTCCAAGGTTCCTCCGCCTAAATCAAAAACCATGATCTTTTGTTCTTTGCCTGCCTTGTCCAAGCCAT
>CAZNNZ010000118.1:0-5709 GCA_964574575.1 uncultured Planctomycetales bacterium
CCCGTCCAAGTATTGTCGCATTTCAATCCAATGTTTTATCTGGTTCAGGGTGTGCGTTTTAGCGTCAGCGGTAGCATTCAAACATCTTTAGTCAGTTGCATGATTGTTGTGCTGAGTATGGCTGTGTTTGTTTTTTATATGACGGTTTATCTTTTTAAAATTGGGTATAAACTTCGGACTTAAATCATGTTAGAAAAAAAAATAGAAAACGTCGCAATTGTTAATCCTTTGATCTTAGAGCGAATTCGCGCCAAACAGGCCGCTATTCACGCGTGGCTAAATAGCTTAGAAGGCAGTAATGAACTGCCGCTCTACTCGTCGGTGGATATTCGTGATGCTGGTTTTAAAATTGCGGTTGTTGACACCAATATTTTTCCTGCTGGTTTTAATAATCTTTGTGAACATGGTTTGGAAGATGCCGTGGCCCTCATGAAAGCGGCAATTTTAAAGCGCGTTGCCCTCTGCCAAGATATTTTGCTTATCACCGAGGAACATACGCGCAATGTTTGGTATTTGGAAAACATTCGTATCTTGCAGGAAATTATTACCAAGGCTGGTTTTAATGCCAAGATTGCCACTTTTATGAGCGTACAACCAGACTTTTGTAATAGTGCAAATTATGTGGAGCTTGAAACAGCCACGGGAAAACCCGTAAGAATTTTTTGCTTAAAGAAATTGCTCGCGAAGTTTGAAGCAGGAACCGAAAGCTATGACTTGATTATTCTTAATAATGATTTAACTCTTGGCATTCCTGAAATTTTAAAAAATGCCAAAATTCCTATTTACCCTTCGATTCAGGCGGGTTGGCATTCGCGTCTTAAGTCACATCATTTTTATTTGACACAGCAGTTGATTGAAGAATTTGCGCGAATCGTGGATTTTGATCCGTGGATCTTTTCAGCTTACTATGACATGGTTGATAATGTGGATGTCAATAATCAAGTTGACCGGATGCGTTTATATGCCAGTGCAATGCAATTGTTTACTAAGATTGCCGAAAAGTATCGTAAAGAAAATATTCAAGAGAAGCCATACATCGTCGTAAAATCCGATTCTGGAACTTATGGAATGGGTGTTATGGCCATTGAAAGTGCCGAGGATATTCTGAATTTGAATCGTAAAGAAAAGAATAAATTGCATGTCGGTAAAGGTTCACAAGTTATTGATCGTTATCTTTTGCAGGAAGGTGTTCCAACGATACATAACATTGATAATCAAGTCAGCGAAGTCTGTCTTTATCAAATTGACAATCATTTTGTTGGCGGATTTTATCGTTCGCATGCACAGAAAGGGCAACGGGATAATCTTAACTCACAGGGCGCGGAATTTAAACGGATGTGTCCTCATTTGAAAAAATACGGAGACAGCTGTGTGCATGATAATTTAACGTTGTTTGATATTTATCGTATCTTAGCCCGTATTGCCGGCATTGCGGCGCATCGCGAAATTATGGCTTTGGAGGCTAGAACAAAATGAAGTTTGTTTTTCTTATGGACCCATTAGAAAGTGTCATTTTTGAAAAAGACACGACACTGGCACTAATGCTGGGCGCGAAAGAGCGTGGGCATATGGTTTATTTTTTACCTACTGACGGTATAACTTTAAATAATGGCCAAATTGTTTTTCACGTTACACAAGTGATGCCTCAACGTATTAAATCCAAGCCATTTGTGGTTAAGCAAAAATCTGATTTGCCGGCAGAAAATGTTGACGCTGTTTTTATTCGTACCGATCCCCCGTTTGATGAAAAATATCTGATGCACACGTGGCTCTTGGATCGCTTGCCTTCTAAAGTTGCAGTTATAAACAGTCCTTGCGGGATACGGACTGTCAATGAAAAAGTTTGGGCAACTCAATTTACAGACCTATTGCCGCCGACGATTGTCAGCTGCAATCGCCCAGCGCTTCTTGAATTTATAGACAAAGAAAAAGATGTTATTGCCAAACCGACCGACGGTCACGGAGGGCGGTCTGTTTTTCGCCTCAAGAAAGGTGAAACTAATACCAATGTTATTTTAGAAACGTTAAGCAAAAGTTTTAAGCGAGAAATTATTTTACAAAAATATGTTTCCGCCGCAGTTAAGGGCGATAAACGAATTCTGCTTCTAAACGGCGAACCTTTAGGTGCGGTTTTGCGTATGCATGCGAAGGATGATCATCGTAATAATTTCTTCTCCGGCGGCAAAGCTTATCCGGCAAAAATTACTACTCGTGACAAACAAGTGATTGACGTTTTAAAACCGCATTTGCGGCGATTGGGTTTGTATTTTGTCGGAATCGATATGCTGGGCGATTATTTGACGGAAGTTAATGTCACCTCTCCGACGTGTTTGCAAGAAATGAATCAGTTTGCTAATCAAAAATTAGAAAATAATGTGATCACGTTTGTTGAAGGCTTGGTCTGCGAAAGGATATCCGAATGACCGACTTAGTGCTTTACTATATGCCGACTTGCCCGTTTTGCCAGAAGGTCATAGCGTTTATGAAAAAAAATGATATCGAAGTTGCGATGAAAGACACTTTATTAAATCCTGTTTTTCGCCAGGAACTTTTGGAGCTTGGCGGAAAAACACAAGTTCCCTGTTTGGTCATCGACGGCAAAGCGCTTTATGAATCTGATGACATTATTCTTTGGTTTAAAGAAAATTGGAAAAAAGTTAAGCAGGAATGGTAAATGACACTCACAGAACTTAAAGAAAAAATTGAGGCATTAGTTCCCAATTCAACTGTTTATGTTTTGGATCCCCGGCGAGACGGTAAGCATTTGCTGGCGCTGGTTATCAGCCCCATTTTTGAAGGCATGTCGCTTGTTAAACAGCATCAAATGGTGATGACGCCGCTCAAACAAGATTTTAGCTCGTCTTTGCACGCTTTGGGATTAAAGACTTTTACGCCGGAGAAATGGTTAATTGGAAAGGAAAAATATGGAATTTAAAATTACAAAGGATCAAATTATTTTCGTTATTGTGATTGTGTTTATTTTTATATGTATTCAAGTTTATATCCAAAATCTGCGAGGGCATTTGCGTTTAAATGATTACCGTGGATTAAATATTGAATTTAATCAATCAAAGGATTTGGACCAATAAATAAGTGGAGGATGCAATGGACGCACAATTACAAAAGCGTATCGAAGATCAGTTTAAAAGCAGCAAAATTATATTATTTATGAAAGGCACCGCTGATATGCCGCAATGCGGTTTTTCTGCTAAAGCGATTAGCATGCTTAAAAGTTACGGTGTGGCATTCAACACTTTTAATATTCTCGACGATGAGGATATCCGTCAGGGACTTAAGGAATATTCCGACTGGCCGACCTATCCGCAACTCTATGTTAATGGAGAACTTGTTGGCGGTTGCGACATTATTGCCGAACTGCACGAGAACGGCGAGCTTAAAGAAATTTTAGAAAAGTAATGAGTGTTATTCCTCTGCCAGTTTACGAATTGTAGGATACGGGTAAATTCCCGAGGAGTGGCCGTCGCTCCAATTAATTCCAATAGCATAATTACCCAAAGCTAGACATGCATTGGGAGCAATATTTTTGGCAACGTCTTTTTCTTTTAGCAATAACTCCCCTGTCATTTCATTGACACACAAAGCACACCGGCAGCTTAGCCGTAAAGCACGATTGCTCACCTTGATCTCTTCCCCATCGGGCCATTTGAGAAAAGTGTGTGTTGCATCAAAGCGGATTGTGGGAACTTGTTTTTGAAGGATACTCATTTTGCCCAAAGCGCGCATCGTATTGTCAACGGCGGTCATTATAAAATCATTGGCCAGCGGTTCATAAATTTTTGCGGTAAATTTAGGTAGCAGCGGAACTTCAGCTAAAACTTCAAGTCCAAAACGGTCTTTAAGCGATTCTTCGGCACTGCCTCCAAAAATGTAATGGCGTTTGTTGCAATTATCACAGAGAAAGTACGACATGTTTTCGATGATGCCTAAGATCGGCACATTGACTTTTTCAAACATCAGTATGCCGCGCGCTACGTCGACGAGAGAAAGTGTTTGCCGAGTCGTCACAATGACCGCTCCGTTTAAAGCGATTGTTTGGGTAATGGTCAGTTGGATATCTCCTGTTCCGGGCGGCATATCGATAAAAAGATAATCTAACTCTCCCCAGGCTGTAGCATGCAAAATTTGTTGAACATATTGCGTGACCATAGGCCCGCGCATGACGGCCGGTTGTTCGCCTAGGAGAAAACCAAAAGACATGATTTTTAAATTATGAAATTCTATGGGAATAAATTGCCGTTTTTCGTTGGTTAAAATTTCAACATTGTGAAGATCAAACAGTGACGGAATTGACGGCCCGTGAATATCGGTGTCAACTAATCCGACTTTGTAGCCGCGTCGGGAAAGCTCGAGTGCCAGATGTGCGGCCATCGTTGATTTTCCCACTCCGCCTTTGCAGGATGAAACAGCAATAATCGACTTAATATCTTTGAGTGTAGATTCGCCGCCTTGTGGATTTGAGGCCGTTTTTTTGGCTAGCGTCGTCATTTTAATAGAGACGTTTTTTACTCCCGCCAAATTCTTGACCAACACTTCGGCCTGTTTTTGAAATTCATCTTTAACAGGACATGCAGGTGTTGTCAGAGCTATGTCAAAGGCAACATCCCCATCATGGATCTTTATGTTCTGTACAAACCCTAAGCTGACAATGTCGCGGTTAAAATCAGGATCAATAATTTTGGACAAAGCTTTGAGTATTTCGGATTCAGAAATCATATGAAGAAGTTCCTTTTCGGTTAATTTTTAACAAAGCTTAAAGGATTTTTTTTGTTTATTCAAGTACTTTATTCTTGCTATTTTCCGAAGAGAAAGTTCACAAAATTCCCTTGCATTTTAAAGTCAGTTTCGTTACTATTATTAAATATTTTACAGCCACAAACACTTAATTCTTATGAAAAATAAATCTGCACAATCAAAACCTCTTACCGGCGGCGAAGCATTAATTAAATGCTTGGAGTCCTATGGGGTTGAGTATATTTTTGGCCTCTCGGGTGGCGCGGCTATACCTATTTTTGACGCTTTGGTGGGCTCAAAAATCAAGCTTATTTTGACTCGTCACGAACAAGGCGCATCTCATATGGCTGACGGTTATGCTCGTGCGACGGGCAAGCCCGGAGTGGTCTTGGTGACGAGTGGGCCGGGTGCGACAAATACGGTGACCGGTATTCTTACTGCCATGATGGATTCGGTGCCGATTATTGTTTTGACCGGTCAGACAATTCGTTCGATGTTGGGTAAAGATGCTTTTCAGGAAGCGGATATTACTGGCATTACGATGCCTATTGTTAAGCATAGTTATCTTGTCAAAGATAGCAATGATATTCCACGCGTGATTAAAGAAGCTTTTCATATTTGTAACACTGGCCGTCCGGGTCCTGTGTTAATTGATTTACCTAAAGATGTGACGTCGGGTTCCTTTACCGGCGACTCTTTGGATCCTGCGATGGATATTCCGGGATATAAAGTTCCTGCCAAGCCCAGTGTTTCAGATATTAAGAAATTTGCAAAACTTTTTAAAGGTTCTAAAAAACCCTTGCTTTTAATTGGCCATGGGGCGGTTATTTCGCGTGCCAGCAAAGCCGTGCGTGCTTTGGCTGAAAAGTTAAACGCTCCGGTGACTAATACGCTTTTAGGCAAAGGCGCTTTTCCTGAAACACATCCATTATCTCTTGGGATGATCGGCATGCATGG
>CAZNNZ010000119.1:0-5661 GCA_964574575.1 uncultured Planctomycetales bacterium
AACCTGTGACCTTCAGGTTATGAGCCTGACGAGCTACCGGGCTGCTCCACCCCGCGGCTATTCTGAATAAAAATATCTTATGGAAGCCGCGGTATTTCCTCGGGCATTAAGCCCTCGGTCACCCGCTTTGTTACATATAAAAATATCTTATGGAAGCCGCGGCATTTCCTTAAAAATCATATTCTCAGCCGGCCTCGGCACTCATTCGAACGTTACGTTCTCATTCGCCCGCTTTGTTACTTTAATTCTTCACTTCTTTACCGCGTTGGCCGGTTGGGTGATTTTGTAAACTACTTCACCGTTACGTATCAGCCCCATCTTTTCGCGGCCAACTTTCTCTAAATAAGCGGGATCTTGTTCCAAGCGCCGCTTTTCTTCCATAAGCCGAATCTTGCGCAACTTTAACTCTTCTATCTGCTTGCTGTATTCGACATTCTTCTGCCGCAAATCCTGCAGTTTTGTGTACGACGGCAAAAAGATATAAAGAGCAAAAATCGTAAAACCAAAAAGCCAAAGGGCGTTTTTAATCATAGTGTTAAATGCTTAATAAATCTTGCCCCACAAAGAACCGGCATAAATCGCCTTCTTACCAAGTTCTTCTTCAATGCGCAAAAGCTCATTATATTTACACAGCCGATCCGTTCTCGACAAAGAACCGGTCTTAATCTGCCCGACGCCAGTCGCGACAGCCAAATGCGCAATCGTCGTGTCTTCTGTCTCGCCGGAACGATGCGAAATAATCGAAGTATACTTATTTTTCTTCGCTAAATTCACCGTCTCCAGAGTTTCGGACAAACTGCCAATCTGATTGACTTTAACTAAAATCGAATTACCAACGCCCTTTTGAATACCATCTTTCAAACGCTTAACATTGGTAACAAATAGATCATCTCCGACGAGCTGAACTTTAGAACCTAATTTATCGGTCAAAACTTTCCAACCGTCCCAATCGTTTTCATCCAGACCGTCTTCAATCGAAACCAACGGATAATTCTTGAGCATATTGGCATACACCGCAATCATTTCATCGGCGGTGTTAATCTTTCCGTTATAGTTATAGCCACCTTTTTTGTCATAAAAAGACGACGCCGCACAATCCAGCGCGATAAAAACATCTTTGCCCGGCTTGTAACCGGCTTTGGCGATCGCATCGATAATAAGAGCCAGAGCTTCTTCGTTCTTACCTAAATTCGGCGCAAAACCCCCTTCATCCCCGACGGATGTCGAAAGGTTTTTGTCATGCAAAATTTTCTTTAAATTATGAAAAACTTCAGTGGCCATGCGAATCGCTTCCGAAAAAGTCGGCGCACCGATAGGAGCAATCATAAATTCCTGAATATCAAGGTTATTATCCGCGTGCATACCGCCGTTTAAAATGTTCATCAAAGGAACCGGCAAAATGCTCGCACGGTTGCCACCCAAATAACGACAAAGAGGTTCTTCTTTATCAGCGGCGGCGGCCTTGGCTACAGCCATCGAAACGCCCAAAATCGCATTGGCGCCTAACTTACTCTTATTATCAGTACCATCCAAATCCAAAAGAATTCTGTCAATAGATTCATAGCAGGATTTTTGACCCTTGATTTTCTTGGCGATGATCGTGTTGACATTATTAACAGCTTTGGTCACACCTTTGCCCATCCAACGGCTCTTATCCCCGTCGCGAAGCTCGATAGCTTCGTATTCGCCGGTTGAAGCCCCCGACGGAACAGCCGCGCGCCCAAATGCGCCACTGCCTAAACGGATATCCACCTCGACGGTGGGATTCCCGCGGGAATCAATAATTTGTCTTGCTTTGACTTCTTTAATTTTTGCCATATCGCTTATCCTTTTTAAAATAAAACTAGTTTGAATTCCGAAAATGCAGAAAATTTCTAAAAATCCGTTTCAAGAATATGGACAAATTAACATAGTTCTATTTTAAAGTCAAGGTTCGTGAACTTTATGCTATACTTTTTGCATCAACTTATTAAAAACCCTCACTTTAAGGACTTCCTATGAAGCGCGCTATCATCTATATTAAGCTCTACTGGCTAAGAATAATTTTTGGAGCAGTCATTCTTATTGGCCTTTATTACACGACTCAATTTTTACTCTACTGCCTCCAAAACTACAACCTGCTCGAAGATTTCAGCAAGCGCCAAATCTCCGGCCAAATGGCTCTGCTCTTGCCAATGTTTGTGCTCGTGAACTTAATCGCACTGCCAATTATGCTGGGCATGCAATATTATTTTATGCAAGGCGGTTTGGCTGGAACTTTGGGCTGCGAAAAAATGGACCGCGCAAAAGTCAATGTCAAATGGGCTGAAGTCATCGGAATGGAAAGTGCCAAACGCGAAGCATGGGAATTAGTCAAACTTCTCAAAGACCGCCATTTGGTCAAGATGATCGGCGGCAAAATCATCAAAGGAACGATGATGATAGGCCCTCCCGGCTGTGGAAAAACTTATCTAGCCAAAGCTATTGCCACAGAATGCGGTTTACCTTTTCTTCCTGCGGTAGGCAGTGAATTCGTCGGGATTTTTATCGGAGTCGGCGCCGCACGGATGAAATCCCTTTTTAAACAAGCTCGAGCTTTGGCCAAAATGGAAGGCGGATGTCTGATCTTTATAGACGAAATTGATTCCTTTGCCCGTCCGCGCCAAGCAGAGCGTGGTTTTGGCGGAGCAACAGATCACAATGCCACCGTCAATCAATTTTTAACCGAGCTTGATGGTCTGCGCCAAGCCGAGAATAATATCGTCGTCATAGCCGCAACCAACGTGCCCGAAAACGAACTGGATTCGGCCATCATGCGCGCAGGACGTTTTGACCGCAAGATCAACATCACGCTGCCGAATCTCGAAGAGCGGGTGGAACTTTTCAAATTTTATTTAGGCCGCGTCAAACAAGAAGCGTCTGCCGATCCCCAATTTTTAGCACGCAAAGCGCTGGGTTTCTCACCGTCAGATATTGATGCCATGATCCGTGAAGCTGGGCTGATTGCGCTGCGAGAACACCGCGACATTATTTCGATGAAAGATCTCTCTGAAGCTTATGATCGCGTCACCTTCGGACTTAAAGCCAACATCACCTTGACTGAAAAAGAAAAAATCTGGACTGCCTATCATGAAGCGGGCCACGCTGTTATCTCCTATCTGACACATCCTAGCAACGATGTTATCAAGGCGTCCATTATTCCGCATAAAGGAAATCTTGGCTTTGTTTTTCAACGGCCGACCGAAGAATTACATTCATCCAACCGCGAACATTTGCTGGCTAATATTAAAGTCAGCATCGCCAGCTTTGTGGCTGAACAAATGAAATTTGGTTCAACCTCCAGCGGAGTCGGTGGAGGGCGTGGCAGCGACTTTGATACTGCCATGCGCATCGCGCATGCAATGGTCTGGCAATATGGCATGGGCAAATCAGGACTGCTCGGTGACTTTCACGCTATCAGTGCGCAAAACGGCTCACCTATTATTTCCGAAAGAACCAAAGAAATCTTAGACAATGACGTGCAAGATATTTTACAAACCTGCATCAAGGAAGTGCGCGAAATCTTAGCAACAAAAAATGAAATTTTAGAACACTTTGCCCAAGAATTATTGCGCAAAGGAGAACTCGAGTATGATGAGATCGAGGCTATTTTTAATAAATTCAATGTCCGCTCGGCATCGCGCCCGGCTTTAAATAATGAAACCTAACTATTTTCTTCTTTATTTACTTACTGCCCTTATTTTTACGCCTTTAGCCTGCGCTCCGTCGAAAGCACCTCAAAAAATCACCTTAAGCTTAGCGCAGGAAAAATTCCTTAAAATTTGCAAAGAAGAACTCAAATATAACGTTAAAGTCATTCCCGACGGAAAAACAATGTGGGTCTATGTGCCGCTTGCCGACGGAATCCTTGATTTGCGTGCGGCACCCAAAAATCAAGCGCCCAAAGCCGAAACCAAAACAAGCTGGTCGATTAATTTCCTAGAAACAAAATTTGCCAATAAGACATTTACAATAAATTTTGACATCGCCCAAACCAAAAAATATGACCGTGATATAAGCTATCAAAATAAATATACCGACGATTGCAATAAGCGCCAAAGAGATGTTGTCAACGCTTTAACGCGCGCCTACTTTGACGTTGGCCAAAGAAATGTTGAAGCCCCGCTTTCCGTCGGCAACAAAAGCACTGACAAGGCCAACGACAAGTTAGTCGAAAAAATGACGAGCAATCCGATCACCTCTCCCAAAGATGAAATTCCGCCTGAATTTTTTGTGATAGTTTTTGCCGACACCCAGCGCGGAGTCGCCATCAAGGCGACCAAATATTTTGAAGATATGCGCATGGCTCTTTCAAATCCACCGGCAATTTCCAACGACGAATACATCAAACGCTATATTTCTGAAATTTACGGCGATGAAAATTTGATTGGCGACAAAACCGGCGATCGATTAAAGACAGAAGAAATACAATTAGGAGATTTTTTGGCCAAACAAATCGAAAACCGCATCAAATTCCAGTTTACCCAAAGCGGCTTTCCGCCGACGGGAGCAGTGCAGGATGAGATTTGGAATATTGTCGCCGAAACCTGCCGGCTTTATAACTTTAAAGATTTTGAAAAAATCAAATTGACCGACCTGCAAACCGAAAAAGAATCCACCTACGACAAAAGCCAGCTTTAACCCGGGCTAAAACTCCACCGCCACTTTCATACCAGCAATAGTAGATTCGTTGGCCGGCTCCTGAAAATCACGATTAGCATATACACCAGTGTGATAAACTTTCTGTGTATCCGAACTTTCAATATTCCAATAATCAACATACGGTTCAAAAATAAAATTTTTATCTAGCACTTCCTTGCGAATCTTAACAGAAAACTTGATTCCATATCCTTGAGTTTGATCATTGGTCAAATCCGAAAATAAGGGGTCAAGATCACTCAAATACGTGTCTTGCCAACCATGCCAAAATATGTCGTATTCAGCATTTACGCCCAGCGACCAACCATTCTTTAAAGGCGTCTTGGTTTCAAAACCAATGGGAGAATATAAATAGTTTGAATCACGACGATATCCAGCATCATTTTTTTGCAACTGATCCGTCAAAAGGCGGGAACCTACACCGGTAAAAGGCGTTATAGTCGTGTTTGAAAATATTGGGAAATCGTATCCCACAAGACCACGAAACTCAACTAAATAATCTTTAACTTGTTTAATATTGTAGTAATTGCCGTCATATAAATATCCATTGAAGTCAACCCTGCCAAAAATAATTCGCCCGTCAATTTTAGCCACACCGCTGGGCAAACTTTCGGTGAGCAATTTACCCCGATACGTATAATTGCCAGCCAAGCCGTAAAGAATAGCATCCTCGTCGATACCCGTTTCGCTAAAATGATAATAGCTAACGTCCGGCCCTAATGTAAACATATGCGTTTTGGGCTCCAAAGCACCCGCCGGAGCTGAAAACAAGACTAAAACCATAAACAAAAGAACAAAAGCACGAAATCCAAGCTTCATAAACATAAAAATCCTCCCCGAAAGATTAAAATACAAAAACCAACAAAACAAAAAAAGGATTTTAACCGACATTCTTTATATCACGTCAATATTCTTATAGCAAGAACCATACCAGTTGACTCATTGAACAATGTTACCCGTTAGCCTGGTGAGGCGGATTCGTTG
>CAZNNZ010000120.1:0-5622 GCA_964574575.1 uncultured Planctomycetales bacterium
AAAGGGCCGCATGTCTTAACAAAGTTAAGACGTGCGGGGTTAATCCTTGTCCCTGCGGGACAACCGAAGGCTAATTTTGCATTTCACTTTTAGGCGCGACAAATCATCGCGCATTAAGTTGTAATGCAAAATTAGGGATAAAAATTGACACTTCTGCGAGTTCTTCCTATACTATTGTCCTTAAACAGGAAAAACCAACATAAATATTTTTGCGCACATCGTTGCGACGGGTAAAATGGACATTTCAGCTTTATTCTTTTACTTTTTTGCACTAATTTTAGTTTTATCAAGCCTAGCCGTCGTTTTGGCCCGCAATCCGCTTTACAATGTCCTTTCTTTAGTTGTCGCAATTTTTTGCCTATCTTCTCTATTTATGCTCTTGGAAGCTTTCTTCGTGGGAATAATCTTACTGTTAGTCTATGCAGGAGCCATTTTGATTTTCTTTCTGTTCGTCATCATGTGCCTTAGCTTAAAGACAGTAACTCTCCCAACAAAAGAACAAAGCCGTTTTCGCTTTTTAGGCTGGTTGGCCGGACTTATGTTTTTCAATAAATTGCTTTTAGCAAGTCAAAGCTTTTCAGCTGCGCAAGTTATAGGCGCAACGTCAATACGCGGAACTATCGAAAATATCGGGCGCATTCTTTTCACAGATTATCTACTACCCTTTGAATTAACGTCGCTGTTACTACTCATTGCGGTCTTTGGTATCGTTTCTTTAGCCCAAGGCGCATTAAAAACTAGAATAGAAAAAGAAAACACATGATCGGATTAAGCCATTATCTTATTTTAAGCGGCATCATTTTTACCGTCGGCATTATCGGGGTCATGACCAGCCGCAATGTGCTTAAAGTGCTTTTGTCGCTAGAGCTTCTTTTAGCGGCCTCCAACCTTTCTTTTGTCGCCTTTTCTCGTTTTAACGGCGATTATGAAGGACAGCTGATTGTCTTTTTTGTCATCCTTGTCGCTGCCGCGGAAGTTGCCATTGGCCTGGCGATTGTCGTTTTGATGTATCGACACTTTGGCACAATTTACGCCGATGAGTTAAAGGAAATGAAATGGTAAATCCCGCTTTGGTTTGGATCGCTTATTTTGCGCCGCTTCTAGCGTGTCTTTTGATTGCCTTGTTTTTTTTGCGCTCAAAAACCCTGAGCTCCCTGACTGCAATCTTAGGCATCCTCACCTCTTTTGTTTGCACAATTCTATTAGCCACACAAATTTTGGGCTCACAGCAGGCGATTGAATTACAACAATCCCTGACGTGGATACAGTTTGATACTTTAACGATTAACTTTGGCTTTCTCGTCAACCCATTGGCCATCATGATGCTGTTAGTGGTTACCGGCGTGGGCAGTGCGATTTTTATTTATTCGGTCGGCTACATGGACCAAGATCCAAGCCTGCCGCGCTTTTTTGCTTTTTTAAGCTTATTTGCGTTTTCGATGATCGGCATTGTTTTGGCCAATAACTTGATACAGCTTTTTATTTTTTGGGAACTTGTTGGTCTTAGTTCATACCTGCTCATCGGGTTTTGGTATCACAAACCGTCTGCCGCCGACGCTGGTGTCAAAGCCTTTCTCGTCAACCGATTTGCGGATTTTGGCTTTTTGTGCGGCATTGTCTTGTTATGGAGCCTTTCAAATGTTGGAGCTGGCCGAAGCTTTCAATTAACCGATTTAGCGGCTGGCGTTTCCCAAATGGATCCGCATCTGTTAACAATCGCAGCGCTTTTATTGTTTTGCGGGGTCATCGGAAAATCCGCGCAAGTGCCTTTGCACGTTTGGCTGGCCGATGCAATGGAAGGCCCCACGCCAGTCAGCGCTCTTATTCACGCCGCAACCATGGTCGCCGCCGGCGTTTATCTTTTGGCGCGCACGTTTTTTATTTTTGCACCACTAACAATTGCGCTGACCTTCATCGCTTATCTGGGCGCAATCACCGCACTTATGGCCGCAACACTTGCATTAGCCGAAAATGATATTAAACGAATCTTGGCTTACTCAACACTCAGCCAACTGGGTCTTATGGTCATGGCCTTAGGATTAGGCGGTCCTGTTGTCGGAATGTATCATTTGACAACACACGCTTTTTTTAAAGCGCTATTATTCTTAGGCGCGGGCAGCGTGATTTACAGCCTGCATCACGAACAAAATATTTGGAAAATGCGCGGCCTTTTAAAAACAATGCCCATTACAGGAATCACTTTTCTAATCGGGACACTCGCCTTGTGCGGAATTTTTCCGTTAAGCGGATTTTTTAGCAAAGATGAAATTTTGACTCTGGCCTTTGAACGCAATCGAGCATTGTTTATACTTGCCACAATCACGAGTGCTTTAACCGCTTTTTATATGGGTCGTTTGTTCTGGACAGCGTTCTGGGGCAATCCCCCAAAAAATAATCACGCCCACGAATCCCCAGCGGTCATGACATTTCCGCTTATCTTCTTGACGATTCTTTCGGTCATCGGCGGCTTAATCGGCATTCCCCATTTTTTAGACTCCCAAACAACACATGCGCCGCTAAATATCACCGTTGCCATAATCTCGACTTGTGTTGTGCTCTTAGGACTAGGTGTTTCGTTTCTCATGTACAGCAACCGCCCCAGCACTGATCCGCTAGAAAAAAGCTTGGGGTTCTTTTATGTGATTTTAAAAAATAAATATTATTTCGATGCGCTCTATCGTTGGTATGTCGAAGTTGTCCAACAAAATTTTGCGAGACTCTTATCCGGTTTTGAAAAATTAGTTATTGTCCGCTTAGGCGTTGATGGTTTAACAAATAGCGCAAACGCCGCCGGCAAAACTTTTCGTTATTTGCAAACTGGAATGGTGCAATTTTATGCGGTCGTCTTTGTTCTGGGGACCGTTTTATTATATTGGATCCTGACTAAAAGCTTATGATGCCTGTTAATCTCTCTTTATTTTTATTACTTCCGACGCTAGGTTTAATCCTTTTGTTTTTAACCCCGGCCAACAAAACGGCTTTACTGCGGCGCATTACAATTATCACAGTGTTTTTAGCAATGCTGTTATCCGTCTGGTTATTCTGTTCTTATAATCAAACGGCCGGCGGCTTTCAATTCGTCCAAAAAATCCCGTGGGTCGCCCCTTTAAACATTTCCTATCACTTAGGCGTCGACGGAATCAATTCTCTTTTAATTCTACTCTTAGGTATCACATCATTGGCCGCTGCTCTTATCAGCCGTAGTATCCAAGAGCGGGTCAAAGAATACTACATTCTCTTTCTTTTGACGGTGATCGGCACTTACGGCGCTTTTCTCTCGCTGGATATTTTCTTTTTCTATTTTTTCCACGAAATCGCGACTATCCCCGTCTTTCTTATGATCGGGATTTGGGGGGCAGAACGCAAAGATTATGCGGCCATGAAATTAACTTTATATTTGGTCGCTGGGGCAACACTGGCTTTAATCGGCTTTTTGGCTTTATATTTTGCAACCGGCTTACAAACTTTTGATCTTATCCAAATTCAAAATCATTTAGTCAATCACCCGATTCCCCTTGACCTGCAAAATTGGATATTCCCGCTGATCCTCGTTGGATTTGGCATGACCCTAACGCTTTGGCCTTTTCATACGTGGGCACCCGTCGGGTATGCACAAGCCCCGACTGCGGTCAGCATGCTACACGCCGGTATTCTTAAAAAAATGGGCGCCTACGCGATTATTCGTTTTGCTATCTATCTTATGCCGCAAGCAGCCCAAATCTGGATGCCGGTCATTGCTACACTGGCCGTAGTAAATATTCTATTTTGCGGACTCGTCGCGCTCACACAGAGAGACTTAAAATATATTTTAGGTTATTCCAGTGTCAGTCACATGGGCTACATTTTGCTGGGACTAGCCTGCCTAAACACCATCGGTTTAAACGCCGTCGTGTACTTGATGTTTGCTCACGGAATTATGGCCAGCCTTGCCTTTGCGCTCGTCGGTTTTGTGACTGACCAAACAAAAAACCGCAATCTCGATCAATTAGGCGGGCTGGCTAAAGTGATGCCGTTTGTTGGAACATGTTTTATCATGGCGGCCTTAGCCTCTGCGGGAGTGCCGGGATTTGCCAATTTTGTCGCCGAAATCATGGTCATTTTAGGCGCCTGGGATCAATATCGCATCCTGACAATTCTTGCCGTCTTAGGAATTGTGCTAACCGCGATTTATATGTTAAAAGCGATTCGTCTTGGATTTCAAGGGCCGCTTAATTCTCGTTGGGTACAATTAAAGGATGCACAAACATTAACCGAAAAATTGCCTTATGCATTTTTATTGGCTGTTTTGATATTAGTCGGATGCTGGCCATCTTTAATTCTTAATCACATTACAACAAGCACCAAACCAATCATTGAAAGTCTTTATGTTACCCAACATTAATTGGCATCTTATTTCTCTAGAAATATTAATCACCCTAACCTTAGTGGCTTTAATGGTCTTGGATATTCTTTTACCAGAAAACCTGCGCAAAAAACGTCTAGGATTGACAAGCTTTTTTGCGCTTTTAGCTTTGTGCACCTTTTGGCTGACCCAAAGCAAACTCTGCGGCATTACCTTTGGCGGCATGTTTATCGTCGATTCGCTGGCATGGTTTTTTAAAAGCTTTTTCCTTTTGACGATGGTTTTTATTTTTCCAATGACCGAAAAATTCTTTAAATCATCCGCACAAAAAGGTAATGAATTTTATTTTCTCTTGTGGCTCTCTTTAATCGGAATGTGCCTGATTGCCTCAGCAGCGGACTTTCTTGTTCTTTTTATCGCAATCGAAATTTTGACAATTTCCCTTTATGTCATGACCGCTTATCTTAAAAACGATAAAAATTCACTCGAAGCTGGCATGAAATATTTAATTTTAGGTTCGCTTGCGTCGGGCTTCTTTCTTTATGGCCTAAGTTTTCTCTATGGCACGACACATTCAACGCGCTTTGATGTGATCCAAACATTCGTCAACACGCATGCAATGTCGCCTATGATGCTCTTTGCTTTAGTGCTCATCTTTTCTGCTGTCGCTTTTAAAATTGCCGTTTTCCCTTTTCATATGTGGGTGCCGGATGTTTATCAAGGTGCGCCAACGCCGGTCACGGCACTTTTATCCGTCGGGTCAAAAGCCGCCGGATTTATGATTTTGATTCGTCTTTTCTTGAGTGTTTTTGCATCTTGGCAGCCACAATGGAGCCTGCTATTAGCTGGGCTTGCTGCGATCACCATGACTTATGGGAATCTGGTTGCAATGTTTCAGAAAAACATCAAAAGATTATTAGGTTATTCGAGTATCAGTCACGCCGGATATCTTCTTATGGGTATCGCCACCTGTTCAATACAAGCTGTATCTGCAATCAACTTTTATCTCTTAGGCTATTTATTTGCAAATCTCGCCTTATTTATTGTCATTATCATCGTCGAAAAAATTGACAAAAAAGAGGAAATTGAAAACTATGCAGGACTTTCGCAGCGCTCAAGCATATTGGCCACAACGCTTTTATTGGCCTTGGTTTCCCTTGCGGGCATGCCGCCCTTGGCGGGATTCTTTGGAAAATTTTTACTGCTTTTGGCAACTGTCAAAAGTGGGATGCTTTGGCTCGCCCTTATTGCCGCAGCCAATATTGTTGTTTCTCTTTATT
>CAZNNZ010000121.1:0-5610 GCA_964574575.1 uncultured Planctomycetales bacterium
TTGAGGCGGGAAACAAAAAAGGAAAAGTTAGCTGGATGATTGTTACCGCCGAGGGTGCGGCAAAAGCGCCGGATGTTGCTAAAACCTTGACGATGATGACTGGTTTGGAAACCCGTTTTGTTGTTCTAGGGCATGTTCAGCGCGGCGGAACGCCGGTTGCCGGTGATCGGATTTTAGCTACGCGTTTGGGTGCGGTCGCCGTCGAACTTCTTGCTAAAGGAGAGTTTGGCAAAGCGGTTGGTGTTTTGCGTGATGAAATCAATGTGATTGATTTGCGACAGGCTGGCAAACGCAGCAATGCGCATATTGACGAATACCTTTCCTTAATGAAGATTCTTGCCTAAATTGAATTTTTGATGGGCGTAAATTTTTGCGTAAAATAATTTCCCGCCAAGTTTTAAACTTTGTGTTAAAATGTCTGGAATTTTACTCCTAAAAACGAAGGGATATCGATATGACAAAGATTTATTATGACAAAGATGCAAACCTTGATGATCTTAAGAATCGCACGATTGCGATTGTCGGATATGGTATTCAAGGTCGTGGACAGGCCTTAAACTTGCGTGATAGTGGTCTTAATGTGATTGTCGCCCAGCGGCCGGGTGGGCCAAATTATGAGCAAGCGATCAAAGATGGTTTTAAACCCATGGATGTCGCAACCGCCGCTAAAGAAGCTGACATTATTGTGATTTTGACACAAGATCATTTGCAAGCCGAAATTTATAAAACGTCAATTAAGAAGTTTATGAAAAAGGGCAAGTCGCTGGTCTTTTCGCATGGTTTTAATATTCATTTTAAACAGATTAAGCCGCCAGCCGATATTGACGTTTGGATGATTGCACCCAAAGGCCCTGGGGCTTTGGTCCGTCGAGAGTATGAAGCTGGTAAAGGCGTGCCGTGTCTGGTTGCGATTGCTCAAGACGCTTCGGGTCACGCGATGAAAGATGCGCTTAGCTATGCCAAGGGTTTGGGCGGAACACGCGGCGGCGTTTTGGAAACGACATTTAAGGAAGAGACGGAAACAGATCTTTTTGGCGAGCAGGCGGTTTTATGCGGCGGGGCTAGTGAACTGATTAAGGCGGGTTTTGAGACGTTGGTCAATGCTGGTTATCAGCCGGAAATTGCTTATTTTGAATGTTGTCATGAATTAAAACTGATTGTGGATTTGATTTACGAAGGCGGGATTACTGGAATGCGCAAGCGTGTTTCTGACACCGCTGAATATGGCGATGTGACACGCGGTAAGCGAGTTATTACTGAAAAAACGCGCAAAGAGATGCAAAAGATTTTAAAAGAAATTCAAACTGGTAAATTTGCCAAAGAGTGGATGGCTGAGAACAAGAACGGTCGGCCGAATTTTACAAAAATGCGTCAAGAAGGCGAGAATCATCCGATTGAAAAAGTCGGTGCTAAATTGCGCGGGCTGATGAGTTGGATGAAGAGATAATCATTTTGTGCCGGGTCCTGTCGCTTCGGACCCTTCACGTGCTCGCTTTCGCTGTGCGCGTGAAGGGAACTCCCTACGCGCCACCCGGTCAAAAAGTCAATTAAATTCGATATTGTAAACTACAAGAAGTTTTTGATTGGTCATATATTTATGAAAACCGATAAAGTCTTAATCTTCGATACAACATTGCGCGACGGCGAGCAGGCGCCGGGGGCTTCTATGAACAAAGATGAGAAGCTGCAGATTGCTTTTGCCTTAGAGCGCATGGGTGTTGATATTATTGAAGCGGGTTTTCCAATCAGCTCTCCGGGGGATTTTGAGTCGGTGCGACAGGTTGCGCAAGCGATTAAAAATTCGACGGTGTGCGGCTTGGCGCGTGCGATTCGCACAGATATCGATGCGGCTTTCGAAGCGGTCAAAGAAGCGCAAAGCCCACGCATTCATGTTTTTTTGGCGACGTCCAAGATCCATTTGGAACACAAGTTTAAAAAAACGCAGGACGAGATTTTGGCGATGGCCGTCGATGCGGTTAAATACGCTAAGTCCAAAATGGATAATATCGAATTTTCTCCGGAAGATGCCAGTCGCAGTGAAAAGGAATTTTTGTACCGTATTTTAGAAGCGGTCATCGACGCGGGAGCAACGACGGTTAATATTCCGGATACCGTTGGCTATAAAACGCCAGATGAATATGGAAAGCTTTTTGCCGATATTCGCAACAACGTTGCCAATATTAATAAAGCGATTATTTCAACGCACTGTCATGATGATTTGGGTTTAGGTGTTGCCAATTCTTTGGCCGCTATCAAAAATGGCGCACGGCAAGTTGAGTGTACAATTAATGGCATTGGTGAACGGGCGGGCAATGCGGCGATGGAAGAAATTGTCATGGCCTTAAAAACGCGCGCGGATTTTTATTGTTGTGACACGAATATTAATACCCGTGAAATTTATAAAGCTTCGCGTTTGGTCAGTAAATTAACGGGTTTTGTAGTGCCGCCGAATAAAGCTATCGTCGGGGCCAATGCTTTTCGCCATGAATCAGGAATTCATCAAGATGGAGTTTTGAAGGAGAAGTCAACCTATGAAATCATGAGCCCCGAAGACGTCGGTGTCCCGGTGGGGAATTTATTTTTGGGCAAACATTCCGGCCGTCATGCGTTTAAAGTGCGGTTAAAGGCTTTGGGGATTGACTTAAAAGAAGAAGATTTAGATAAAGCGTTTGGAGAATTCAAAAAACTGGCAGACCAGAAGAAACAGGTTTTTGATGAAGATCTTTTGGCGATCGTGGATGATGAGGTCAAAGTTTTAAAGCCTGTTTGGGAATTGGTGGATTTTACCAATACCAGCGGCATGAAGATCAAGCCCAAAGTGAGCGTGACATTAAAATCTAAGGGCAAAAAAATCGCTAAATCCTCCTCGGGCGATGGTCCGGTCGATGCTTGTTATAAAGCGATCGATAAGATTACTGGCGTTAAAAGTGAATTGTTGGATTACGCGATTGTGTCCGTCACCCATGGACAAGATGCTTTAGGTGAAGTTTCGCTGAAGGCAAAAATTAACGGCAAAAACGTAATTGCTCGCGCCGCAAGCACCGACATTGTTATTGCATCGGCCAAGGCGTATTTAAACGCGATCAACAAAGTTATTTCCACCACTTAATTCCAACGTGTAGGGAACGGTCGCGACCGTTTTCTGTGATTGACATATCCATGACAAAAATTACCACAACGTACGGTATCGTCGGTTTTCCTGTTGAGCATAGTCTCTCTCCATTGATGCACAATGCTGCTTTTAAGGCGCTGAAGGTTAAGGCCGTTTATCAGCTTTTTCCATTGCAGGAAGATGAGCTGGCACAATTTTTCAAAGACTTGAGGGATAAAAATTCGCCTATTTTTGGACTCAATGTTACCGTTCCCTATAAAGAAATTGTTGTTGAGTATTTAGATAGTGTCAGCGCATTTGCCAAAAAAGCGCAGTCGGTTAATACGATTGTCATTGACGAAAATCGCAAGTTAACTGGCTATAATACCGACGGGCCAGGGTTTTTGGCGCATTTGGTGCAATTAGGATTTAATACACGGGGTAAGCGAATTGCCATTCTGGGCGCCGGCGGGACGACGCGCGCGATTTTAGCGTCCTTGTGCCTGATCCCCGAAAGGCCCGAATCAATACGCATTTATAATCGTACGCCAGAAAAAGCCAAAGCGCTGGTTCATGATTTGTCGCTGCACATGGATGTCAGCAATGTCGTTGTTGTCTCTTCGATTGATGATCTAAATATTGAGCTTTCGGATCTTTTGATCAATACAACGTCCGTCGGGCTTAGAGATCCAAAAGCGTGTATTGTAGATGGAGAACTTTTGCATCGGGACATGCTTGTTTATGATGTCGTTTATAAACCTAAGGAAACGATGCTCTTAAAACTTGCCTGCCAAAAGGGTGCCAAAGCGGCTAATGGTTTGGGGCTTTTGTTTTATCAGGGGATGTTGTCTTTGCAACATTGGGCGGGACAGGAATTGCCGCAAGAGGTTAAGGATAAAGTTCGAAGTGTTTTAGAGAAGGGATCTGAAAAATGAGTGAGATTTTGTTTGTTGAAACTTTTATTTTTTTCTTAGGCGCATGCATTGGCAGTTTTCTTAATGTTTGTATTGTCCGTTTGCCAAAGGAAGAATCTGTTGTCAAGCCGTCCTCGCATTGTGTGGCCTGTAAAAAACCGATTGCGTGGTTTGATAATATTCCGCTTGTTAGTTATATCGCTTTAGGCGGCAAGTGCCGGTATTGCAAGGCAAAATTTTCGGTTCGTTATTTCTTTGTTGAGCTTTTGACAGCTTTTACGTTCTTTGCATTTTATAAATTTTTTGGATTAACTTGGATGACGTTGGCGTATTGGGTTATGGTTTCGGGTTTTATTGTTGCAACGTTTGTCGATTTTGAGCATCGGATCATTCCCGATGAGGTCAGTGTCGGCGGGATGTGTGTGGGACTTATTTTAAGTTTTTTGATTCCGCAATTACAAGGGTTAACGGTTGAACAAGGCAATTGGCTGATCAATTTTAAGTCGTTAGCGTTTTCAGTAATTGGTGTTTTAGTCGGCGGAGGATCGATTTATTTGATGGGATTAGCAGGGGACTTGATATTCAAAAAGGAGTCGATGGGTGGCGGGGATGTGAAGCTGATGGCTATGATCGGGGCTTTTATGGGTTGGAAATTGGCTCTTTTGACATTTTTTTTAGCGCCGTTTTTTGGCGCGTTCTATGGCATTGCCGAAAAAATCCGCACCAAGGACAGCGCGATTGCGTATGGTCCGTTTATCGTCTTAGCCGCCCTAACGAGTTTGTTCTATGGGCAAAAAATTATTAATTGGATTTTAAGTGGTTATGGGTTAAGATAACTACTAAGTTAACCGCACGTTTCTCGTCACACGCACTGCTCTTTAATTCCCTTTTTTTTTTTACATCACTTTTTCTTGATGTGTAAAT
This sequence comes from uncultured Planctomycetales bacterium, assembly GCA_964574575.1. Taxonomy (GTDB): domain Bacteria; phylum Omnitrophota; class Gorgyraeia; order Zapsychrales; family JANLHA01; genus JADLGJ01. Next base: position 4,930 of record CAZNNZ010000121.1, read on the forward strand.
TGGCATATCCAAGAATCATATGGTATACATTGCGTAGGTTTTTGTGTACTTGTTTTCTTCATATGTTTTATTGTTCTTTGTAGAAGTCCATGGCAAATCGAGCAAAGGGATCTCCTTAAAGGGGTTTTAGTAACCAGACTGCAGACTTTAAACTTCCCCATAATAACCGTTTGGCCCAATGGCAGTTGGTGCTCATGCTTTGTTCGATTAGTTTGGGATTTTTTTGATGATATCTTTTAAAAACGAAAATAATGGAGTTGTTTAAATGAATAAACATCGTTCTGTGAAAAGTATTGTTTTACTGTTTTTAGGTGCGTATTTAAGTTTGGGCATGACATCTTTCACTAATGTTGTATATGCTCAAGCTGTAGTTGAGCTTAGTCCAGTAGATGCCGCTAAAGCAGCGATTGATACCTATTTTAGCGTGTTATTAAGTGGACAAGATCCTACTATTGCGAAAAGTAATATGCAAACCGCAATGAATTCGGTTTTAAATCCTACAGATCAAACCATCGTTGGAACGTATTATAATCAGACAGCAGTTGTCAAAGCTAAAGCGGCGATTGACAATTATTTCACAACGCTTTTAGCAGGGACGACAGATCCTGCGAAAGCTAAAGCGATTATGCAAGCGGCAATGAATTCGGTTTTAAATCCTACAGATCAAACCATCGTTGGAAC
>CAZNNZ010000122.1:0-5493 GCA_964574575.1 uncultured Planctomycetales bacterium
CCGTCTCACGAATCGAATATTTATGATTCTGCAAATAATAAACGAAAAGATATAACTGATACGCGCTGGAGCGATAACCCGACTCAACTAAAAGCTTTTTGCCAATGTCTTTTTTCATCGCGGCCATCATGACATTGTATTTCTCATAAACGTCACGGGGCAAAAACTGTGGGGCAAGTTCTCGGCGGTCTTTCTTGGTTTTTTCCTTCTTGTGGTCGCGCACCTTGACCTTTTGCCCAACAATAACGACCAAATCCTCTTTGCCGCTGGCCAAACCGCGATAAGGGATTCTACCTCCAATGTCTTTGGCACCCAGACTTTCAAACCTTTTCAAAAATATTTTCTCCTGCGAATTAAGCGGCGAGTACAGCTCATCAAAAGTCAATTTGGCCAAGTCTTTTGTCTTATCGCGCGCAAGAATAAAAGGCTCAAGCTTTTTGATCAGCTGTTTAACGCTTTGAATGTCGTTATCCGAAAGCTGATCAAGATTAAAGGCGGCATCCACGCACTGCACGAAACAAGCAAACATCAATACCAACAAAAAAATTTTTTTGAAATTCATCTCTTAGTCTTCCTTATTTAATCGCACGAATAGCGACGATGCGTTCCCAAAGCGAGCCTTTCTTCGAACCTTTCCCTAAAGAAAGATCTGAAACAATGACACGATTAACCACACGCACCCGGTCTTGTCCGTCAACGGCTTCTCGATACGCAAACGCCGCATGAATCACATACGGATTTTCGTCAACCATTCCCAAATACAAAACAATATGTCCCTTTAATTGCGCAATCACCGTGCCGCCGAAAGCTTTTTTAAAAATCTCCGTCTGTGCGTTAGAACCCAAGAGCGCTCCTGATTGCCCCTGTTCTGCGGAATTGCGCGGCAAAGCAATCCCAACAGTGGCAAAAATCTGTTTTAAAAAAGCCGAACAATCCTGCTCTCCATGGGCTCCGCCCCAACCGTAAGGGGCATTGAGCATTTTGAAAGCTTGTTCAATAATATGCCTCGGCGTATATGACAAATATCCAACCGCAATATCCCGACGAGCAATAAACATCCTTTGCCCGGGAGCAATAAAAACTTCGATCGTATCGCTAAGCAAAGAACTGACCACAAACCGTGTCCCCATTCGCACCGAATCATAAAACTGCATGCGCTCTTTATCAAGATAAAGATCAACTTTGGCAGAAGTTACAACCACAAAATCTTTGCTCACAACCATTTGCTTAAACTCGCCGGGAGCGACAAAGGCTAAATTTTCTTTTTTGACCCAGCCGGCACTTACAGACGTTTGTGCATACACCCACACTTGATCGAGCGTCTCAAAAAGCACAACCACCGGCTCTCCTGCATCCAAAGAACTGTTTTGAAGTTCATCAAACTCCAAATCAAACCGCTCACTGGTCAAAACTTTGTCCGTCGGCAAAAGACGCTGATCCGTTTGGCGCACGACAAAAGCCTGCAGCAATTGCCAGTCGGGCGAATCCTCTAGGACAACGTTCTCTTTAATTTCTCGAAAAAAATCCCGTGCCGCGGGCTTGCCCTGCTCGTCAAAGTAATCACCGCGCTCAAATTTTTGCATTTCTTTTTGTATTTGCAGTTGACTTATCTTGCGGTCAAAAGCATCAATATTAAGCAAATCTTTAACCAACCCCGCATTGATTAACTTTTCATTAAAATCTTGGACACCAGCTGCGTCTAAAATAACAGCATCGGGCGACGGATGACGGGCAATCCAAAAACCGGGCCTCTGCATTTGCACTGTCGTGTGCGCAATGACCGACGCTGCGGCATAATTTAATTTTTCTGTTGCCGGCGCAGCAGAAAACGTCAAACAGGCCAATGATAAAGTCAAAAAATATATTTTTTTCATCCTGACACCATCCGGCATAATTGTGCGGTAATAATCCCCAAATATGTTCCCATAATATTTCCTAAAATTGCCAGCAAAAGCCCCACGCTGGCTAAACCCGGCTGATAAACTTGCGCGACAATAGGCGCGGATGCGACTCCGCCGATATTCGCCTGACTGGCCACCGCGGCCAAAAACATCGGCGCACGCAATATTCGGCCCGCCAACAAAATTCCGATACCATGAAAAATAACGACGAGAAACCCCGCGCCAATCAAAATAAAGGTGGAGCCGATATTAACAATATTTGCCTTAGCCCCTATGGTTGTCAATACAAAATACAAAAGAAAATAACCAATTTCTGATGCGCCGCGTTCTTCTAAGCCACGCATCGGCGTCAAAGAAAACACAATTCCTATAAAAGAAGCCACAATAATCGTCCACGCATACGGCGCAAAAATGTCTTTTACCGTCGGTAAATGATCCCCAATAAAACGCGCAATAATAGCCCCAACTAATGCCAACAAGAAAATAAAAACAGTCATCCGCAAAGAATTCTTTTGCTTTGACTTCTGCGAAAAGCCCAGCGCATGCGCGCCTAACTGATCAAGAATAGTCCGGTCACTTTGATTGGTACGGTCAAACTGCGATTGAAAAGCCGATGCGGCCACCAAAAATCCCAGCCAGACATACGGCACAACCGTGTCCACAACAATCATCGGCGTAAAAACTTCCTGCGGCGTTCCAATCGCTTCTTTAACCGCTATCATATTAGCACTGCCGCCAATCCATGAACCAGACAAAGCTCCAAAGCCCGACCACATTTGACTACCGACTAAGGGTTTGACTAACCAAAAGACCAACGGCATTCCCAGCATAATGCCCAAACTGCCGGCGGCCATCATCACAAGCGCTGGCTTTCCTAATTTCAAAATTGCCTTAATATCCGACGAGAGCAAAAGTAAAATCAAACTCGCCGGCAAAAACCAACGGCTAATCAACTCATAAATCGGCGACTTAGAATCAATCCAGCCAAAGCTCGAACAAAGCATTGGCAAAAAATAAATCCAAAAAACAGGCGGCAAGAAAGAAAAATATTTTTTAAACCGCGGCTGTGAAGAAACTGACAAAACAAAAACTTCAATCGCAAGCAAAATCCCGACGAGAATATAAGGCGAGTGTATCATCAGAAATTTGGAATAAGCCCTATACCAGATTTGACCTTAGAAAAATCATACACGCCTTTGGAATTCAGATACGAAATCTGCCGAAGACCGCCGATGCGAACTTCAGGCTTAATAAAAAATGGCGTATCCAAATCCACATATTGAAATCCACCAATACCCGATGCTAAATGCGCCGCCGCGGTCATGGCCAAGGGGCTCTCCATCATCCCGCCGATCATAAGATCAAGGCCGGCGGCCTTTGCCAAACCTACCGCTTCACGCGCTTGCAAAAGACCAAACTTCATCAATTTAATATTAATTACGGCCGCCGCTTTTTCACGAATAATCCGAAGGACATCACTTAAACTGCTGGCACTTTCGTCAGCACAAACAGGCACATCCGAAATTGCGTTTACTTTTTTGAGCCCTTCCCAATCCGCTTTGGCAACCGGCTGTTCAATAAGTTTTGGCCGCACGCTTAAGCATTTAAGCTCGGACAAGAATTTCAATGTTTGCTCGGCAGTATAACCCTGATTAGCGTCTAGAATTATCGAAGAATTGCGAGTTGCTTTTTTAACGGCCACAACACGCTTTAAATCTAGATCTTGATCACGCCCGATTTTAACTTTAAAACTGCGAAAGCCCTGACGATAAAAACTTTTTGCGGCCAATGCAGTTTCTTCGACGCTATTAATAACAATCGTAATATCACTGACTAACTTCGTACACGTCGGGCCAAAAAATTTCCATAAAGGAATTTTAAGCTGCTGAGTTAACGCATCGAGAATAGCCATTTCTACCGCTGCAACAGCGCTTTTATTATTAGGAAACTGCTGATGAAGATAAGAAGAGATGGCCAGATATTCGGAAATATCTTGGCCCAAAAGTTTTTCGGAAACTTCGGTCAAAGAGGTTGTCGTTTGAGGGATTGTTTCGCCAGTAATGTGGGGTGCTACAGCCGCTTCGCCAAAACCTTTGGTCCCGTCGGATAACTCAATACAAAACCCAAAATTTTCTAAACTAGTATGTTCACCTAAAGCGGTGCGAAACGGTGTAGTCAGTTGAGCATTAAGCGGCTTGATACTGCATTTTTTAATAAGGTTTTTTTGCACGAAGTATATTAACGCAAAAGGAAATTGCCTGCAATAAGGATTACCGAGTTTTTATCCCAAATTTTGCATTACAACCCATTGCGCGACGATCCGTCGCGCACAAAAAAGTGAAATGCAAAATTTGCCTTCGGTTGCGGTTTACCGCAAGGATTAACCCCGCATGTCTCGACCAAGTCGAGACATGCGGCCCTTTGGGCGGATTTTGTTTAGCCTCGCAGCAGCGAGGCTAATGCAAAATCCGGGTTTATCCCTTTGAAACAGCAAGAGCAGGCTGTTGATTTATTTGCCCTAGAATCGGCAAAGTCTGGGCATTAACGGGCAGGATGTTAAGAATGACAGGGTAAAGACCTTGGATATTGATATTTTCCAAATCCTGTTGCGGCAAAGGCAGAGGCACACCGCGCCCGTCGCGCTTGATTTGCAGATTGAGTTTGGACGGGTCAAAGTCGATACCGCCAACTCTAGAATCTTTCTTAAGTATCGGGGTCAATGGTAGTTCAACTGACGCAGCTGCACTTACTTTTAAAATAACTGTTTTTGTAATTCTTAAAATTTCGGCGAATTCGCCATTTTCGTTATCGAATATATCGGAGATTCCGGCATGTTGATTTGAAACTCTTAAAAAAGCTTGCGCTAATCCTTTATATTTTTCATCAACCCCGAACGTCTCGAAAAAATATCTACGCCAGTTATCGGCTCCCTTTGCCTTGTTTTTAAATAATTGAATGACTTCATCAAATTGGCCTATTGCCCCAAATTCACTAAGAGCCTCAGCCAGTTCTCTGGCAATAATTTCAGGACTGTTTGGATTTTTTACCACGCTCGACGCCGAAGAGGCCGTTTTGATCAATTTCCCAATAGCTTCCAAAACCTCCGGAGCAGACGTGGCATCGCCATGAGAAAACCCTTTTAAACGAATAACATCCAAACCTTCTAACGCTTTTCTAAAATTCTCCCCGAACTTTATTTCCGCAGAAGACATTTCACCCTCGGGCTTCTTTGGATTATGCGGATCCCCTTCAACCAAATAAACGGTTCCCTTTAAACCATTAAAAAACTCAATGGCCTGAGGGGTATTAAGAGCTTCCTGTATCAAACCATTAGGATTTTGAGCTTTGCTAATTGCCTCAAAACCAAATATCGATGTTATCGTTTCAGAAATTGCACCGCCATATCCTAAGGCAAAACGCGAACCCCCCAAAGTCGGGGCCACTTCAACAACACCGGCGGCATCCTTAAATAAGTTGGGATTCTCGAGAGCAGAGTACCGCAATACAATACTTCCATAAGAATGCGCAACAACAATGACTTGATTTTGTCCAACTCCATTTTCTCGTATAAAATCTTTCCATTTTGTACCTA
>CAZNNZ010000123.1:0-5347 GCA_964574575.1 uncultured Planctomycetales bacterium
AACACTCCCAACCCCCCGACACAACCCCCACGGGTCGGTGTCGTGTAAGGGATTGTTGTTCAGATAGACATACAGATTTGGCGCGTCGACCAGTCCCAACGGATCAGGCGTTATCCAGCGGCCTATTGTGGGATTATACCAACGCTGGCCAAAATAAACGAGTTTTGATTTACTATTTGTTTCTTTGGTTTGAAACTGCCGGCTGTTGGCAACTGTCCCGCCTTGAAAAACAATATTACCAAAAGCGTCAAAGTTATATTTCTGAACAACTGCGCCGACACTGTTTGTCATATGACTGACATTTGTCGGGCCGTTGTGAACATAATGATACCATGTTGTCACACCAGCGGCCGCTTGACTAACAAGTCCGCCGATCCCACCCGCAAACCAAAGGCCGTTGGTGTACGTATTTTGCGTGACATTAGCGCTGTTGCGCTCTATCACTGGCAAATTACCGTCGTAAAGATAATTGACAACATACGCTCCGCCTACGGCCTTAACTCTCTGGCCATCTGCACGATAAGTATAAATGCTTGTCGTCGCGTCCGGATACGTAATTTTGGTTAAACGATTATCATAATTGTAAAGATAACTACTCGTCTGACCACCCTCGACTGCCTTCGTCAAATTTCCATTATTGTTATACGTATACGTGTTAGTGACCCCGCTGCTTACTGTCGCAGTTAGCTGATTAAGCTTGTTATACGTGTACGTAGTCAGAACAGCGTTTTTTTTCATCGTCAAACGATTGCCCAAAGCGTCATACGTATACGCGTAGGTATAAAGAACTGTTCCCGCCACATTTTTCTTTGTTTCGGTAAGCAGCTGATGGGCAGCATCATACGTATAAAACGTTTTATTGCCATTCTCCTGCTGAATGGAGATCAAAAGACCGGCGGTGTCATACTCTGATGTGGACGATGCAAGAAGCGCACCTGCGGCAGTTTTTGTTAAAATATTAACCACCTGATTACGCTTATTGTAAATATTAGTTGTGATAACACCATTGGCGCCCGTAACCTTAACGACATTACCAACCGCATCGTATTCATACTGTGTTTTTTGTAACTGCGGATTTGTCAAGGAAAGAACACGATCCAGATTATCGTAGCTGTACGTTGTCGTCCCATTGTCCTGATTGACCATGGTCAAACGATTGCCTTGGCTGTCATATGTGTACTGAATTATATTATTTGTACCGGGAGCAACAACTTTTGTCACTCGATGCAGTTTGTCATACGTGTAGCTTGTTGTGCCTGTCGCATCCACGATAGAAAGAACGTTGCCAACACCGTTATAGGTATAACTAACAGCCGTCGTATCCGGATAAGTTTTCTTTACCAACAAATTACGATTGTCGTATAAATACGTAATCGTCTGATTAAGCGGATCTGTCGTTGACGTTAAGTTACCGTTTTTATCGTACGTGTACGTCGTCTTAAGCCAGTCGGCATTTGTAGACGATGTCTTACGATTTTCAAGGAACAGTTTTTGTAAAAATAGGCTAGTGGAAAATCAAAGAGAACATTTCTCGTGAGACCGGGTTCAATTTAGACCCGACACTTTTAGAAATGCTCTCTTTTAAGCTCTCTTTTAAGTAAGCCTTAAGCTCTTTTAAGCTTTCAAGCGTAGGCCGATATAAGAAAAACCAATAATAACCAGATGAAAGAAAATATAAAACCAAAAGACGATTTGAATGGAAATAAAAAAAACAAAAAGATTTTAGCGAGCAAGGATTCCGGCCCGATCAAGAGGGCAAAAAGCCTCGGGCTAAAATAAGCAAAGCAAAGCGCCCACATCCCGACGATAGTCGCATACATATCCGAGTTCTTTGATCTAAGCAACAATGAAGTCTTAATAGAGTTTTTCTGGGGAAAAAGGGAATTGGTTTTTATAATTAAAGAACAGAACCGGGGTAATTGATTTTTTTATAACACACTAAACTTCTGCCTACAAGAAATAAAAAAACTTACGCTTCCAAAACTTCCGAAGTTTTGGGCGGCTGTGGAAAATGCCCTTCCAAGGCCTGTTCAATAATATCTTTGACCTCGTCGCTAAAATCCTGTTTTAATATCCATTCCAAATACGGGCGATCTGTTTTGGCAATTTCCTGCAAACTTGCTTTGCGCGCGTATTTACCAAACATCATATAAAGTTCGCCGTTCCACCAACGCAATTTTCGGTCAACATCAAAAAATTCGGTCTGCTTGCGATAATTAAAATCCTTGAGCGCTTCGATGGCATTATTCCCAGCCCCGTATTTTTGTACTTGCGCAACAAGAACGTCCAAAGTCGCCTGCGTATCCGCCAACGCAGAATGCGCATCTTTTAATTCTTTCTGACAATAAAAAGCATACGCCGCCGACAAATCCCGACGTTCATGCAAGTGATAAACTTTTTGGGCATCATAAATACTGCACTTATTCCAATCAAATCTAATACCACATTCATTAAATTCTCTCTCCAAAAGTGGCAAGTCAAAACGCTCAACATTAAAACCGCCCAGATCCGCATCCTCCAAAAAACGAAAAACCTGCGGGGCAATATCACGAAAACGCGGTGCATCTTTAACATCCGAATCCTTAATCCCAGTCACCTCTGAGGCCTCTAGCGGAATAGGCATACCCGGGTTAACATAAGTTTCATAGGTTGTTCTTGTCCCGTCGGGAAAACAGCGTATCATCGCAATTTCGATAATTTTATCTTTTTCAATCCAAACTCCCGTAGTTTCCAAATCTAAAATCACCAGCGGCCTTTGAAGTTTCATCAAATTCTCCGAATCTTTTTTGCTATCTGCTTTCGCATTAAAATCCAAGTTCAATTGTTTTTCCATGATAACACAATGCCTTGTTCAAAAACTTATTTTACTCAATCTTTAAACGATAAGCAGATCCCGCGTAACGCGAGGCATACAAATATTTCCCATCGGGACTAAAACTAAGTGCCGCGGCACCAGCTCCGTTTGGCAAACTTTCACTAACATCTTGCCAGTTAACACCCGAATCTTTGCTCAAATAAATTCTTCCCGGCGCACCTGCGCCCCACAAAACACTGCTGACTGCGATTATTTTTTCATCCGTTGGATTAAAAGCTAAAGCTTCAGCAGCACCAACCGAAATCAAATTCTTTAATTTTTGCCAAGTCTCGCCATGATCATAAGAAACAAAAACCGCAGAACCCGAGAGCTCTCCAGCGGCATAAATAACTCCGCTGGATGTCACTATAAGATCAAAGACCCATGACATTTCCTTAAAAGTTTGCCGCCATGTTTTTCCGCCGTCAGGTGAAACATAAACACCACCCGCTTTACCACAAGCACCCCAAAAAATCCGCTTTGAATCCGTCGGGTCAACGGCCAGCGCATTATAAATTCGCAAAGAACCCGGTTGGCCCAAAGAACGTACCCATGTCAATCCACCATCCTGCGAAACAAAAAGTCCGCCGCCATCATCACCGTCGATGCCTAAATAAATTTTGCTCGGATCATTCGGATCAAAGGCCAAGCCCCTTGGATACCCCTGTCCCCACATTGTGTTTTGACTCGGACGTACTTCGGGTAACCCTTCACGGATAATTTTAAAGTTACGGCCCGCATCATCACTGACAATAACCTGATTAATTTTTTCATTCCACGGTGAGGACGTCGCTACAATCCTATTCTCGGCAGGAACAATAACACGCCAAACGTGGCCTGCTTTGGCTGAATCATATTTATACGACGGAAAAAGCGGATGATAACTTTTGCCATCATCAAAACTTTTCAAAAGACCATTGTCCATCGTCGCAACCAAAAGTGAATCTTTTGTAACGCTCAAATCCGAACCTACGCTGTTAGGTGCACCATGAATCTTTTCGTTCCAAGTTTTTCCGCCATCATCACTGCGAAAAACTCCCCACCAATCACTGCGAAACATTATCGACGGATAAAAAGAATCTGTTTTTAATGAGGTTATTTTGCCGCTGACATTTGCCCATGCACGCGTCGGATCTGCTTTCAAATCCGGCGTTATTTTTTCAACCGCATTCTTCCATGTGAGGCCCTCATCTTCCGAAACAAGAATTTTTCCATTCCAACCTTCATTGGCCGCCGCAAATATTTTCTCGTCGCTAAACGCTAACCTAAAAATTTTCCCTTGATGCTTTCCAGCTAATTTTTGCCAAGACTCTCCGGCATCAGATGAAACCGATAATTCTCCATTAGCCGCCGCATAAAAACGACGCGGATCCGTTTTTGAAATCCCTAAATCCGTTAAATCTTTTAACTCGATATTAACTGAAGACCATTTATGTGTGGCAAAATCATAAATTTGCAAACCGGATGAACCACCCACCATAACTTGATTGCCATCGTCACTCAATAAAATGACCGTTAAGCCTTCTTGCTGTGCTTGGCCAAGGGCTTTCCAATGCTTTCCGGCATCGCGCGAACAAAAAACTTCACCGTCACTGGTTGCAACACATATATTAAAGGGATCTTTAGAAGAAATAGCAATCGGGCGGTAACTTTGCGGACGTTCAAATTTAATCTGTTGATTAAAATGATTTGCCGCTGACCATGACTGACCAGCATTGCGTGAAACATAAACTCCTCGTGCAGTTGCCGCATAAAGTACATTCGAATCAGATGGCGCTATCGCAATAGCCGAAACATTTAAATTTTCTAAACCATTGGTTACAAAATACCAATTTTCACCCAAATCATCGCTGCGCCAAATCCCCGCAACATCAGATGTTAAATAAACACGGCTTCTAACATTCGGATCGCTCTCTATGTTAGGGAAACATCCTCCAGCTTGCCAACCGGCAAATTCCCAATTCGCTTTAGCTAAAACCGCTTGGTTTTGCGCTAAATCCAGGGCATCAGTGCTATATCCTGAGGTATAAAGCCCAAAAAAAACAAGAAAAGACAATAAAATCACTCGTATCAATGAAATAAACATAGGCGAATTCTATCATAAATATAATTTCATGCTGATATTTTTTTATAACTTTTTTAAATTTTTTTTAAAAAATTTATAAATTTTGTCGAAATTTTACTATCCATTGCCGTACAAATACTTACAGCTTTCCGAGAAAAACATTTCTCATAAAAAACTTAAAAATTTATTGAGTTTTTCTCATAAAAAACACTCAAAATCAAATTTATTCATTGTACTTTAAATTAACTATAAATAATTGCAAACAAATGATCTACAAAAAATAAAACATAGGAAAATACTCAAAATTCTAATATAAAAATTTCTAAAATGAATTTTTAAAGAAACAGAAAGCGCTGCCCTTGACACTCGCAGCTCATGTTGTATACTCCGCGCGTCAGTCGATATTTTTCAGTCTTTTTTAATCTCCC
>CAZNNZ010000124.1:0-5265 GCA_964574575.1 uncultured Planctomycetales bacterium
GCTGATGTCGCAGCGTGTCAATGGCGCGCTTGATAAGCTCGGAGCGGTCGTAAACAACCTTGATCTCAACGCCCGACGGCAAAGACGACTTTAATTCTTCGAGCTTAACTTTAACTCTATTAATCACGTTCAAGGCATTTTCGCCGAAACGCATAATAACTGTGCCACCGACGACATCGCCTATTCCATCAAGATCAGCGACTCCCCGACGAATATCTGGGCCAATGGCAATATTCGCCACATTCTCGAGTAAAACCGGTGTGCCGTTGGAGTCAAGGGCAACGACGATTCTTTTAAAATCATCGACGGACTTAGCATACCCGCGCCCGCGCACCATGTATTCGGCGCCAGAAAATTCTAACAACCGGCCGCCCGCTTCTTCATTACCTTTTCGTACCGCTTCAATCACCGTCGGCAAACTTACCCCAAAGGTCGCAAGACGATTTGGGTCAACGGTGATTTGGTATTGTTTAACAAAGCCGCCGATGGAAGCAACTTCGGCAACGCCGGGAACACTCTGCAGATGAAAACGCAGGTTCCAATCTTGAAAACTACGCAACTCTTGTAAATCATGTTTTCCTGATTTGTCAACGAGTGCATATTGAAAAACCCAGCCAACACCGGTGGCATCCGGGCCGATCTGAGTTTTTACCCCCGACGGCAAAGACACACTGACCTTATTTAAATATTCCAACACACGACTGCGCGCCCAATAAATGTCCGTCCCGTCGTTAAAAATCACATAAACATACGAAAACCCAAAATCCGAAAACCCCCGTATCGCCTTAACATTTGGCGCACCCAAAAGCGCGGTAATAATCGGATACGTCACTTGGTCCTCGATGACGTCAGGACTGCGGTCCCAGCGTGAATAAATAATGACCTGTGTGTCGGAAAGATCGGGAATCGCATCCAACGCAATATTTTTGATCGACCACACCGCAGCGACCATCGCGGCCAAGACAAGCATAATCACAAGGAACTTATTTTTGGCAGAAAACCCGATAATCCGCTCAATGGCTCCTTCACGAGGATTAGAATTCATAAAAAATCCCTCCCTCATAGCGGGTGGCTGTAGCTTGCGACGTTTTGCCCACAGGCGGCAGGGGTTCCCCATTTCTAAGTTTATTGTCCATGGACGTGGTCCTCCAGCGCTGTTGCCTGCGAACCGGCACTTTCTAAAACCGCTTTAAGCCGGCTTTCCGAATCAACCATAAAATTTCCGCTGACGACAACCATTTCTCCTTGTTTCAAACCGCTGACAATTTGGAAATCCGTATCACCTTTTTCGCCGACGACTACTGTCCGCGGCTCGATTAGGCCATCACCCTCATCAACAAAAACCAACTGCGCAACGCCGGTGTCTAATACTGCACTTTGTGCAACGACCAGCGATGATCCAAGGTTAATTTGAATATTAATATTTGCGGACATATCCGGCTTGAGTGATTTATTCCAATCATCCAGAGCAATGCGCACCAGTGTTGTGCGTGTAACCGAGTCCATATCACGATCAAGCAAACGAACTTTTCCACTAAAAATTTTGCCCGGCAAGGCGGGAAGCTCGACGGTCGCTTTATGATTAATCCCAACTAAGGGCTGCTCACCCATATAAAGGAAAGGACGTTCATACTCAAAAATTTGCGCAGTGACCCAACGCGGATCTCGAGCAACTTTGCCATAAGCGCGAATGGTTCTAAAAATTTCCTTTTTTTCAACCGGCGCTGTTTTGACACCAATCATCTGACGCTTTTGTGCATCCAACTTAATTGCGACATGATCAGCATTGGCACTAACTTTTTGAGAAATCTCTGTTTGCCTTTTGACAAGATTCATATTGCAAATCGGGCATGTGCCCGCGCGGTCACTTGTGTAAGAAGGATGCATCGGGCAATAATAAATATCTTTACCCGCCGCTTGCGCCGGCATAAGGTTACTACTAAATGCTAAAAAGACAAACCCGAGAATAATCCAAAATTTAGACATACGTTCCTCCATTTTTAATCCCAAATTTTGCATTTCTTTTTTATGCGCGACGATCCGTCGCGCAATAGTGTGTCAGGCAAAATTTGCCTTCGGTTGTCCCGCAGGGACAAGGATTAACCCCGCATGTATAAACAAGGTCAAGACATGCGGCCCTTCGGGCGGATTTTGTTTGGCCACGCAGGAGCGTGGCTAATACAAAATCCGGGTTAAATGCATACTCTTAAGATATCAAGAGATTGCCGAAAACGAAATGGAAAAACAGATTAAAGTCGAAGAATAGGATTTTGTGGGAAAAGCGAGGATCGCTGTTGGGACGTGTCCAGCGCTACAGAAACAAACTGCCCCGACTGATACGAAGAAACTAAATTTTTTAGGTCGGTAAAAATGTCTAAAACTAAAGAAAACTTTACAACTTTTAAATCCACAGAATCAGCGTCAACAACGCCTTTGATTTTAGCATGCGGACAATCGGCTTGATGTTTGGAATCTTTTTGCTGTGGACAAGAAGCGCAACTAGACTTTTTGAGCATCGTGGCATCTGCTTTAAGGCAACAGCAGGCCAAGAAAAGAGTGGCGATAGGAACCAGAAGTAAAGCGCTTAAAAATTTTTTGTAATTGTGAAAAACCATAGAACCATTCCTTCAATGATAATCTTTTTACTTCTGAACAAAGTGTACCCCAAGTATATAGCTAAAGCAATATTAATTTTTCTGGGCCATTTCGATCAAAAGCCCCCTAATCTCCGACGGATATTGGGACAGGTCTGTCAAAGCCCTTTGTCTTTGAACTAAATTAAGCCCGCGAAATTCATTTACAGCACGTCGTAACTGCCCTGCGTCGTAAACTGGTCCATACGCAGGGTCAAAACGCGAAAGCACCCCCGTATGCGTCAATTCCCGGGCATTAAATTTGTGATAATATTGAAAATTCTTGACGGATGTATTAAGTGAAGGAAAAACAAAACTACAATTGACGACAATGATTCCAACAATAAGCGTTAACACATACTGGTTAATCCGCGCGTAATAAAAGACCCTCGCCAAAAATATCATAAAAAAAACCGGCCAATACGTTCCATACCAGAACAGGCCCCAGACTACTTGCCTAAAAAGGCACATCAGAATAACATGTACGCTAGCCAAAGCTAAGAGCCCAACTGTCCAGACCGACATTTCCCGATAAAAATCACTGGATAATTTCTTTTGCCTGTGATCCCGTCGTAAATTAATAAAAACTGTCACGACCAAAATCGACAAAGCAATACCGCTTAAATTCACTAAAATTTTTGCGACTACAGGCGCCGAAGGATGCACGGCAACAAGCCCAAAACTTTCCCGAAACAACAGCCCTGCAAAATTAGAGTAAAGACTGGTAAAATATTCCCAAAATTGCGAGACCCGAAAAATCAATGACCCGTTATAAAACGAAAAAGTCCAATCTCCCAAATTTTCTTTTACAGGATATCCCGCCCAGCAGACCAAAGACGGAATTAACTTAAAATACAAAACTGCCACGAACACAGGAAGACATAAAAATACGATCAAACGCCATTTATTTTTCCATGAATTGTAAAAAAACAGAAAAACAGCCGGATAAATCAAGAGAGCTGTTTCATCCCAAAGAAATGAAAAACACATCAATCCTATGAATGCCCAAAATTCCCAGCGCAAAGGATGCCTTGCCCCGGACGCAGCCTTATTGATTTTTTGATCCCCAGAGAAGACCACAGACCCCACGTAAAGACATAATAAAATCGCAAAATTAGTCATTGCTTTAGATGGTCTAAACAGCATCACCACCGTCGATAAAAACCCGGGATTAACCAAATACAAAGAAACGGCGCATAATGCCGTGTTCACATCCACGGACCATTTTCTCAAGAATTTATAAAGCAGCCACGGCGAAAAAATAAACGAAAAAACCCATGTTAAAGACATGCTCGGATGCGGGAAAATATAATCCCATAAAAAGACCCGCAATTTTGTATCGACTAGCTCAAAATACCATGACAATAGCCGGGTAAATCGTGGTGCATATTCAAATAAATTATAATCCAGCCCCGGTCGCCAATCAGCCGCCGAAAAGTTCCTGCCATGAGCAAGAATTCCTTGTTTGATCATCCCCTCTTCAATATGCATCCACGCATGGTCGTACGATAAAAGAAAATAAAATATATAAAAATAAACTCCAAGGATCAAAACTAAGGCAGGTCTTCTAAAAAGAGGCCACATGAGGTTACCTTACTTATTTCTAAAATAGGTGCCATTACACTAACACAAATAGAAAACACTTATGGGGACAAATGTGCTCTAAGTGCGGCGGCTTTTGTGTCAATCGAGGCAATAAGTTCGGCAAAAGATTTTTCAAAAGCAACAACACCGTCGGCAAGGAGTTTGCGGCAAATCTCATCGACATCAATTCCCTGCGCTTTAAGATCTAACATTACTAAGCCCGCAGCGCCGGCCTCGCCGCCATTTAAGGCAATCTTAGTCGCACCATGATTCATAAAAGCTTTCAATGTTTTTTCGGGAACTGTGTTGACGGTATTTTTGGCAATCAAATCATCAATATATTTAACATCACTATAGGCAGAATTTTTTGTCGCAGTCGAAGCCCAAAGGACACGTTGAAAACGCGCACCAGAGCCGGCAAGATTTTTAAAACGACTACTGTTAGACAATTCCAAAGCCTTCGCAAAAACCAGCTGACAATTGGCAATCGCCGCTTTGCCTTTAAGAAAAGTTAACTTTTCTTTTTGTGAAACCGTCGGAATCTTTTTATCCAAAAGCTCATCGACTGCACTGTCAATCCGGCTGACAAAAACACTAGCTACCGACGCAATTCTATTTAAATCCTTTTGACTTTGGCTTAAGCGCTCTAAGCCTTTGATAAAAGCATTGACCGTGTTTTCATACTGTTTCAAAGAAAAAATAAGTGTCACGTTGACATTAATCCCGTCGGCTAGCAACTCCTCGACGACAGGGAAACCCGCAGGTGTCGCCGGGACTTTGATCATGATATTCGCACGAGCGGCTTTGGCATACAGGCGTCGGCCTTCCTTACTCGAAGCACTCGCATCATTGGCCAACTGCGGATTGATTTCCAAACTCACATAACCATCCAAACCCTTGGTCTCTTCATAAACCGGCTTTAAAATATCGCACGCCTCTTGAATATCGCAGATGGTCAGCTCATCATAAATTTCAAATATCGTTTTGCCAGCGGCCTTAAGTGCAATGATTTTCTCGTCGTAATCTTTGCTTTGGCTAATCGCCTGAT
>CAZNNZ010000125.1:0-5235 GCA_964574575.1 uncultured Planctomycetales bacterium
TTTCTTTTGTGCGGCAATTGCATCGACGTTGTAAAGAGGATGCGCATAATCCGTTTCCCAAATAATTTTTGAAGGATCAATCTCTGCGGCATCATTGATCGAAACAAAATAATTTTTAGATTTTGAAACGTGCTGAAGATTATTCATCCAATAAATTGTCGAGGGGTTTTTCTCGCCGATTCTATAATTCCAAGAAGACCAAGCTCGCCTTTCTTTTGGCATAATAGACTCATCCGTGTGCAGAGTCGTTTTATTATTCTGATACTGAAATTTACTTAAAAGCTGTTGTTGTTCTTGTGTCGGTTGATTTAACATACGTAAAGATTCATCGGCATGGCTGGCAAGGATAACCTTATCGTATGACCTTATTTCTCCCTTGCTATCGACGACAAAGGCCTTAGCGTTATCCACTCTAACTTCTTTAACCGGATTATTAAGCAAAATTTTATCCTTAAAAGATGCCAAAATCTTTTCTCGGTATCTTTGACTGCCGTCAACCACAGTGCGCCATTGATAATGACCTCTTAGACCCAAAAATCCATGATTTCTAAAAAACATTACCAAAGTCACTGCAGGAAACTTAAGCATCAAATCCGCCGGAGTTGACCAAACGGCGGAACTAATAGGAACTAAAAACTTGTGAAAGAAATCATCGCTATACCCTTTTTCTTTCACATAATCACACAGCGTATAAGACAAATATTTATCGGTGTCTAATACTTCTAACGCTTCTTTATTAAACCGATTGATCTCAAGGAGCATACTCCAATGCGAAAAACTTAAGAGATTTTTTCTTTGCGCAAATAAACCACTTAAACCCGTCCCGCAATATTCAAGACCGCTTTGCAGATGTTGAACACTAAAAGACATATCTGTATTTTTGGTCTTAACTTCTAAATCGGCAAAAATCTTAGTCAAGTTGTAATATGTCTTTTCGTTATAAACCATAAAAGCAGAATCAATATAAATCGGCCGGCCATCCTCGTCGACTTTTAAGGTATTGGTATGCCCGCCGGGATAATTATTCTTTTCGTAAAACGTAATGTCATAGCGGTCTTTCAAAAAGTACCCCGCACTCATGCCGGCAATGCCTGTTCCTATAATCGCTATCGATTGCATTAGACTACCACCTTTCTAAAACGATAATGGCTGACGATCCACTCTGTCCCATTTTTGTATCCCCAGAGCTCTGCGCAAGACATAAAAAATACCCTCCAATACACCCACCATTTTGTCAATTGATGTTGCCCGTATGTTTGTCGCAATATTGGCAGAATCTTCTCTTTATTTTTATCCATATTCTTAAGCCATTCTTCAGAGGTCTTTTGATAATGAACTCCGCTAACCTGCCAATGCTCTTCAATTTTAAAATGATCGTCAAAGTGCAATAAAAGATCATCAGAGGGCATAATCCCACCGGTAAAAAAATATTTGGCTATCCAGTCCGACTCATCTTTCTGGTCATACAGATAAGCAAATTCACGGTGCGTAAAAATATGCACAAAAAGTTTTCCGTCGTCTTTAAGAAATCCCGCGACTTTTTCAAGAAGCTTCTTGTAATTGCGCATATGTTCAAACATTTCGACGGAAACAACCCTGTCAAATTTTTCGCTGATTGTAAAATCATTCATATCCGATGTGATGATCCGAACATTTTTGAGGCCTCTATTTTTGGCCTCTCTTAAAATATATTCTTTCTGAGTCGCCGAGTTGGAAACCCCGACAATCTGACTTTGCGGAAATTTTTTGGCCATAAACAGCGTCAAGGATCCCCATCCACAACCCAATTCAAGAACCGCCATCCCATCTTTGAGTTCTGCTCTTTGGACAGTTAATTCCAGCATGTCCTCTTCCGAGGTGTCAAAATCAGTTACTCCTTCTTTCCAAAATCCACTGCTATATTTCATATGCTTACCCATAACCAGTTGAAAAAACTCGGTCGGCAACTCATAGTGCTGTTCATTAGCCTCTTTGGTGTTAACCGCAATCGGCGAAGATTTAAGAAATTCAATAAGTTTAGTTTTTTGCTGATCGCCAAACTGACTTTTGAGTTTATTTTCTTCAACTAATTTGTCCTTCAACAATCCTCGGATACCCCAGCGGATAATTGGGTCAGGAATCAAATTGCGCTCTAACAAGCCTTGAGTAAAATTAAATATTTTTCTCATGTTTGATTATCCTCCGTCTTTCTGAAGATTTCTCAGGGTCATTTCTAACTCCTTCGTTTGGGCAATGGAATAAAGAAACTGGTCGTCTGCATATATTTTCTAAACGCTTCTGGCTTGTTAACTAAAGCGCGCTGTTCCATCAGAGGAATGCCTGTTACTTTCATCAGTAAAAACAGCATCAGCGCCGGAGCGATGATGGCCCATAAACCATGAGGACTAGATAAAGCAAAAGTAAAATAGGCAACCCACATCACCCATTCAAAAAAGAAATTCGGATGACGCGAATAATTCCACAGGCCATCCTCACAAATCTTTCCTTTGTTGAGAGGATTAAGTTTAAAACGCCGTAATTGTTCATCAGCGAGCGACTCTCCCAAAATTCCAATAATCCATATCACCAGAGCCACTATTTCAATGGCTTTGATCGATGGATCAGAATTGCGAAATATGATAAAAAAAGGCACAGAAAGCAAAAGATTAAAAATCGGCTGCATTTGATAGATCAAAAAGAAGTTGCGAGGTGCATCCTTGCCCCAAAGCTGACGAAATTGAGCGTAGCGGCTGTCTTCTTTTTTTTCATGTGTTATTCGCCTTAACAAATGTGAACTTAATCGAATCGTCCAAATTATAAGTGGAATAAAGATCAACATCTTGCGGGCAAAATTACCTTCTAGATGTATCGCATACCACCCGACTAAAACAGACATCCCAATAGCCCAACCCACATCGGCCGTTGAGGCATCTTTGGTATAATTCTGCAAAGCCCAAAGAATAGTCTGCAAAACGACTAACATCAAATATCCTTGTAAAATAATCCAAATGAGCTCACCCATGCGCACTGTCCTTTGAATGACTGGCCATTTTTGCTTTTACAAAACGAACTAAACCGCCAAGAACAGGCAGGCCTTCATAGACAAAAGCACCCATATCAAAATAATCCCGATGATAAATCGCTTTGCCTTCTTTGCCGCCAAATTTGATCACGGATACGCCCTCGACGATAACAGGCTTTCCACCATTTAAAGCTTTTGCTATCAATGTCATTTTCCAAACCAAAGCACAATCCATGCCTTGATTAATCTCTGCAGAAAAACTCCATGAAATCGATTGAACGTTTTGGTACAAATTAACATAGTACTGTTTAGCCTGCTGACGATTCTTCAAATCAACCATAGGATCACAAAAATGGACGTTCTCATCATAAAATTCATCAACCAGATGCATCGTTTCCTTATTAAGAAACTCAAAAAAAGCTTTTGCTTTGCTATGTTGTTCGCTCATCGCTCAACCTCCTGTTTGTTTACAACAACAGAATAACAGAATGCAGAAAACGGTCAACACCCCATAATAAACTACAAATAATGTACAATAAAATACATGGTTACATCTTTGCAGGTAATTCTCTTAAAGCGTTTTAAGGTAAGTAGTTAGGTTAACATCTTTGCCTGTTATTCCTAATTTCTTTCGAATTCTGTTGCGGTGCGTCTCAATGGTCTTAAATGAAATGTGTAACATGTCGACTATCTCTTTGCTGCTAATACCAGTTTTAATAAGATTGGCAATCTCAACCTCGCGCGGAGAGAGTTTAATCTGCTTATCTGAAACCTTAATCCCAAAAGATGAGGTCATATCTTTTAAATTCTTTTCCAAAACATCAATATATTTTTTATCCAAGGCTGTGCCTTTTCGCCTGATTTTCTTTAAAGCCGGCAGCAAAATCTGCTCAACATTCATCGCAACGCCTTCTTTGATCTTGAATTTTTCAAACTCAATCTGTACAAGAATCTCAGCTAAAGCGGCATTTTTTTGCTCAATAGCCTGCTCGGAGCGTTTGCGCTCACTTATATCATGTTGAATCGCAATATAATGCGTAATATTTCCCTGATCATCTTTGATCGGCTCAATATGCCATTCATTCCAAAATTCACTGCCATCCTTGCGATAATTAATCGCCTGACCATAAAAAACTTTTCCGGATTTAATGGTCGCCTTTAATCTTTCCAAAACCGTTCGGTCCGTCTTAGGCCCCTGCAAGATACGCGGAGTTTTGCCCAAAACTTCCTCTGCAGAATAACCCGTCATTTTTGTAAATCCGGGATTAACATAAACGATATGCGGACCTGACCGATCCAACTCTGTATCAGTAATAATGATAGAATCCTCAGAAAAATGGACTACAGCGGCCAGCAGTTTGTCTTCAACATTTAGAGTTTTATTATATTCACTCATGGTCAGCAGAATGGTTGGAAAGTTACTGAATTTTGTCTGCATTTTAGGTTAGCCCCAACGAGTTATCAAGATAATTTTTTGATTTTACTCGAAAGCATCCCTATGTCAACACAGGCAGGATACCTACAAAACACTGACATTGAAGTACATGCTTAAAACAGATTGATAAACTTTTAGCGATTACTAAAATCTACTTAGGTAGGTTGTAAACTTAATTTTTTGTGAAAGCGATAAACCCAACGAAGAATTAAAGACTGAGGTAAAAAGCGGGAAAGCCAATAAATAATTTTATTACTCAACCCGGGGATAATGATTAGTTTTTTCCTTCTGATGTTTTCAAAAACTTCTTGCGCAATTTTCGTCGATGATGGCAATTTATCACTAGGTTGGCCACCAAATGTCTTTTCTTGAAATTCAGTTTTAAAAGGCCCAGGGCAAACAACTGAAATAGTAATGTCTCTAGTGCGCAATTCATAGGCCAGCGCACGAGTCCATGACAAGACATCAGCCTTACCAGCAAAATAAACCGCCATTAAAGGACCCGGGAATAAACCGCCTATGGATGCAATATTAACAAGCTGACCGTCTTTTTGAGCTATGATATCCGGCAAGAATAATTTTGCCAAATACATAGGCGAAACAACATTGACCTGATGCATCTTCTCAATGGCTTTAAAATCCGCACTCAAAAACTCACCATAAAGTCCCATTGCGGCATTATTAATCAGAATATCTACGCGAAGCCCTTTGTCTTTAACCACTTGATAAATCTGCGCCGGCGTTTCTGGCAAGCTTAAATCAGCGGCCATCGTGAAAACTTCGACGCAAAACTTTGTTT
>CAZNNZ010000126.1:0-5210 GCA_964574575.1 uncultured Planctomycetales bacterium
TATTGGCATAAAAGATTCTCGCAAAATGCTTCATGTGATGTGTGTGCGCTTCCCTTATCTAAGACAAACAATCGACGCGGGCAAACAATCCAAGTATACTCTGAAGTTGACAATGAACACACACCAGCTGGAATATCCGATGTTTTACCATTAAAGAATGCTATTAAATTACGGTCTCGAGAAGCATCAAGATTCAAGAAAGACTGGTAACGATTACCGCCGCCATCACAAGGCCGCCCCATGAAAGGACATAAACACTCTTTCCTGTGTTTTATTGCCTGTGCGCTTTGATCCTTTATAGGAAACCCGAAAAGCTCATAAATTTTTGAACTCATACGAGAACCTTTGCAATTTGTTCCGCGATTGCTTTTGCAAGCGGAGGCGGCACTGAATTAGCGACAAGCCGATGTTGATCAAGACTTCTAACGGTGCCCGATCGGCTACGAACAGGACCGTAAAGAATGTGATCATCGGGATACCCATGCAGACGCAAACATTCACGAGGGGTAATATATCTATCCTCGAAAGGATGGAAGAAAATCTCCCCACATCGCAAAGTTAACGACGGCTCAAGACGATGAAGTCTTCTATATTTGGTCGTATCTTTCTTAGTAAGATTCTTTCGTAATTCTGCAGAAGCCTCCAAAGTGCCTGCCAAAAAACCTCCTTCTCGAACAGGATGAATACGTTCCCTATCTCGATCAGGTGTTGCATCAATATGGTTAGGAAATATAGGGATCTCGCCTTTTTTAACTGGTTTAGGAAGACCCTTTAAAACTTCTCCTGCGCCCACATATGGTTTCAATTTAAAAAGCGGCGTTTCTTCCGGATTGGCATCAAACGTGGGGGTTGGAAAAGAAAAACCGTTATTGCCCTTCATGGCAATAATAAACACCCGTTCACGTGTTTGAGGAACACCGTAATCGGCCGCGCAAAGAACAGACCATTTTATAGAATAACCCAATTCCTCAAGTTGATTAGTGAATCGTTTGAACACCCCGCCCCGTTCTCCGTTTTCATCCGGAGCACTCAACAATCCTTTTACTTGCTCAAGCAAAATCGCCTTGGGTTTAAGCGCAGCCGCGAAACGCACCATCTCAAAAAGCAAAAGACCTCGAGCATCACTTAATGATCCACGTTTGCCAATCAAAGAAAATGCTTGGCAAGGCGGCCCTCCATGAAGAAGATCAATCCCTGGCTTTGCCAGACTAAGTGGATCAACTGTGCTAATATCTGCCTCGATAACTTTGAGACTTGGATTCCTTCGCTGCGCATTAAATCGAAGAGTTTCTGCGGCATTGTGGTCAAATTCAACAGAAGCAAGATTAATAAAACCTGCGGCTTCAACTCCCAAATCCATACCACCCCCACCGCTAAAAAGAGATACTGCCGTAAACAAACGTTTCTCGTCATGACGAAAAATTCTGTTTTTTGTTCTAGAAACTTTCTTAATAGTTTTCATTTTTTATAATCAAAGAAATGATCTGAAAAAATTTTATAGAAAATTTCATATAATTAGATAACTCAATTAAGACGATATGGGCTCATTATAGCTTTTATATAAAAATTCTCGAGATATTTTCCATTCCTAAGGTGGCTTATAGCAAAAATTCCCTCGAGCACAAATCACCAAACTTTTATAAAGATGATTCTTTATAAACCGCCAAAGTCTCCTGCGCGGTCTTTTGAAAAGAAAAATCAAGCGCCCGATTAAGAGCTCGTGCTTTCATTAAACTTTTAAGTTTTGAATCTTCTAAGAGCCGCGCAATAGCATTGGCGATTTCATCCGGATTATACGGATTGGCAAAAAGTGCCGCATCAGAAGCAATCTCAGGACACGAAGTAACGTTTGAAGTCACAACCGCCGCCCCACAGGAAAAAGCTTCGACGATAGGATAACCAAAGCCTTCACAAAACGACGGAAAAACAAAAACCTCGCACAAATTATAAAGTGCCCGCAAATCATCATCAGAAACATAGCCCAAAAAAACAACATCATCCGTTAAGGCAAACTTTTTAATAACTTCTGCCAAGCCCTCAATCATCCAACCTTTCATGCCACTAACAACCAGCTTACCTTTGAATTTATTCTTTTGTTTTAAAACCGATAAAGCCAAAAGAAGATTTTGTAAATTCTTGCGCGGCTCAATGGTCCCGACAAAAAACAAAAACGAATCTGGAATCCCGCGGCGAGCTAAAAAAGCACGTGCCGCCTGCCGCTGCTCTTCTTTGAGAGGATAAAAAATATTTTTATCAACACCCTGATAAACCAAACACACCTGACCATCCTTAACCGGAAAACTCTGTTTCAAATCATGCATCGTGCTTTGCGAACAACAAATAATCCTCTGGGCGCGATCAACAATTTGGGCTAATTGTTTTTCCATCATTTCCCGAACTTGCGGCGTGTACCCATCAGAATAAGTTTTAAAAACCAAATCATGCACCGTAACAATCACCTTGGCCTGTTCCATAGAAAGAGTCTCGATCGTCGGAGCATGATAAAGATCAACCGAACCTAGAATTTTATTTACCCCTTGATTAAACCAATCAACTTTAACGCTAAAATTCTGGGCCGCCACACGCGGGACTCGACGCTTAAAATCAAAATATTTTTTCTGAGCATAAAGCCAATACTCATTGGCTTGATCAATTTCGCTCAAAGATTTGACGAGATTATACGCATACCGACCAATACCCGTATAATTTCTAAGAAGAAAGGAGCGGCAGTTAATGGCAATCCGCATGGGGTTTAAAATTTTTTGCCTTTAAGGCGCAAGAATTCTTGAGTAGCTGCAACAACATGGTCCAACGCTGAAAGCTCAATATCCTGATGTATACCAAAATGAAAGCCCTGATTGCTACAATACTCAGCCTCAGGGAAATCCCCAAGTTTATGTCCTAAAAACGCATAACTTTCACACTGCGTCGGAATAGAATTAAAAAGATTTCGCGAATCGATACTCGCTTGATCAAGATAAGTGACAAATTCATCTTTTGTAAAATTAAGATTTTCGCGCAAAATAACCGAATAAGCATGAGGCCCAATCTTTTCACCTTTTTCTTCTTTAATCGTAATAAAGTAAGGATCAAACTTTTGGAACTTCTCTATAAGATAAAGAAGATTTCGCCGACGGCGACCTAAAATATCTTTATAGATTTTAATATTTCCCAAACCCACCGCGGCCTCCAGTTCATTCATTTTGGCCGAAAAACCGATCCGTTTAAAATCAAACTTATTGACCATCCCATGATTGCGCAAAGACCGCAGTGCTTCTGCCATAGCCGGATCACTGGTTGTCACAATGCCGCCTTCAATAGTCGTAATAATATGCGCCGCATAAAGACTGTACGCGGCCATATGCCCAAAAGTTCCGACGAGCTTCCCGTTAATTTCCGCACCATGCGCCTCGGCCGCATCTTCCACAACATAAAGCTTATATTTGCGCGCAATTTCCATAATCTTACCCATCTGCGCGGGCTTACCCATAAGATGCACCGGCATAATCGCACGGGTACGCGGAGTTATCACTTTTTCAATTTTGTCCACGTCGATATTTAACGTCTCGCGTTTAACGTCGACAAAAACCGGTTTAAACCCAGCCTGAAAAACAGCATTAGCCGTCGCCACAAAAGTCAAAGCCGGAATAATGACTTCATCCCCACGCTGTGCGCCGTAATCATAAAGGACAGCCAAAGCCAAAGCGTCGGCATCCGTACCGCTGGAAACAGCAACCGCTTCTGTCGTCCCAAAAGTTTTGGCAAATTGCTTTTCAAACTCCGCGACATATTTCCCGCGCGTCACAAATTTAGTATCCAGGGCCACATCAATTAATCGACGCGCCTCATCCGTAATAGAAACTGTTCCAAAAGGAACACGATATTGCGATTTAACCTCAACACTTTGATCTTTATTTTTCAAGTCCACGATTTAAAACCTTTCTGATAATTTCTTCGGCATTCGAATAACGGTCCGGCGTGCCGATATCCAAAAATTCATTGTCAACGACAAACCCGCTAAAACGCTCTTTTAATTTTTCTGGTAACAAAGGGAAAAAATCACGCTCAATTGAAAACTTGCCCTGCGGCATCATATTAAAGATTTCCTTACTAAAACAATAAGCGCCGATATTAACGAACCCGCCGCCTACAACATCTTTTTTCTCTTCGAAGCCCTTGATCAAATCCTTTGGCCCAAGCACAATCGTGCCATAATCACGACTGTCGGCAATCTTAGACACTGAAAGGGTCGCAATATTTTTTCTTGCTAAGTGAAACTTTAAAAATTCCTGATAATCCAACGCACAAAAACAATCACCGTTCATGGCAAAAAACTGCTCGGACAACACAAAAGCTTGCGCATTCTTAATAGCGCCTCCTGTGCCCAGGGGACTTTCTTCTCTTGAAAATTCAATGGTCAAGCCAAGATCATTGTTGCGATAATACGTTTCGACCTCTTGTGCCTGAAAACCCACGGCCAAAATAATTCGGCGAAACCCTTGAAGCTTTAAATACCCAAGGACTTTATTTAAAAAAGGTTCTTCTCCAACGGACGCCATCGTCTTTTGCGCCTGTCCGATCGTCGAACGCAGACGCGTCCCGAAACCTCCACAAAGAATAACCATGTCTGTTTTTGCCAAATCCATTTAACTTACAAGTCCTGTATTGGGTTGATAAAAAATAATCTGGCTGCCTAGTGTTTCAAACTTAAAAGGAATTTCCAGAAGATCTTTGAGCTTAGCGCGAATATTAGGCTGGACCTCGGGTGGAGCAAAAATCAAAACAAAACCACCCCCCCCTGCCCCCAAAAGCTTGCCACCGACGGCGCCAGCTTGACGGGCGGCATTATAAATTTCATCAATGTGTGGCGTTGAAATCTTTTCTGAAAGACTGCGCTTTAATTGCCAAGCTTGATCCAGCAATTTTCCAAAATCAAGGATATCCCCACCCTTAAGAACACCCAGCGCCTGTGTAGTCATGCCATAAATTTCATTAAGTTCCTTAACCTTGTTGGGCGTATTCTTAATCTGGTGTGCCGCAATTTCGGAAGCCGTGCGCGAAAAACCTGTAAAAAACATCATCAGATGCGACTGCAGTTCTTTAAGTCTTTCCAACCCGACGGTAACAAGCCGAACTTGTAAATGGTTCGGACCACCAAATTCAATATAATTAAATCCGCCGTAAGCGGCCAAAGTCTGATCCTGACAACC
>CAZNNZ010000127.1:0-5115 GCA_964574575.1 uncultured Planctomycetales bacterium
TTAATGAAGTCAAAGGGATTGTTGTCTTTACCCTCGGTCTTATTTTATTAGCGAGCTTAGTCTCCTTTGTCCCAGATGACCTTGCATGGTACACGACTCATCCTAATTCTCCTGCAAAAAATTTGATTCGTATTGTCGGCGCGTATGCGGCAGGATCTCTGTTTTTTGTTTTTGGTTACAGCGCTTATTTTCTTGTCATTTCCCTTTTCTTCTGGAGTTGGAACAAGTTTTCTTCCCGGGACATTAAGTTTACCGCCGCAAAAGCGATTAGTTTTTTAATTCTTTTTAGTGTGATCAGTTGTCTTTTTAGCATGGCTGGGCCGCAAGAGGCGTTTGCGCGTTTTAGTCGCGGGGGCTTTGTAGGATTTTCTTGTGCGGATTTCTTGGTCAATTATTTAGGACGTATGGGCGCTTATTTGGTTCTAACTGCCGTCGGTGCTTTGACTTTTGTTATTACTGGTGAGCTACTGGTTTCGCCGCTTGTTTTTAAAATGACAGCTTCGTTTAAAGATTTCTTCGCTTCTTTGCAGGCCAAGTATAAAGATCGACAAGATATTAAAAAAGAAGTCCCCGAAATTTCTCGTTCTAAGCCGGCTGCTATTGCTGGCGAGAAAAAACCTTTTGAATTCCCAAAATTTAAAGCGACAGAAGCTCAACTTAAAAACAACAAACAAGATTTAGATAAAGCTCTAAATGATAAGCCGCTGGGAGAAGTTAATTCAAAGCCTAAAATAGCTGAGTCTTCAAAACCCAATATTAAAATTTTGAAATCTGAAGAAAAACCAGTCGCACCTTTGCCAGAACCTCAAGTCATTGGAGAGTATCATTTACCAAGTTTGGATTTACTCAATAATCCGCCGGTTGTTTCGACCAATCGTTTACAAAGTGATCTTGCGCAAGGGGCAAAAATTTTGGAGTCAACGTTGGCGGACTTTAATGTCAATGCGCGGGTTGCGGATATTGAACACGGACCGGTCATTACACGTTATGAACTTGAGCCAGCGCCGGGAGTTAAAGTTCAAAGGATTACGTCCCTGGCTGACGATATTGCTTTGGCCATGAAGGCTCAGACGGTTCGCATTGTTGCTCCTATCCCGGGGAAAAACCGCGTTGGAATTGAAGTGCCCAATAGTTTGACAGCGGCAGTTTATTTGAAAGATGTTTTGGCGCAGAGCAAGTTTTCTAACAGCGGCTCAAAGCTTATGTTGGCGTTGGGAAAAGATATTACCGGTTCGCCTTTGATTGCGGACTTGGCGGACATGCCGCATTTGCTTATTGCAGGTACGACGGGGTCCGGAAAAACCGTTTGTGTTAATGCCATTATTATGTCGATGCTTTTTAATGCTACGCCGGATGAATTAAAATTTTTGATGATTGATCCAAAGATGGTTGAGTTAAGCCAGTATAATGATATTCCGCATATGCTTTGTCCGGCGGTAACCGATACAACAAAAGTTTCGGCCGCGCTTAACTGGGTTGTCGGTGAAATGGAGGCGAGGTATCAAATCCTTTCAAAAGCAAATGTGCGAAATATCAAAGGGTATCACGCGCAAGGCAATAAGCTTCCTTATATTGTCCTTATCATTGATGAACTTGCGGATTTGATGCAAACGTCCGCTAAAACCGTTGAAGGGGCAATTACGCGTTTGGCGCAATTGTCACGTGCAGTGGGCATTCATTTGATTTTGGCGACTCAGCGTCCGTCGGTGGATGTTATTACCGGCGTTATTAAAGCAAATTTTCCGTCGAGGATTTCTTTTAAGGTTGCGTCTAAAGTTGATTCACGCACTGTTTTGGATATGAATGGCGCCGAAAATCTTTTGGGTAAGGGGGATCTTTTGTTTATCCGCCCGGGTGATGCTAAGCCAATTCGCGGCCAGTGTGGGTATGTTACTGACGATGAAGTTAAACGGGTCATTGATTTTATTAAACCTCAACAGCAACCGGTTTATAATGACAAAATTTTGACAAGTCCAAAAGTTAACACTGGCTCTGAAAATGCAATGGATGATGAATTGTATGACGAAGCTTTGCAGTTGGTTCTTGAACTTCATCCGGCCTCTGTTTCAATTTTACAGCGACGGATGCGCTTAGGTTATACTCGGGCAGCCAGGCTTATTGATATTATGGAACAAAACGGGATTGTCGGTCCGTATTGCGGCAGTAAGCCGCGAGACATTTTGATTAATCGTGAAGAATGGTTGATGCGCAATATGAATCCTAAAGAAAAATCTTAACCGACGGGGACTTATGTCAAATTCAGAAAAAGAACAAAAGTCAGGCGTCGTAACACGACGAGGATTGCTTTTAAAAGAGACGCGGGAGGCCAAGGGTTTTAGCATTCAAACAGTTCACGAAATGACTAAGATTCCTCTGGATGTTTTGCACGCTATCGAAGAAGGCTACACGGTGCGTATGGTTTCGGCGTATTATTTTAAAGGGTTTATTAAAATGTACGCTAAGTTTCTTGGACTTGATGCAAGTTTGGTTTTAGATGAGCCGCTGCCTGTTAAGCCGACGAGTAGTGAACCGGTTTCGGTGGTGTCGGATCCGGAGCACCGCAAATTTAATGAGTATATTGTTCGGCAGAATAAGAAACAGTCGATTATTACGTTTATTGCTTTAGGTGTTTTTGCAGTGATTCTTTTGATTGTTTTTGTGGTTTGGGGGCAATGGTCTAAAGGACAGCCGCGTCCGCAAACAGTTAAGGTAAAAAAAGAGTCGGCGTTAAAGAAAATGTTGGCTGTGCAATCTGCAGATCGAAAAGTTGTTGAACAAACGAAGCCTAAACCAAAGGTTGAACCAAAAGTTGAAAAGAAAGAAACAGCACATGCTGTTGTTCTTGACCCGTCGGTAGATGAAGAAAAAGAAGAAGCGCCCGTAGAAAATACGAAAGCATCCGCTGGAAAAAAAGTTTCTCTTTCGATTAAGTCGCGTGCGGCTGGCTGGTTGCAGGTTAAGGTTGACGGAAATATGGTTTTTCAGTCAACTTTGCGTGCCGGTGCCGCCGAAAGCTGGCAGGCGCAAAACAGTATTGAGCTTTCCGGAAAGAACATTAATAATCTTGAATTTGAAGTTAACGGAAAAGTTTTAGGGCAGTTAGGAAAGTCTGATCGTGGAGCTCGTCGGGTTTTGGTCACAAGAGACGGATTAACGGTTAAAAACTAATTTGACAGTACAGATTAAAGGCAAGGGCAAATCTTTAAGCTCAAGAAACGGTCCCCGGTGGAGTCCCGCCTAAAGGCGGGAGAAAATCGGGGCTGCGTTCCGATTCGCTTGCAGATTTGCCCTTACCTTTAATTGAAAGATGCAACATGAGAAAAAATCAAAAAGAATTACAGCAAAATCTAACGACACAGGATTTTTTGGGTGAGCGTCTGTCCGTTGGGCAAAGGGTAGGCGTCATCAATTTAGGATGTGCGCGCAATCTTGTTGATTCGCAGGAGATTTTGGGCCGTTTGAAAAAAAGTGGACATCGCATTGTTGATATGGCTCATGCAGATGTGGCGATTGTTAATACCTGTTCATTTGTCGCAGATGCTAAGAAAGAGTCCATTGATACAATTGTTGAACTTTTAGAATTAAAAAAACAAGGCAAGCTTAAGAAAGTCATTGTCGCTGGCTGTTTGGCGCAACGCTACGGCAAGGAACTTGCCGAAGAACTCAAAGGGATCGACGCTATTATTGGGACGCCGTCGTTTTTGAAAGATCAGGTTTTGGATCAAGTTTATTTGACGCCCAAGCATTTTGCTTACGTTAAAATTTGCGAGAGTTGTTATAATCGCTGCAGTTTTTGTGCAATCCCCGGGATTAAAGGAAAGTTTTCTTCGCGCACGATTGAATCTGTTCTTGAGGAGATTAAACGCTTGGATAAGGCAGGTGTTAAGGAAATTAATTTGATTGGACAGGACATTACCGCTTACGGTATCGATCTTTATCATGAAAAATCTTTGGCGCGATTGCTTAAAGAAATTGTTAAAGCTAGTAATAATATTGCGTGGATTCGTTTATTGTATGCTTTTCCGGCGCATGTCACCGACGAGCTTATTGAAGTTATGGCTAAGGAGCCTAAGATTTGTAAATATATTGATATGCCTCTGCAGCATCTTAGTGACAATTTACTCTTGAGTATGAATCGGGGCATTACCAGCGCGCAGACAAAAAATTTGGTTAATACTTTGCGGGCACGAATGCCGACGGCCGCTTTGCGTACAACTTTTATCGTCGGAATGCCGGGTGAAACAGAGCGAAATTTTGATGAGCTTTGTGATTATGTGAAAAAAACTCGTTTTGAAAAAATGGGTGTTTTTGTTTATTCTCGTGAAGAAAAGACAGCCGCTTTTGATATGCCTAATCAAGTGACAGAACAAGTTAAGAAAAAGCGTATGAATATTTTGATGAAAGAACAGCAGGCCATTTCGCGGGATGTCCAGCAATCTTTTGTTGGTCAGACTCTTAAAGTTTTGATTGACGAAAAAGAAGAAGGTTCTGCACATGTTTATCTGGGACGATCAGAATATGATGCGCCGGATGTCGACGGAGCGGTTTATGTTCACACACAAAAAATTTTAAAACCGGGTGATTTTGTTAATGTCAAGATTACGGATGCTCTTGAATATGATCTTGTCGGAGAACAACTGTGAACTGGCCTAATGTTCTGACAATTGGTAGATTCTTTTTAACAGTCGGTTTTATTTTCTTTATTAAGTTCGGCGGGGAATTTTATTATTCGCTGGCCATTGTGCTGTTTGCGTTGGCGGCAGTTTCAGATTATTGGGATGGTTATCTTGCGCGCAAGTATAATCTTTTTACGGATTTTGGAAAGATTATGGATCCTATCGCTGATAAATTTTTAATTTTATCAGCGTTTTTTATTTTTATGCAGTGGCACTTTATTGAGCCATGGATGTTTTATACCATTGCCGGCCGAGAAATTTTAGTGACAGCGTCGCGCTTGTCTTTAATGCGCAAAGGAAAAGTTTTAGCGGCTGAACAGACAGGCAAGATAAAAACCGTTTTTCAAATGATGGCGATTGTTTTGATACTTATCCAACCCTTATTAGCGCGGGCGCCGAGTTTTATTTTTGGTATTCCTATCAGCATTTGGCCTTCTTT
>CAZNNZ010000128.1:0-1269 GCA_964574575.1 uncultured Planctomycetales bacterium
GGAGAGCGTGTGGCGATCGAAAGGTTGCTCCAGAGTTCGAATCTCTGCCTCTCCGTATTTTTTCCGCGATAAGAGGAAAAAATACGGATGCCGTAACGAGCGAAAGCCGAGCGACAAGCGAGGCCGCGAGTACGGCGCCGCCAAACCTTCGGTGAAGGTGAGCGCAATTTTAGAGAAAAATGGCGTCGAGTACTTGTGAGCCCTCCGTGGCGAAGCGAAGACCATCAGGGTCTTTGCGGAGTGTCGAAAACAGGAGTTTTCGACGGAACAAGTGCTCCATCAATCAATAAAGTGTATCTATGGACATCTACGACTTTTGGATCAAGGCTTTAAAAAATACGCAGATCATTCGTCCGCGGGTCAATGGACTTTTGTCGCAAGCAGATACGGCAGTTCCTTATATTTTGCTTTCGGAATCTTCTGTTAATATAGGCGACACGGTTGTGCGCAAGGGAGAGGTTATTGTCGAAAAACCGGCCTTATTATTACCGCCAGCCAGTCCGCAGTTAGAAGGTTTTCAATTTGAAGAAGAGGAAAGTTTTAAGCAAGATGCGTTTGTTAATTTTCTTTTGGTTCGCGGTGTTACCTTGCCGTCGATGAAATATAACAATACCACCAATGCTCTGGAAGTTTTTGAAGGGAATTTAGAGCAGGCGGTCAGCCATTATCAAAACTTTTTACAGCGTCAGGAAAATGTCACAACGGGTTTGATTGCCGGACCAGAAGAGGGTTGGCAATTTTCTATTCTCGTTTATATCTGTTCTCAAGTTGCACGCAACGCTCCGACCGATATCCGTAATCTTTTAAAAGATTTGAAAAATAATTGATAGACATAAAGGTGTTGTTAATTAAAGGAAATTCGGATGAATAAAAATCTTTTGAGTTTGATCTTAAGTATTGTCTTTTGTTTTAGCGCTGGGCTTGTTTCTGCCCTAGAAAATCGTGCTGGCGAAATTCAAACACAAAAATTTGTTTTAGAAAACGGTTTAACGGTTTTGATTAGTGAAATGCCCGCAAGTTCGACGGTTTCCCTGTATGGATTGGTTAAAGCCGGTTCAGCAACGGAAGGCAAATACATGGGAACTGGGATTTCTCATTTTCTTGAGCACATGCTCTTTAAGGGAACAGATAAACGCGCTGTCGGGCAAATTTCTCGGGAAGTTCAGTCTTTAGGTGGAGAAATCAATGCTTCGACGAGTTTTGATTATACGATCTATACGTTAACCCTGCCTAAGAATAGTTTTGATCAAGGGTTGGATATTATTTCGG
>CAZNNZ010000128.1:1279-5092 GCA_964574575.1 uncultured Planctomycetales bacterium
GATATGTTGACCCATTCGAAATTTGATTCGCAAGAAATTCAAAAAGAACGAGAAGTTGTTTATGGTGAAATGCGGCTTTACAAAGATAATCCTGACCGTTATTTGAGTCAGATGGTTTTTGATACAGCCTTTAAACAGCACCCTTATGCAATTCCGATTATTGGATATGAAGAATTGTTGCGCGCCCTTAAGCGAGAAGATTTTGTTGATTATTATCAGACTCATTATGCGCCGAATAATATCGTGCTTTCAATTGCGGGGAATGTTTCTAGTCAGGAAATTTTGCCCAAAGTCCGTGAAATTTTTAAAGATTTTGTACGTAAACCTGCTGTCATTCGCAACTTAGCGCCTGAACCGCCGCAGATTAATGAGCGTCGAAATCTCGCCGAATATCCGACGGATTTGACGCGTGTTTCTCTGGCCTATAGCGGTGTGAGTTTGCGCGACCCAGATATGTTTGCGATGGATGTTTTGGCGATACTCTTGGGGCAGGGGGAGAGTTCGCGTCTTTACAAAGAGGTTTTTCTTAATAAAAAACTTGTCCGGTCGATTAGTGCTTCTAATTTTACACCGCTTGATCGCGGCATTTTTGAAATTGAAATGCTTTTGGATGAGGTGAACGTCGATGCGGCGATCGTGTCTGTTAAAGAGCAAATCCATTTGATTGCTCAAGGTGGGGTCAAGCCCGATGAGCTTCAAAAAGTTAAGCGTCAAATCCTGTCTCAACATATTTTTGGCCGTTTGACCTCAGAGGGCGTTGCCGACAGTGCGGCGGTTGATGAAGCGTTTGTTGGGGATTATAATTTCTCAAAAAAATATGTGCAGGCGGTCGAAAAAATTAGCGTCGAAGATATCAGGCGTGTGGCCAAGCGATATCTTTATGACGACAAATTGTCTTTGGTCATTTTAAAACCTAAAAAAGAAAATTTTAAGACGTCTAAAGAGACGTCGGTTAATTCGGCAGTTGAAATTCAAAAAGTTGTACTTGAGAATGGTTTGACAATTCTTTTGCGCGAAAATCACAGTGTGCCGATTGTTTCGATTAATATGGTTTTTGGCGGCGGCAGTGGACAGGAAACTGTTGAGAATAACGGAATATTCCATTTGACTTCGCGTCTTTTAACGTCGGGAACCAAGCGTCAAAGCGCCGAAAATATTGCGCAAGCTGTCGAGTCGCGGGGTGCTAATTTGGCGCCGTTTTCGGGGCGCAATAGTTTTGCGTTGACGTTTAACGGACTTTCGCAGGATATAGGTTTTGCCATTGATTTGGTGGCGGATATTATTAAAAATCCGGCATTTCCCCTAAGCCAGCTGGATCGTCATCAAAGAGATGTCACAACGGCTTTAATCCGTCAGGAAGATAATATCAGGGCTGTGACATCCCGGCATTTGCGTGAAAGATTATTTTTGACGCATCCTTTTCGTTTGGATAATTTAGGGACGCTTAAATCCGTCGAGAAAATTTCTGTCAACGACATCGAAGGTTTTTATAAAAAGTATGTTGTGCCTAACAATATGGTGATTTCAATTTTTGGTGATATTGACAGTGCGAAGGTTTTAGAATCGATAAAGAAAAACTTTGGCAGTTTGACAAAAAAAGATGTTTCGCTTTTAACTTTTAGTGAAAGCCCGCCAGTAGAAACGCGTCAGGAAACAATACGACTTGATAAAAATCAGGCGATGCTCATGATGGGTTTTCAGGGTGTTGATATGAAGAACAAGGATCGTTTTGCGATGGAGGTTTTAGGTTCGCTTTTAGGTTCGTCTTTTAGCGGACGGATTTTTACGACGATTCGTGATGAATTTGGCGAAGCTTATACTTTAGGGGGGGGATATACGCCTGCGCGGGATATGGGAATGATTTCCTTTTTTGTGCAAACGACCGACGAGAGTATCGAAAAGGTTAAGGGCCTGCTTCTTAAAATTATTTCGGATATTCGTCAAAATGGGGTTGGGGCCCAAGAGCTTTTGGAGATGAAAACATATCTTAAAGGTTCTTTTGCGATGAATTTGCAAACGGATTCCTCTCTGGGATTTACTTGTGCCCTTGATGAACTTATGGGCAATGGCTATAATTACTACCAAGCGTATGACTACTATATCGACGCGGTAACAGCCGAGGATATTAAACGCTTGGCTAATGAATATTTAGACCTTAACAAAGCCGCTGTTGTCATTTCGCGGCCGACCGAGGAAATTATAAAAAACTCTGCCGGGCAAAAACCCGTTCATACACCAACTTTTCCATCGGACATTCATTGACAGGAGAAAGATATCATGGAATATCAAAAACAAATACAGTTGGAATATAGACTCGTCGAACGTCTTTATGGCAAGATACGGCTTTTGCAGGAATATCCTGAAAGAGAAGCCACGGTTCACACAGAGCTTGCAGAGCTTTTACGTGAGGACAATGGCCAAAATTTTAAATATGAAGCTATCGAGCTTTCTGACGCAGATGTTAAGCAAAAATTTGTTGAAGAGTTTTTATCTTATGGCGTTATTCATCCTATGATGTCGGATTTTGAAGTTGAGGATATTATCATCAATGCGATTAAACCGATTTATATTCATCATTCTCAAAAAGGGTTAGTCTCCAGCGGTGCATGTTTTCGCACACGCGAAGAATTGGATCTTTTTGTCCATAAACTTGTTCTTTTTTCAGGTCGTAAAACTGTTGACAATATTATGAATATTGAGCTTCCCAATCTCGAAGGCCGCGTCAATATTATCAAGTCGCCGTTTGGGCCGCAGTTAACAATTACCAAAGCGAAATTAGACCCACTGAGTATTTTTGATTTGATTTCGGCCGGTTCCTTTACATATGAGGTTGCCGCACAGCTATGGCTTTATTTAGAAGGGTTGTCAATTCGTCCTGCCGATATGATTATTGCCGGCGGGCCGGGGGTTGGCAAAACGACTTTGCTCAATGCTTTGTTTAGTTTTATTCCCGAGAATGATCGTATTGTCGTTATTGAGGATACGCTCGAACTAAATACGGATTTTGAAGATAGCTGTTCACGGCTTGAAAGCGGAGAAGATTTCTCGTTGGCGGATCTTGTCAAAAACAGTTTGCGTATGCGCCCCGAGAGGATTATCGTCGGTGAGGTGCGCGGGGAAGAAGCGCGCGATATGATTACGGCCGCGAATATCGGGAAATATTGTATTGGGACTATTCATGCTTTGTCGTCGAGAGAGGCGATTTTGCGCTTGCAGAATGAGCCGATGAATATCCCTGAGGAGCTGGTGCGGCTTATTGATGTTTTTATTGTTCTAAAACGTTATCACGTCGGAGATCGCGTCTTTCGTGTTATTGATGAGGTCAGCGAAACCAGCGGCATGGAACAGCAAAAAGTCCTTTTGTCTCATATTTATAAATATGATTATGAAACCCGCGCAACAAAATCGATGTCGACGAGTACGGTTTATCGTGATCGTTTGGCGCAGCAGGCTGGACTTTTGCCCAAGGACATCATTGTCGAAGTTCAGGTCAGAGCTTTGGCGCTTAAAAGACTCGCGGATCTAAAAATTACAACTTTAAAAGAGCTGAGCGTTTTTTGCAGGTCGTATAGCCGCAATTCTGATTTGGCCTTAGAAAGCATTGGAATAAAGCGCAGCGATTTGATGGAAAAGAAATACATTGAAGAGAGAAATCGCCGCTTGAATCGTTAATCGCGGATTTTCTGTTGAATTCTTTAGCAGATAATGTATATTGGTACAACATTTGATGACAGTTAGGTAATTTTAAAAGCGCCTGGCCGACGTAACTGCGCCTGCCCCGAATACTCGCAAAAGGCGCTCGTGTTCGGGACT
>CAZNNZ010000129.1:0-4998 GCA_964574575.1 uncultured Planctomycetales bacterium
TTGGAAGGTGTGGATTTTAGCGTAACTTGCCTTTTATGTCAAATTATTCTTTCGCGGCAAAATCCCCGACCAACCCTAAGTTTCGATTTTCCTTCCCTGCACCAGTTTCGAACAAACCCAACATCAGCGGAAGGTTAGTAATTGGTGTAACATTAATGATCATAGGCGCCAAACCATCAATAGGCACAAAATTCTCGAACCCAAAAAACTCAGGAACTAAAGCAGACGAAGCATTGCGCTTGATTTCCAAGTTCAATTTTCCTGCATCTAAATCAATACCACCCGGATTACTTTCAAGAGAACTTGAAGCCGAAGTCACAGATCCCGAACCTTGAGCTAATTTTTGTCCCAACTCCCGTCAACCGCGGCATTATATTCCTTAAGCATTCCGTGCTGGGCTATCGTTGAGATCACCTGGCTGACCGCCGGAAGTTCTCTTTCTTGCCCATAATCATTAAAAAACGCAATAAGATCAAACCGTCCCGACCACGTCGTCATTAAAGTATATAACTGGAAAAACTCAGAACGGAAATCTTGATCCGTCCATGCACCGGCATTCGCTAATCTTGCGTAACTATCAGCTGCAGCGTTTAATACACTTCTACCTGCTTCTTGGTTACCTAAATCATCTAAATCACCCAACGATACTTTTTGGACTTGTTCACCGTCATGCTTAGTCATTGCGTTAAAAGCCTTGATAAAAAGCGCCCCTAAGTTTTTATGCGGAGCGACATACAGATTAAAATGTGTCGATGAAATACTTTTTTCTGCGGCCACCCAAAATATGACCCAATCAATATCGCCTTTTAACATCGCATTGTTTAATAATTTGAGAAGCGGATCATTGACATACATTGTCCCTGTTCCCTTTGTCGAAAGAATATGGGCTTGTGAGGACTTTTCCAAAACTTTAGCCACATTATTAAATCCGCCGCAAGACCCTAAAGAAACAATAATATCCGTTGGCTGAATTTTCTCAATTGTCTTATACGCATGATAACTATGCCCGCGGTGAACCACCATGTGTCTTTGTAACCCTTGCGCCTTCAAATAAGCGGCAATATCTTCGACACCTTTATCTTGATTATCTTTGCTCGGCTTATTAGCGAGTATGATCACCTTTTTCCCAAATTCACTGCCCACAATTCGCACATAATTTTCTTCATAGTAAATTTTCCACTCACTATCAGATTTATAAGTCGAAATAAAATGATTAAACGATGCTTGCCCATCTCCACCCTCATCGTAATAAAAGAAGTGCTGTTGAATATTTTCGCCACGTGCGTTAAAAAGCTTGTTGCTGGCAACCCCCGACACTTTTGCAAGCGGATATTTCTCAGACATCTCTTTAAACCAACCCTCATCTACTAAAGCGTCTTGCCCGAAGAAACCACTCAAAAGACCATAAAGGACCATTCCCTGTTCATGCTTTTCACGAGCGGCCCGATTATATTCTTCATGAACAATTTTTTGCAACATCATAAGCAGCGGTTTATCTTTAACCATGCCGAACGTTTCGGCAACAACCACCGCTTGCTCAAGAGAATTCTTTTCTTTTTCAATACCCCTTGCGAATTTATTGATCAATTCCTTCTGCCCTGCCTCGTCCATCGTAGCCAAAAAGTCATTCAAACGACCGAATCCCGTCAACAAACGTACAAAACTCCGAAAACGATTATAATCAGTTTGTTGCAAAAGTTGTTGTCCACTGACCCCAGACTTTTTCATCTTGTCCAATAGTCGATTAAAAATCCCATTAAAACTCGAAGTAAAAATTTCCTGTTCACCTTCGACCATCAACATATAGAGATCCTGCACAGTGGCCTGTTCAATCGATTTAAAGCGTATCGCGTCCGGCTGTTCATGCAAATCATTAATTTCACGAACCATCCGCAAATAAAAATCGGACAAATATTTTTCCACGGCAAAACTTCCTAAATGCTGCGGCTTAGCCTGAATACGAACTAATTTCCGAACAAAAGCAAAAGGCTCACGAACCAAATCCCGGGCCTGCGCAATAGTCATTTCTCCTGTTGCCAACGCATCTAATAAAAGCGCCATTCTTTCTTTAATGACCATATCTTTTTGTGCATCAGCATCGTACTGTGTGCTTGCAATATCTGATAAAATCTTCATTGCCGGATCTGAATCAATAATGTTTTGCCTAATTTGCCAAATTTCCGGGATATCAGCTCGTTTAAAAAAAGCCAACCAATCCGTAGCATCTATAGGATTATTTTTCGCTGCTAGGATAAAGACTTTTGGACCGATAGGCCTCAAGAGTAATTTTTCGGCTGATTGAAAGAACTGTCTCTCTGGTTTTTTCTCCGCGTTTTCTGTAATCTTAGTGTCAATTAGATCGGAAACGAATCCTCTCTTTAAATAACGATTTGATATTGCCAAAAAATATCTCCCGTCCAGTTCCATAATATTCTGCTTTGTTTGCTTAAGCGCCTGGTGATAAAATTCCGCATTTTGACTAGTAATGTCAGAACGTTGTAACAAATTTGATGCGAGCATCATTATAACTGCAAGATTATTAACACGAACCTGGCTACCAAGTTCAATCTCAAGGTCTTGCCCTCTACCCCAAATAAAATGTTTCAATAATACATCTACTGTTGCACTATCCAATCCAGATAAAATCTCTTCCAATCGATCAAATTCAGCGGCTAAACGAAAAAATGAACGCAGCGCTTGTCCGCCTGTTTTTTCTCTTTCAATAAAATTCTTAAGTATCTGCGGATTACTTTGCAACTGAGGGATAAGCCAGTCAAATAAATAACGATTTAGTGAATCATAACCCCATTGAGAATTAAACCCACCATACGCCATAAGATAGATTACATTTATCACTGGCGTGTTTTCTAGCGTCTTTTTTAACTGCCCTAATTCTGATTGTTTGTTGTTCTTATAAAAGGCTTCAGACAAATTTAAAAACGCGTACTCTATAGAACCCCCAGCCAAATAGTCTTTGCGTCCTAAAGTTTTCACTAACGCCTCGGCAAACTTAGAATTATCGTTAACAATATCTGCCGCTGACTGCAAAGAAAGTTCGCCGCTGACTAAACTGTGTAATAAAGCAATCATCATTTCTTTTGTTTCCCAGTCATATTTAGAATCGAAAACTTCCAAAACTTTTTTTGTAACCGAATTATTGCTTTGCCTAAGAATCTTCAGGACTTGGTTTTTGCTTTTGGCAGGATCGATACCGCGGATATACGATTTTTCTTGAAAAATATAGCGCGGATGATACTTAAGCAATACATCAAGGACTTTCCCCGCATAGGGCTTATCAATGTAGGAGATTGCCACATAATACCCCTGATTTCCATACAGCTTTGAAATCGACTCCAACAATTCCCAAGATCGAGGATGATTTATGTAATTGTCAACATACATAAAAGCATTTTGAACGGAGGTAATAAAGGGCCCATTGGGCGCTGCAAAAGCGGCTTTTTCTAAAACCTCATAAGCAAACGGTTCATTGATAAACTCCTGTGCGCGCTTAAAAACCGCTTCATAATTTTCATTCGCTAAACTAAGCCAATATCCCCGACGCTCAGCGAGCTGTTCTTCTTCTGGGCTATTCGTTCTCAATATCTGAGTTTCATCCAGACTTTCTATAAAAGGTGCCCCGCCAGCTGTTTGCGGTGGACGGATTAAAACAACACCAATCAAAACAGCCATACCCGCGGCTAATCCTTTAAGCATACGCTCTGACCCCAAAATACTGCTGCTGGCCTGATGCCGCTGCAAAATATTTGCAACATCTCCTTTAAACCCACCCGAAAAATATTTCCGTGGAATTGTCTCACCACTTAAGGGGTCAGCTTCTTCTTTAATCAGTGAATACGCGCCTTTTTTAAAAGCTTCAAGATATTGTGCATAAACTTTTTCCTTAATATCTTCATTAGGAATATCAATCCCTGACATTTTTTTCCCATCCACATAAGTACGGCCTAATAAACTATCTTTGAGCGTCTGTTTATACCACGCCGCTAAAATCATGCCACCGTACATCTGACGGAGTTTGGCAAAATTTTTGCCTTCATTGACTTCCTTTTCCAGCTCGGGAAGGATGATTTCGCGAATGACTGAGGAACTAAGAGCGTTAGCTTCTGTCTTTTGCTGTAGTGAACGGTCGCGACCGTTCACTACACTGTCTTGTTGCATCGCAACAAAGTCCTCCTCCAACATCACCTTCAAATGACTTTCACCAATGAAAACTACGTCATTATTTTCGTACACAACCGCTTTATCCGGGACTATCCAAACACGATTAAAAGTATTAACGGAAATATCCGTTGCCCCTAACTTACTTTTAGCTTCCTTAAGAACACGCGCCCAAAACTGTTTGCCTAATTCATTTTCGGGATAACTTAGCGATGAAGAAAGCTGTTTAAGAAAATAATCCTGTACAAGCAATTCTTTTCCCATCGCTGTCTGAGAAAGCTCATCCGGTATAATTCTATTCTTTTCATACGGCGAAAGATTGACCCACAAATCCTTTTCCGGAAGAGTCAACGCCGTTAAAAAGTATTTAATCAACTCTGAAGATTGTGTATTAACCTCTGTAGGCGACAAACGGCTTTCTCCCGTATCGAGAATAAAATCAAAACGGAATGGATTTTCCTTATGCGTTCGCAACCCTAACAATTGAGCAGGAGCATAGGCCGAACTTAAACCCACCATCGTCCCCGGCGCGGGCAGAAAGATTTCCTGCGCAGAAGACGGTGGGATTATGGTCGTGCCCAAAAAGCACAACAAAATCATCAGCGCGCTTAAACGGTTAAAAAAGGACAGTTTTTTCTGATGCAGTGCAATCATCATAAATATAAATAAATAGTACTGTAGATTGAGTTTAAGAACTGAGTAGAACTCTGTAGATTTGCTATAAGTCTACATTATCTCTACCTATGGAGTCAAATTTATTTTGCTTATGACTTTTACAGGTGAGTTGTAACTCATAGTGCGACAAAATTTGATCTTTTCAAA
>CAZNNZ010000130.1:0-4065 GCA_964574575.1 uncultured Planctomycetales bacterium
AAAGAACTTCATCGCCAATGACTTTAAAATGAGCCAACCTGCGTATAGATGGATCGTGGAGCGCTTTGGCGGTGACTTCGGGGCCTATGCCCGACGGATCACCTAAGGTAATGCTGATGATTTTTTTCATATTATAAATTTTTCTTAATATCAACAAACGCTTCTTTTTTGAGTTTTTCAAGCCACAGGTTGAATTTATCTGAAAATTTCTTTTGAAAAATTTGATTGTAAATGTTGTCCTTGACTTCTTCTAGCAGCGCTAATTCTTCCTTGATGTGGCCTGTTAAACGAAAAATGTAAAATCCATTGGATACCTCACAAACTGAAGATGTTTCCCCAATAGAAAGGTTAAAAACAACCCGTTCAATTTCGGGCAAAGCTTGTCCTTTTTTGATGATACCGATAGATGGCGATTGCGAATATTCTTTGGCAAGTTTTTTAAAATCTTCACCATTTTTAAGTTTGGCCAGTACTTCGTCAATTTTTTCGCGGGAAACTTGCGGGTTACTGCCTTTGGCAATAAAAATTGATTCGAGATTGACGCGTTCAGGTTTTTTATATTCTTCAAAATGATTTTTGTAGTATGCGGTTATTTCCTGCGGGTTGACATAAATTTTTGCGCGGATTTGTTGGTCAACTAATCGTTTGGTTTTGATTTGATTAGCAATTCGTTTGCGGACATCGGTTACCGAAACGCCTTGGTCTAAAATAGCGTTTAAAAATTCCTCTTCGCTTTTATATTGCGCTTTAATGCCAGCCAGACGACGGTCAACTTGATCTTCAATTTCTTCTTTACGCCGTCCTTCTCCTTTAGGATCTTGGAGATTTAAATCGGCTTCATTTTTGTTGGCGGCGTTTAAAAGTATTTTATCCTCGATGAGTCGATCCAGTCCGTTTTGGGCCATGTCATTCATAAATTTTTGAATATCGCCCGAATTTGTTCCTTCGAGCCGCATTTGCGTTGTGAGCGTTTCAATATAATCTTTAAGGTCATTTAGTGTAATCACTTCTTCGTTGACGACGGCGACAATGGTGTCTTCAATAGCTGCGTAAACGGGCAGTGCAGTTGTAAAAATAAAAAATAAAGACAAAAGAAAATATTTATGCTTTAACATGAGTAACTTGCTCCTTAGATTTTCTTAAATGCTCAACAGATTCTTTTAAAAGCCGGCAGTAAAGGTCAAACCCGACGGCCGCGATATAGCCGCTTTGTTCCTGTCCTAACAAATTTCCTCCGCCTCTGATTTGCAAATCTTCAAATGCCACTTGAAACCCTGCGCCTAATTCGCTGTATTTTCCTAAAGCCTGCAGACGGGTTTGGGTCAACTTGGTTAAACTTTGCTTAGGCGGTGTAATAAAATACGCATAAGCCTGATTGGTAAAGCGGCCTACCCGCCCGCGCAATTGATGCAATTCACTTAACCCAAAACGGTCGGCGCGATTGACGATCAAAGTATTTGCGTTGGGAATATCAATGCCTGACTCAATAATCGTCGTACAAATAAGCACATTGACTTGACCGGTCAAAAATTTTAACATAATTTCCTCCAAAAGTCTTGAAGGCATTTGACCGTGCCCGATTGCAATATTCGCTTGCGGCACTAAACGTTTGATGATCTTAGCAATTTGTTCAATATCTTGCACGCGATTATGTAGAAAAAAAACTTGGCCGCCGCGCCTTAGTTCGCGCTCAATGGCATCTTGGAT
Source organism: uncultured Planctomycetales bacterium (assembly GCA_964574575.1). Classification (GTDB taxonomy): domain Bacteria; phylum Omnitrophota; class Gorgyraeia; order Zapsychrales; family JANLHA01; genus JADLGJ01. Next base: position 1,708 of record CAZNNZ010000130.1, read on the forward strand.
TAACTCTTCATCAAACTCGACGATATGTGTGACGACAGGAATGCGGTTTTGTGGTGGAGTTGAAATAACGGACATATCTTTGACGCCGGAAATCGCCATATAAAGAGTACGTGGAATAGGCGTGGCACTCATCGAGAGAACATCGACTAGGAGTTTCAAATGTTTAAGCCGTTCTTTAGCGCGTACGCCAAAATGTTGTTCCTCATCTACAATAATCAGTCCTAAATCTTTCAAAGCGATGTCTTTCGATAATAGTCTATGCGTACCTATGACAACATCTACCGTGCCATCATGTAATTCTTTAATTGTTTGGATTTGTTCGCGCCGGGTTCGAAAGCGACTGAGCATCGAAATTTTTACCGGAAAGTCTTTCATCCGACGGGTAAAATTATAAAAATGTTGTTCAGCCAAAATGGTTGTCGGCACTAAAACAGCGACCTGTTTATTATCCATAACGGCTTTAAAGATAGCGCGCAGGGCCACTTCAGTCTTGCCAAAACCGACGTCGCCGCATAAAAGCCTGTCCATCGGCTGTTCGCATTCCATGTCTGCTTTGATTTCTGCAGTGGCGCTAGTTTGGTCGGGCGTTTCGGTAAAGGGAAATTTGGCTTCAAACTCTTTTTGCCATGGAGTGTCGGCTGAGAATTTTGTTCCTTTAACCGTCGCGCGCAGAGCTTGAATGCGCAGAAGCTCGGCAGCAAAACGCCGTAAACGCTCTTCAATCCCATCGCGTACTTTTTGCCATTCTTTGCTGCCTAGCTTGTAGAGCCGCGGCGGCTTTTTTTGAAAACTCACATACTTTTGGACGAGATTTATGTCGTGCTGCGGGATAAAAAGTTTGTCTCCGCCGGCGTATTCAATAACCAACAGATCTCGTTTTTCTTTGTTGATGTTTAAGTGCGTCAAGCCTAAAAAGCGGCCGATGCCATGATGATTATGGACGACATAATCGCCTTTTTGAATATCAACAAAAGCATTAAGTGGCGTTTCAGAATTAAAAGGCGACTTATTTAGAGCGGCTTTATGCGGCAAAACGATCGCGATTTTGTGCTGCCAAATCGCCTTGCCGGATTGGATATTAAAACTATTGATGGATTGTATTTGAGTGTCGTCGAACGCAACGCGAATCGGCCCGTCGTAATTGGTTGGAAAAATATCAATGATTTCACCGCGTTGGCAGAAGTCCCCTTCTTGAATGACTTCTTTGGCCCGGCGGTAATGGAAGGCCACAAGCTCGGCAATGATTTCATCAACATCAATGGTTTGTTCGACATAAAGTTTTAGCGAACGAAACATCATGGCAGATTACGTTGGCCTTGTCGGAAGGCTCATTTCGCCTTTTTTTGCCAAGCGATGACTAAGGGAGCCGCGATATAAACGGTCGAATAAGTACCAGCGATAAAGCCGATCATCAAGCAGAGTGCAAAAGTATTTAGCACTTCTCCTCCCCAAAAATAGAGTGCGGCGGTAACCATGAGTACTGTAAAGCTCGTCAAGATCGTACGGCTTAAGGTTTGGTTAACGCTCAAATTGATAATTTCGCGCAAGTCGTATTTGCGCGCTTTGGCCATATTTTCGCGAATACGGTCGTAGATGACGATGGTGTCATTGATTGAAAAACCGGCGATTGTCAAAAGTGCCGTGACAGTCAAAAGATCAACCTGATGCCCAAAATAGACGGTTAAGCCTAAGGCCACTAAAACATCGTGGACTAAGGCTATGACGCCGGCGGTGGCAAAGTCCCAGTGCTTAAAACGAAAGCCGACATAAACAAGAATGCCGCCCATAGCTAGCACAATTGCCCAAACGGCACGTTCACGCAAATGCTTGCCGACTATTGGTCCGACTTTTTCTATACGCAAGAGTTGGGCTGGATTATCTGAAAGTTTTTCTTTGAGGGCTTTTTCTACCGATGCAAAAGTGTCGTCGGATGTGCGGATAATCACGTTCTCGGGGTTTTTGTCAAATCGCTGAATAACCAGTTCCGTGACTCCCGCTTCTTTAAGTATTTCTCTGAGTTTTTCGGAAGCGATCGGAGTCGTAAATTTATATTCTTGTATCTGTCCACCGGCAAAATCAATGCCGTAAGCGGCGTCTTTTTTCTGTATGAAAAGAAACATTGTGACCGCGATGACGATAGCAGAAAGAGAAAGAAAAACGTAACGGTAACGGACAAAATCGATTTTTGTTTCTCCGATGAGTTTAAGCATAGGCAGGTTTTTGAGCCAACCAAAATGCAGAAGAATCAAAAAAAGCGTGCGCGTCACATAAAGCGCGGTAAACATGCTGGCGATAAGTCCCAAGGCTAAAGTGACAGCAAATCCTTTGATTGGGCCGGAACCAAATTGAAAGAGCATG
>CAZNNZ010000130.1:4075-4778 GCA_964574575.1 uncultured Planctomycetales bacterium
GAAACGCATAAAACCGGTGACCGAAGAAATCGATTTTCGTATCATGGGGAATGAAAGGGATAAACTTAATAATCATGTCAATATTACCTTGTTTCTAAGCTTCGATTGTCTTGGGTTTTTTCCAGCGCACCCATGTAATCACCATCAGGCGTGTCAGCATAATCGCACAGAAATAAGACGTAGCGACACCGATGCACATCGTGACGGCAAATCCTTTGATCGGGCCTGAACCAAATTGAAAAAGCATCACAGCGGCGATCAAGGTTGTTAAATTTGAGTCAAAAATTGCGCTAAAGGCACGGTTATACCCGTTGGCAATGGCGGTCGACATCGGCCTGCCGTTGGCTAATTCTTCACGGATGCGTTCATTGATAAGGACGTTAGAGTCAACGGCCATACCCAGGGTCAAAATAATACCAGCGATGCCCGGTAAAGTTAGGGTAACGGCGGATCCTCCGACTAAGTAATTGAGCAAACCTAAAGTTCCAAAAATAAGAATGATGTTAAAAAAAAGTGCGATGCCCGAAATCAAGCCGGCCAAAAGATAATAAATCACCATAAACCCGATAACCAAAAGAAAGCCCATAACAGCTGCTTTGATACCGGCGTTAATCGAATCTTTTCCTAAAAGCGGTCCAATGGTTCGTTCTTCTTCGACGCGCATCGGAGCCGGCAGTGAACCGCTGCGCAGTGACAAAGCTAA
>CAZNNZ010000131.1:0-4744 GCA_964574575.1 uncultured Planctomycetales bacterium
CGTCCTAATATCGCCGCGATTTCTTCAACATCCTTTTTGCCCTTGAGCAACCCTTCGATCTGATATCGATCTCTTTCCGTTAAATGCACATACTTCTTCACCGCAGTGTTACAATCTCTTGGCTTCATAGGTCTCCTGTTCTTTGCTTGTTCTCAACTCACAAAGTAACAGTTTTTTCCAAAGATCTATGAGGCCTTCTTTTTTATTTGTCGCACTTACGATTACAATTCATAAAACTTGCTCTGCTAAATTTTATTTTCAAAAAGGTTATAAAAGATTATAATGTTGTCGTTTATAAAATTCGATTGTTTTACGGAATTCGAGAGGTGTAAGAGTGAACCCAATAATCCAGCAAGATTATCTCACAATTCATGACACTGAAAAGAGAAGTGACTTGTCCACAGAAGAAAAAAAAGACCTTATCATCAATGCTATCGCGTCACTTTATTACCCCTCGAAGTGTAAAAATATCCAATTAAAACGCACTAAGGAAAACGGCCTAATTGCCTGCTCGCGCAACGAAGTCCTTTTATCCCTGCAATGGCTTGATAAAGGAAAACATCTTATAAAAGTCGATCCCGCCAGCTTCCCATTTAAAATTATCAGACCTAGTAATCCGATGCATGGAGACAGCTATAGAGAGCCAGTAAATATTGACCCTAAAACATCCATTTCAATCGAAGTCTTACCTGTATTTGACAGTTGGTATAAAATTTATAGATTTAAGAAGGACAGGGCGCTCAATGATCTCGAACCAGATCAAATCAATGCCATTAAGAGCCTTTTTTGTGAAATTGATAAAAAATTTCGGATTAAACCGGCGGGGCGCATTGTCTTAAATGAACCTGCGCCCATAATAAATACTATTCGGCATGATGCTTTGGAATATTTGAAAGATGAAGGGGTATTGTATTTTAACGCCGATGACTTTCTTCGTGACAGTCGTAAAATCGAAATTTACTTAAATTTGAAAAAATTTGAATCTTTTAAAAATAAATATCGTCATATGTTATTTGGCCAAACCCAAGATACCAAGCAATTACCAATGTCGCTACCGCTCGATGCAAAATGGGAAGACATAACCATTGAGTTTATCGATGGACATACCCTCAATATTAAATGTAAAGGTAAAACTATCCGCCGTGATTATAAAGAAATGGGATTTGAGGACTCGAAAAGTCATAGACCAAATAAACAATGGGAATTTCTAATAACGTTGGCAGAAAATCAGGGGGAAATAGCTTGGGACAAATCTTCATCACGAAAAGCTGTCAGCACAAAAAGAACCGAACAGGACTTTGGATTTGAGTATGATGAAAACATATCCGCAAAATCTCAAAACAGAGGATTCTCAATAATAAAAGCTCCGAATAAAACTAAAAAAATTAAGCAACTGCTTTCCAAAACGCTAAAAACCGCCTTCCATATCCAAAGCGATCCGTTTTTTCCTTACAAAGATGTAAAAGCCTACAAAATACGTCTCAAGCTCATCGCTTAATCTTCCTCCGGTGAATTCACCGGGCCGCCATCCAAGAATTTTTTCAATCTTTTATACCTGTTTGTAAGAATTTATCTCCTTTGGGTGATTTTTCGCCATCTACAAGTAGGAGCGAAAAATTCATGCTATCTAAACAGGCAATAGAAGAATTTCAGGAAATCTATTTCAAAGAATACGGCGAAACGCTGGCCTTTGACGAGGCTGCCGCCCGTGCTGAAAGCTTCCTGAGATTCTTTAAGGCCGTCGTAAAACCATCGACTAAAGGTTCCCACAATGACAATCCCTCAGCAATTACACAATCCTGATTTTGGCTTTGTAAAACTGCTTCCAAAGTCCAAAAAACCTTTTGAAAAGGACTGGCCCAATCATCCCCATTTATTGACCGACATTCAACAATGGTTTAATGAAGGCAATAATTACGGCGTTTTTGGCGGACGTGGCAATTTGGTCATTGTTGACGCAGACTCGCCTGAAATGGTCACTTATGCACGAGAACATTTGCCTTTGACGTTTACCGTCAAGACACCGAAAAAGGGTGCTCACTTTTATTTGATTTGTCCGGGCATTGATAAAAAAGTAAAACTCAAAAAGGATGCTCAGGATCATGGGGAGATTATTTCACACGGCACTCAGGTCGTCGGGCCGGGATCAATTCATCCTGACACCGAAACAGTTTACATGGTTGAACATGATGAACCTATTGCTTCAATCAATGCAACGGATTTGCTCAAAATATTTGCCGATTATATACCTACTCAAGACGGCGAAATTCCGACGGACAACGATCCGGTATTCAATACTTTAGTTGACCAATATGGTAGACCTTATTATTTCAACAAATACGGAAACCTCATAGGAATCAATCAAAGTTTCTGGGCCGGGCTTCACAACGTCGAGCACATTCAAATTTATGAACCGGATGAGCGGTCTTTCTACCGCTACGATGATAAAACTGGAATTTATAGGGATATTACCGAGCACCTCATCAAGAATGAAATCGCGGAACGTCTGCTTTCTGTCTCACGAGAGAAAAATATTCCGGCACTCGAAACAAAACGAACAGCGACAACACTCAATCATATCGTCGCGCAGCTTAAAGGAATCTGTGAAAAGCGAAACGCCTTTAAAAAAGCATTCAACTACGTGCATCTGGCCAATGGTGTTATTGTTTTCAAAGACCAAGCTGATCTTTTACCTTTCTCGCCTGATTTGTTCTCCCGCAATTACTGCCCGATTATTTTTGATACAAACGCTCGATGTGACAAATTTCTAAGCGATTTATTATTGCCTGCCGTTACCGTTGAAAATGCGCTGATTATTCAAAAATACGTCGGGCTTTGTCTTCTTGGCAATAACCTCATTCAAAGATTTTTAATTTTGGAAGGACTGCCAGGTCGCGGGAAATCCACTCTCGCCCTGATCATCCAAAAACTAATCGGACAAATAAACGTCACGGAACTACGCACACGGCATTTGAGTGAACGCTTTGAACTTTATCGTTATCTCAAAAAAACATTACTCATTGGCGTTGATGTGCCTGGAGAATTTCTCTCGGAAAAAGGAGCATACGTTATTAAAGGTTTAGTGGGTGGCGATTTATTTGATGCCGAGCAAAAAGGTGGAACCGGCAATTTTCAAATGCAGGGTAATTTTTGCATTGTAATTACTGCGAACTCACGTCTGCAAGTCAAATTGGATGGCGACATAGGAGCATGGAAGCGACGTCTTTTAATCTGTCGTTTTGAAGGCCCGGCACCAACAAAGAAAATCCCAAATTTTGCAGATGTTCTTATCGAGCAGGAAGGTTCAGGCATTTTAAACTGGGCGCTTGAAGGTTTGGCTTTGCTTCTAAAAGATATTGAGCAGTTTGGTGACATACAAATGCCTCCATCCCAAGAGAGTGTTGTTGACGCATTACTGGCCGAAAGCGACAGCCTACGTCATTTTCTGGTTGAACGAATTGAACGCGATGACCATCAGGACTTATCTGTCCCAGAAATCATTGAAGCTTACGCGGAATACTGCCCGTCAATGGGATGGAATCCCAAGCCTATTACAGTTGTTCATCGAGAACTTGAAGGGCTCATGTTGGAACTGTTTGGGACGGCAAAAGCTCACTCTGTTAAACGAGATGGTAAGTCTGCCAAAGGATTCCGTCGAATCAAATTAAAAAGACAGGAGCCCCCAGAATGGCAATAGACTTATCAAAACTGGAAAACATCAAACGTCGCGGCTTAACGATTATTGCCCGTTGTCCGGCGTGTGCTGAAACGGGAAATGATCGCAAAGGGGAACATCTTTTTATTGAGCAAAACGGTAAATTTGGTTGTGTGATCTTCTCAGGAATTGATGGACATAAACACCGGCAAAAGATTTTTGAACTTGTGGGAATTAAAACTGCCGTCCCAACTGGTTTCAAAATCAGAAAAATATCGGCGCTCTCATCCAGCAATCAACCTATTCAAAAAGATATTCTGGGACGCTTGGGACATGTCCATTCAACTCACGCCCGAAGAGCGACCGATGAACCACAAATTAAGAAAAAGATTCAAAGTGAGCCGTTAACTGGTGTCCCAGCCGTCCCAAGAAACAATCAACATCTTTATTCCGCTACCGAATTGAGGATGCTTTTAAGAGTAGCCGCTGAATCTCTACAACGAATTGATGAGGCTAAACAGCTTTTTAACGGCACGGTTGTGAGTGTTCTTGACCGAAAACCTTAATGATTTAGGAAATTTTTGAAAGAAAAACAATTATGGGACGCTGGGCTCACTCAAATAGATGGACAGTGGAGGAATGTAAATCATTTTCCATCAAATTTCTCAATAAACATCATTATTTTAATGGCGATGTGCGCTGGGGCAGCTGCAACTGGAGCCGTGACGATGAACAAATCGGGAACATTGACTTTATAGTTTCAACCATTCAAAGAGCTGAATATATCCGTTTTCAATACACACAAACTGACCATTACTCTAACGAAAAAATTGAGCTGGATTACAAGGCAAGGTTGGTTTGGACGCCTTGCCAATTCGGGGGCCGCCGCTGGTGGTTTATTTGTCCACTGGCGTCAAATGGGAACGCGTGCAATCGTCGGGTCGGTGTGCTTTATTTGGCAAGCAGCAAATATTTCGGGTGCAGGCATTGCCATAATCTTACCTATGAAAGTTGCAAAAAAAGTCACAAGTTTGACAGCATTCCGCCGTCATTCATAAATGGGCTCTAAAATATCTAAAAGAAGAGCAA
>CAZNNZ010000132.1:0-2996 GCA_964574575.1 uncultured Planctomycetales bacterium
GCTAAAACGAAGATGCCGTCACGATATAAAACATATCGCCGCTTTTGCAAGGATCCGCTGTTCTCTTTTATAAAACGAATGCCTTGGCCTAAGTCTTCGGGCACTTGTGCAGGCAAAATAACATTGGGTGTATTTGAACCAAAAACTTTAGTTTCCTCGCCGTGACCTAAAGGAGTAACAGTTAATGTAAACGGACCTTTGGTTACCGTGCGGTACTGTTTGTCAACAGCATCAAAATAACTAAAGCTAACCGCAGGTAATTGCGCAACTTTATCATGATTAGGAATAACAACCTGTTCAAGAATTTTTTCTCCATTTTGTTGTGTAATTTTAGGATCATACACTTTAAAATCTTTGGAATCTTTATAAACAGGAAAGTTAACCGCTTTCATGTTCCCATCACCGGTAATACGCATACGCACCGTCAGTGGATCGCCGACCTTAACGGCCGTTGGGCTAACCGTCATTTCAAAACTATACTTGCCCACCCCGCCGGAAAAATCCGCAGGCTGACCTTCTTCTGGCAACGGCAAAACTTTAATACCAAGATTTGCACTCTCAAGCATGACCGTTTTTGTTTCATAACGGCCCAGAAAATTATCAAAAAGATCATCATTAAAAATATCCCTAAAATCACTGGGCATATCGTCGCGACGAGAACTCTTGAGTAGAATGTTAGCGCCCAGTTTCGCCGGACCTAAATTCAAATCCCCTGCACGGGTCGGATAAATCAAAGTGCGAAATTCTAAAACTTGGTACGCAATGCCCCCTAAAGCCTGCTGGCCTCGCCGCGGTTCGCCAAAATCCTCGACAGTAAATCCATCATGCTCAAAAGTCGGATATTGCACATTTTTAACAGACAGCTCATTGATAAAAAGTTTTATAATCAATGGAATCGGTTCATTTAAGTACGCTTCTTTTTTAGGCGTGCCAAGAACGATAAATATTTTATCCTGTAAACCCGACTGCGAATGGCTATCCCCAGAACTTGACTGACTAGAATTTGGACTGCCGGGATTAACGACATTAATTGCAATCGCAGTGGTTGTATAATCTTTTGAATTAATGGTAATTGCAATAGCAGGAATTTGGAATTGTCCGGTTTTAAGAGGAATAACACTAAACATCATACCCGTTGAACGCGACATCTTTCCGTTGATAATAGAAATCTTCGTTGAAGGCCCAAGATAGCGCACTTCCAAACCGTCTATTTTAGGCAACTGTACCGGCGGGACCCCATCGGTTGCACCATTTATTGTAACCGTCAGTTGAAAAGCACTGCCTAACTCAACTGTCGTTTCACTAACAGTCGCTTCAACAGAAATATCGTCGGCAAACACAGGCAAAGCACAAGCCCAAAGCGTCAAAATAATAAACGCGGCTATTAAAAACTTGCTCAAAAATATTTTTATAAACCTCATCATCTTACCAGTCTTTCAAAACCGAAGTTTCTTGTGTTTTGCGTTTATCAAAGTTAATCAGGCCCGTCGCTTCAGGACTCTGTTCAAATTGTTTTAAGAGCGCTTTCGCTTCTTCTTTGGTCATCTCTCCAGGCTTAGGTTGCGCGCCAACTTCTTTTTTTTCTTCGGGTGACTTTTCTTTCTCGTCGGAACTCTGCGAAAAGCCCTGTTCTGGCTTTTGTTCTTCTTTCTTGTCCTGTCCGTCTTTATTCTCGGGCTGCGAAGGATTATTCACTTTATTTTTTGAATCGGGGTCTTCAAATTTATCTTTCGCATCTTCCTTTTCATATTTATTTTTGCTGTTTTCTTCTTCCTGATTCTGAGGACTTCCATCTTGCTTTTGTGATTGGGACTCTTGTTCATCATCACCCTGCTTGCCAAAAGGTGATTTTTTCTTCGGAAGTTTTTTAGCAATTTCTTCTTCTTTTTTCTTTGCAACTTCGTAATTATATAGAGCATCCTTATCTTTGTCATCTATCTTTAGGACTGATTGAAACTGTTCCTTTGCTTTCTGAGCATAAGCAAACGCTTGCGCCGGATATTTATCTTCAATCTCTGCTGCTTTCGCGTAGAGAGCATTTCCTAAGTTGTAGTGTGCATTTTTGTTTAAACTTACATCGTCAGACAACAACGCTTTCTGAAGATGCGCAATAGCGTTATCATATTTTTTCATTTTGTAATACGCAACTCCTGCATCAAAGTTGATTGCTGGCGATTCTGAATCATAAACCAACGCTGACTCGTAATTCTTTACTGCTGCAGGAAAATCGCCTTTTTTATAAAGTGCATTGCCTTTTTTTACCAAACTTTCCTTTGACGCAGCCCAAGCATTGGAAGCTAAAGTTAAACCTAAAATAAAGAATATGATTCTTTTAATCATAGCTCATCATCTTTTTTTCGCGGCGCCCAAGTCATTTCTAAAATCAAAAACAACAAAGCCACAGACAGCGGAATCTGAAAACGTTCAAAATAGTGCCGCTCTGATTTGGTTTGAAAATCTTTTTTTTCAAACTTCGAAATCTCCTGGTCATAAATAAGATCCAACCCAAACTGTGTGCCGCTGGCACGAACATAAACCCCACCAGTTTCAAGCGCCATTTTTTGCAATAATTCTTCATTAAGACGCGACTTCACAAAATTTCCTTGGGCATCTTTTAAGAAATCCGGTTCACCTTTTTGATTTTCAAATTGGATAAGCTCGCCTTCTTTCGTCCCAACTCCGACCGAAAAAATCTTAATACCTTTCTGTTTTGCCTTTTGAACCTCTGGCATCGGGTCTTGTTCTAAATTTTCGCCATCTGTAACAACGATAATCGCCTTAAATTTACTGACCGCCGTATCGTATTCTTTAAGCGCCTGATGCAAAGCACTACTAATATTTGTTCCGCCGCGAGCAACTGTATTTGGACTTAAATCTTCCAAACTTAAAGCAAAACCACTGTAATCGACGGTCAAAGGACACGTCAAAAAAGCATCTCCAGCAAAAGCAATAAGTCCAATGCGGTCCCCTTTAAGTTTTTTGATCAAATCTTTAAT
>CAZNNZ010000132.1:3006-4710 GCA_964574575.1 uncultured Planctomycetales bacterium
CGTTGTAAACGATTGGGCTTCACATCACGGGTCAACATACTGCGAGAAACATCAACGACGAGTAAAATATCTGTTCCGCGGCGCTTGATTTCCCTGACCTCATAGCCCCACTGTGGACGCGCCAAAGCGAAAATACTAAAAACCACGACGAGCAGAAAAAAGACAGCACGCAACTGCGCGCGCTTTGGATCATAACTTTTGGCAATTTGGGCAAAAAGCTCCTGCGAAGAAAACAAACTCATCTGCGCTTTGCGGTGACGAAACGCTCCCCACAAAAAAGCACCCAGAACAATAAGCGCCCAGAGCCACAACAGATTTTCTATTGCACCAAATTTCATAGAATTCTTTAATCCCCTCTACGGCAACCGTAAAAGCACTGTATTTTCTAAAACCAACGCGCTAAGCAAAAGCAACAATCCAGCCACTAAAAAATATCCAAAAAGTTCTTTGTATTCCCGATATCCTGTTTCTTCGATCTTTGTCTTTTCAAGCCGGTCAATTTCCTTATAAATTTGTCGCAAAGAATCCGTGTCCGTCGCACGAAAATACCGGCCACCCGTTGTATCGGCAATCGTTTTTAACGTTTCCTCGTCGATCTCAACCTGTATATTCTGATAACCTTGGCGCCCCCAAATATCTTGTATCGGAAACGGCGCAGTCCCATTGGTCCCCGCACCAATCGTATAAATTTTTACGCCCAAAGCTTTAGCCGCTTTGGCTGACGAGAGTGGATCGACTTTACCGCGATTATTGACCCCGTCTGTCAAAAGAATAATCAACTTGCTCTTAGCTTCACTTTTTGCCAAACGCGCCAACGACGCACTAATCGCAGAGCCAATGGCAGTCCCGTCCTCCATCATATTAAGCGTCACACGATCCAAATTTGTCTTTAACCACGTATAATCCGTCGTCAAAGGACTAACCGTGTATGCTAACCCGCCAAAAGCAACCAAACCTAAACGGTCCGAACTGCGTGCGTCAATAAATTCTTTGACGACATCTTTGACAACTTCCAAACGATTATACCGACGACCTTTTAAAGTAAAATCTTCGGCTGCCATACTCCCCGAACCATCGATAGCCAAAACAATATCGATGCCTTCTGTTTCGTGTTTGACTTGCTCTAAAACCGAACGCGGGCCGCCCAGAGCTAAAATAAAAAAAACGATTGCAAGCAAACGAAAATAAAATGGCAATTGTGCCAAACGGATTTTCCATGTCCGTGCCAGCGAACTTACCAAATCACCCGACGAAAAACGCAATGCAGCCACACGATCCTGGCGGCTTGCCCAAAGGACAAACGCTAATATAATGGGAAGAGAAACTAAAACTAAAGGGTCTTTAAAAATCATTGCACTTCTTCTTGAGGCGTTGTTTCTTGCACCAAACGCTTAGCCGCGTTTAAAGCATTGGTCATTTCACTGGCTGTCGATCCGTAACGTGCAAACTTGACCATATCGCTTGCCGTTAAAAATTCTCTCAAAAATTCCTTTTGCACATCATTTAAAACAGATAAAACTTTCATATTCAACAAAAATTCGTCAGTGGTCATTTCCGGCGCGTTGACCGAAAACCGGTCCTCTAAATAATGGCGAACAATACTAGAAAGCCGAACAAAATATTCTTTGACCTCACCGCGCGCAGGCAAATTTTCTTTTTCTAAAGCTACCAATTGTTCTATCGCAATTTCCCAAGCTGTTTTGC
>CAZNNZ010000133.1:0-4602 GCA_964574575.1 uncultured Planctomycetales bacterium
TGTTCCATTTCGCTGATGATAATTTCATCGCCTTTTTGCAAAAAAGCTCGTCCATAACTTTGAGCGACGAGATTGATAGAATCCGTTGTGCCTTTTGTAAAAATAATCTCGGAAGATTTTTGTGCGTTAAGAAAGCGGCAAATTTTTTCACGCACTCTTTCAAATTCCATCGTAGCCTTTTCACTCAAATAGTGAACACCTCGATGGACGTTAGCGTTTTCGTATCTGTAGTATTGGCTTAACCGGTCGATTACACATTGCGGTTTTAAGGTCGTCGCGGCATTATCAAGGTAAACCAAAGATTTTCCTCGAACCTTGATTGACAGGTTTGGAAAATCATCTCGGATTTTGTTTATATCAAATGTTTTTGGCATGAATTATTCTAACGCCGCAAAAGTTGGTTCAAGCAGTATTGACAGTTTTTCAATAATGACTGGGTGGTGTATTTTGTTTAAAATATCTTGCACAAAACCGTGGGCCAATAGTTTGACGGCGTCTTTTTTGGAAATGCAGCGTGTCTGAAGATAAAAAATTTCATCTTCATTGAGCTGGCCGATGGTTGCTCCGTGTGTGCATTTGACATCGTCGGCAAAGATTTCTAATTGCGGCTTGGTATCCACACGGCAATCGACGCCTAAAATTAAATTTTTGTTAAGCTGATACGAATTGGTTTTTTGCGCGATTTGTCGCACAAAGATTTTTCCGTTAAAAACAGAATGAGACTGACCGTTTAAAAGTCCTTTGTAGAGCTGATTGCTGGTGCAATTTGGCAGCCGATGATCCATGCTCGAGTGATTATCCACATGTTGTTTGCCAGAAACGCCATAAAAACCATTTAAGGTGCTCGATGTCCCCTCGCCATTGGAGATGATATCAAGGTCATTGCGGGTAACCGCTGCCCCGTTCATGAGCGAAAAGCCGTCAAAATGGGAATCTTGCTCTTGCCAGACGCGCGTGTTGCCGATGTGATAGGCGTTTAAGCTTTCGCTTTGGGCTTTACAATAGTGCAGAGTAGAATTTTCGGCTAAAACCACGCCCGTCAGTGGCACTGATAAATATCCGCTTTGGTCAAGTCCGATATGCGTTTCTAAAATTGTGGCTTCGGCGGATTTTTCGACGACAATAAGACTGCGCGGGGTTGTCAGACTCGTATCTTTGCAGGTTGTGATATGGACAAGATGGATAAGTTTTTCGATAATCGCTTTATCAGCAATTTCAATATATTGTCCGTTTGTACTTAAAGCACGATTTAAAGCGACAAAAGAATTTTCTTTTTTGCTCTCGTAATTGGACAGGAGTGTTTTGATTTGGTTTTCTTTTTTATTGTAAGCCTCTTTTAAAGGTAAAAAGGTAATTCCATCAGGCAATAGATTTAGTGAAGAAAGTTTTTCATCGAAAACACCATTGACGAAAACAAAAGTTGGGCCATCGTGTGAACAAATTCGATTGATTTGGTCATTGGAGTTTAGCGGGGTTTGTGCAATTGGCTTAAAATCGATGGCAGATAAATCAGCAAGGTTGGTGTACTTCCATTCTTCTTCTTTTACCGTCGGGATGCCAACCGATAAAAATTGCGTAAGCCCATCTTGAAAATAATTTTTAAGCCAAGGCGAGGCGGTTTGTGTATTTAATTTTTTAGAATACTCTTGGATTGTTGTAATAAGTGGCATAATTTTTTCTTGGGTTGCAAGCATTAAATTCCATCCTTTAACCAATCATACCCTTTTTCTTCTACGGTTAAAGCCAACTCTTTACCTGCAGAGCGGACGATCTTTCCGTCCTGCAAAATATGGACAAAATCAGGAACGATATAATTTAACAATCGCTGATAGTGAGTTATAACGAGCATCGAATTATTTTTGTTGCGTAATTTATTAACACCGTCAGCAACAATGCGCATTGAATCGATATCCAAGCCTGAATCAGTTTCGTCAAGCACAGAAAAACGCGGGTTTAAGACGGCCATTTGCATGATTTCATTGCGTTTCTTTTCTCCGCCCGAAAAGTCGACATTGACAGGGCGGCTGATGAATTTTTCGTCCATATCTAAAAGTTTCATTTTAGTTCGGATATAGTTATCAAAATCAATCGGATCCATCTCTTCGGCGCCCTGATGTTTGCAGATTTCATTAAAAGCGGCACGTAAAAAAACAGCCGTGTTAACGCCGGGGATTTCGATGGGGTATTGAAAAGCTAAAAATATTCCTTCTCTTGCTCGTTCTTCCGGTGAGAGTTCAAGAAGATTGATCTTTTTGAAGTTTACATCATAAATAATCTCGCCTTCGGTTACTTGATATTGCGGATGACCGGCGATGATTTTAGAAAGTGTGCTTTTGCCAGAACCGTTGGGGCCCATGATCGCATGAACCTCACCGACATTAATCTTTAAATTAATTCCTTTGAGTATCGTTGCTCCTTCTATGCCTGCGTGTAAATTGCGAATTTCTAACATGTGTTTCTTCCCTTTCGATTTTATCCTACAACAGAAGACCACGTTTTGTTAAGACGTGGATGGAATTGTCTTCTGGCGGGATTCCGCTCCACGGAATACCGAAACGTGAGAGATCACGGATGTAAAGCCGTGGAGCTTCATTTTAACCAACACTTCCTTCGAGTTTCATTTCCAGCAGTTTGACGGCTTCAACTGCAAACTCCATCGGCAGTTCTTTAAAGACATCTTTACAAAATCCATTGATGATAAGTGAAATCGATCCCTCCAGATCAAGGCCGCGCGATTGCAAATAAAAAATCTGATCGGCATTGATTTTAGATGTTGAAGCTTCGTGCTCTAAGACGGCACTATTATTTTTGACTTCAATATAGGGAAATGTGTTAGCGCTGCATTTATTACCGATTAACATCGAATCGCATTGTGAAAAGTTGCGGGCACCGTCAGCAGATGGCAAAATCTTAATAAGTCCACGATAGCTGTTATTAGACTCATCCGTTGATATCCCCTTAGAAACAACCGTACTTTTAGTGTTTTTGCCGATGTGGATCATTTTGGTGCCTGTGTCCGCTTGCATGCGGTTATTAGTCAAAGCAACCGAGTAAAATTTTCCGACAGAATTGTCACCTTGCAAAATAACACTAGGGTATTTCCATGTGATGGCTGAACCGGCTTCGACTTGAGTCCATGAAATTTTGGAATTCTTGCCAATACATTTTCCGCGTTTGGTCACAAAATTATAGATCCCGCCTTTGCCTTCTTTGTCACCTGAATACCAATTTTGTACCGTCGAGTATTTAATTTCAGCATTGTCTAATGTGATAAGTTCTACTACAGCCGCATGAAGTTGATTCTCATCACGCATCGGCGCGGTACAACCCTCTAAGTAACTGACGTAACTGCTCTCTTCGGCGACTATAAGCGTTCTTTCAAATTGGCCGCTTTGTGCGGCGTTGATACGAAAATAGGTCGAAAGTTCCAGAGGACAACGCACGCCTTTGGGGATGTAGCAAAAAGAGCCGTCACTAAAAACAGCGGCGTTAAGTGCGGCAAAAAAATTGTCCGAATATGGGACTACGGAACCTAAATATTTTTGCACTAAATCAGGGTGTTGTTCTATCGCTTCGCTCATCGAACAGAATATGACTCCGGCTTTTGCCAGCTGGGCTTGATGAGTTGTTCCGACGGAAACACTGTCAAAAACCGCGTCGACGGCGACACCAGTTAAGCGTTTTTGTTCGGTTAAAGGAATGCCCAAACGTTCAAATGTTTTAATTAGTTCTGGATCAACGTCTTCGATTTTAGACGGTCCCGCTTTTTTTTGTTTAGGAGCGCTGTAATAACTAAGTGCCTGATAGTCAATTGGACCATAATGGAAATTTGGCCAATGCGGCTCGTTTAAGGTCAGCCAGTGACGGTAAGCCTTTAAACGCCAATTAAGCATCCATTTTGGCTCATGCTTTTTTTCGCAGATAAGCCTAATAGTATCTTCGCTTAAACCGTTGGGAATTCGGTCGGTTTCGATGTCCGTATAAAAGCCGTATTTATAGTCGCGGCTTGAAAGCGCATTTTCTTGAATTGTTTTTTCGTTTAATATTTTTTCGTCGCCTTTTGGCATGGTGTCCTCTTTAGGGCTTTATTGGTGCTGATGAAAATGGTTTTTCACGGATCGACTTCTCCGCGGTATGCCGGGTTTCGATTAATTCGGAAACTTTTATATTATGAAAAAGCTGGCTAATGCGCTCGTTAAGGTTAAGCATAGGGCCAATGACACTACAAGAATGTGTCAAGTCACACTGCGAATAATCCCCATGAAAGCAATTGGCAATTTGTATGGGGCCTATGATGATGTCACTTAAATCTCCGACGGTAACTTTGGATAAATCTTTTAATATTTGATACCCACCGTAAGCGCCTTGCTCTGCGCGCAAAATTTCGTGTTGGGCCATGATTTGCAAAACGCGTGAGGTTGGGTCAAAAGGGGTATGATATGCATCGCAAATTTCTTTAGCAGAAGTCAGCTGACCCGGCGCTTTGCGTCCCATGTGCTTTAGCGCGATAAGTGCATATTCGATTTTGCGATTGATTTTAAACATGGTTTTTTTTAAAGTAAAGTTGTTACATTGCTAATTCAACGGTGATTTCTGGATTGT
>CAZNNZ010000134.1:0-4583 GCA_964574575.1 uncultured Planctomycetales bacterium
ATGCGATTTTTTCTCCTAATGCTAACGACTGCTTCATCATTTCGAGCGTTTCCACCTCGCGGTCAAACGAGGCGTAAAAAAGAATCGTCTTTGCCCGCTTAAACTCGGCTAAAGCAAAGAGTTTTTTCAAAATCAACAGGCTTTTACTAATCCTGTCTTGCTGCTTCTGCTTGCGCAGTCGTAATAAAATCTCCTTACGAATTTTTTCTTTAACGATTTTTAAAGATTCAACGGACATAAATCAAAACCAGCTTAAAATCCCGCCTTAAGGATATGCCTTATTTTTGGAATTTTAAGGCACTCATACTAGCATTCTTTGCCGCTTTTCTCAATTGCAATTTTGACATAGCTCTAAGTGCCTCTTAAACAAAATAAGCGTTGCTTTGTGTTGGCTCTTTTAAACGATTTCGCCGTTTGTCGTCGGTGATATTTGATAATTTACGAAAATGCCGGCACTTGAATTGTACACCGCGGTGTACAATTGAAAATTTCCAATAGGCTTTTACAAACCTTATCGCTCAACTAGCTGGTTTAGCCTTCAAATATTCCAGCCAAGCTTTAATCTTTTTTTCATACCCCAGCTCCCCGGGGACATAATACGTCGCCTTTTGCGGCATATAATCTTGCTCAACGTAATGATCCTTATAATCATGGGCGTATTTGTAGTCCTGCCCGCGCCCCAAAGTTTTGGCGCCAGAATAAGATCCATCTTTGAGCGCAACCGGCACTTCACGAATCTTGTTTTCGCGAACATCCGCCAAAGCTTTGTCGATTCCTAAATATGCCGCATTCGATTTTGGCGCACAGGCAACATACACAGCGGCTTGCGCTAAGGGAATACGCGCCTCGGGCAAACCAACAAATTCCGAAACCTGCATCGCCGCATTGGCTAAAACCAAAGCCTGCGGATCCGCCAACCCTACGTCTTCGCTGGCACAAATACAAATCCGCCGCGCAATAAAACGCAAATCCTCGCCGGCATAAATCATTTTGGCCAGCCAATAAAGTGTCGCGTCCGGATCCGAACCACGCATCGACTTGATAAATGCCGAAATCGTGTCATAGTGCCCGTCGCCATCGCGGTCATAATTGACCTGTTTCTTTTGTATCGACTCCTCTGCCACCGCCAAAGTCAAATGAACAATTCCTTTGGCATCCGCTTTCGTCGTCAAAACGCCGACTTCCAGAGCATTGAGTGCTTTGCGCGCATCTCCGTCACAAATTTCTGACAAAAATTTAATAGCCTTTTCTTCCACTTTAAGATTTATTTTTCCTAAGCCGCGCTCTTGATCACTGATACAGCGTTTTAAAAGAGCCGCGATCTCGTCGGGCAAAAGACTTTTTAATTCAAAGACCAGCGAGCGCGACAATAAAGGACTAACCAAAGTAAAAAACGGATTAAAAACCGTAGCACCAATGAGAATAATACAACCGTCTTCTAAATCCGGCATCAAAACATCCTGCTGGGCTTTGTTAAAACGATGGATTTCGTCGATAAAGAGAATCGTTCGCCGACCTGAGGTCGCACGGCGATTTTGCGCGCCGGCTAAAATTTTTCGCATTTCCTCGACATTAGACGTCACCGCATTAATCTTTTCAAAAACTGCAGATGTTTCTTTGCTAATGCACAAAGCCAATGTTGTTTTGCCACAGCCCGGGGGCCCGTAGAAAATAAGCGAACTTAAACGATCAGCTTTAATAGCGCGAGTTAAAAGCTTGCCTTCACCCAAAATATGGGTTTGCCCGACATATTCTTTGAGCGTTTGAGGACGCATGCGAGCGCTTAACGGCGAGCTTTTTAAGTTTTCATTTTGCTCAATTTCAGAAAATATTGTTGGATCAGAGTTAGAAAGTTTTGTTTTCATAAACCCGGACTTTGCATTTGCCTCGCCCCCGCGAGGCCAAGCAAAATCCGCCCGAAGGGCCGCATGTCTCGACTTTGTCGAGACGTGCGGGGTTAATCCTTGTCCCTGTAGGACAACCGAAGGCAAATTTTGCATTACAAAAAAATGAAATGCAAAATTTGGGATAAAAAAATGTCCCCACCTGTGCCGTCGCGTTAGCTTGAGTGAACCAGTCACTCAAAGTGGGCTCCACTCCAATAATCCACGGACTACCAGAAGTTTTAGGATCCCTTTTTATAAGTATTGGTTCTTTTTGCGTGGCGCTAACGAACACTGCAGGGACGAGCGCATTATAACACAAGTTTTAAATTTCTATCTATCGTTAGTCTTTTCGATCCTGGCTGATTTGAAATTTAACGAATTGTAGCGCCGAGATTTTGATGCAGGCTTTGCAGAATTTTTTCATGAATCGGGGCAATTTCACTGTCAGTCAAAGTTCTTTCCAAAGACTGATAAATCAAAGAAAAAACAAGACCTTTTTGGCCGGAAGTAATCTTTTCACCAAGATATTGCTCACGAAAATTAACAGCAATCAAATACTCTTTGCCGATCTCTTGAGCCAAAGCTTCAATTTTAGCAAAGCTAACATCTTGGCTAACTGCAATACTCACATCGCGTGTGATCGACGGAAATTCCGGCAAAGCAACGAAACGCTTAAGGGACGGCTTAATTGTATAAAGCGCCTGAAGATCGATTTGCGCAAAATAAACATCGTCAGACTTAATGTCCCACTCTCGCAAAATGTCTTTGTTTACTTTTCCAAAACTTCCGACGACTTGTTGG
The DNA here is from genome assembly GCA_964574575.1 of uncultured Planctomycetales bacterium. Taxonomy (GTDB): domain Bacteria; phylum Omnitrophota; class Gorgyraeia; order Zapsychrales; family JANLHA01; genus JADLGJ01. The sequence continues at coordinate 2,688 of CAZNNZ010000134.1, forward strand.
CCAATGAGAACTGTTGCACTTTGCTGATTTACAAAAACAGCGTTCTTGGAAGAAACCACTTTGGCCGACGAAAAACCCAAAGCTTCCAATGCGCCAAATAGAATGCCCTTTAAATCATAAAAATCAACCGGCTCTTTTTTATTCGTTTGCCAATTACCTTGCCTCTGGCCAGAAAGAACCATTCCCAAAACTTCCTTCTCTCCATCGGGCGGATAAACTTTGCCCAGTTCAAACAACCGTAAATTCTTCTGCCCACGATTAAAATTAAGCGCCACAACTGCTAAAAGACTCGCCAAAAGTGCCGGCCGCAAAATTTCCTGATCCAAGCTCAAAGGATTTTTAACACGCGAAGCTGGCAAATCTAAAAGTTTTGTCTTTTCAATGGCCAATGAACTAATCAAAGGATAACTAATTGCTTCATCCAGTCCTTGTCCAGTCAAAATCCGTCGCAATTTGCGTTTTAAATTAAATTGCAGGCAACAGACGATTGCCGAGGGCTTTATTTGCGGCAAGCTCGACGGCAAACGATCATAGCCAATAATACGGCTGACTTCTTCCGAAAGGTCAATCGCAGCTTTAATGTCACTGCGAAAACTCGGCGCACTGACACTCAACTGATCTTTGTTGTCCCTGACTTTAAATTCAAGCTTTGTTAAAATTTTCTTAATCTGTGCAGCGCCAATATCGGCACCCAAAAATTTGCTCATTTCGACGGCTGAAATGACAAAACTTTTTTGTACTGCTATTTTTTTAAAAGAAATGTCCCGATAAGCAACAACCTTGCCCCCGGCTGACTGCACAATACGGCTTAAAGCAACTTTTGCGCCGCGGTCAACACCACAAAAATCAACGCCGCGCTCAAAACGATACGCGCTGTCGCTGGTCAACCCCAAAGCGCGTCCGGCCCGACGGATCAAAACCGGATCAAAATACGCGCTCTCAAGCAAAATTCTTTTTGTTTGCGCACTAACTTGCGTCACCGCTCCACCCATAATACCAGCAATCGCAACCGGCTTTTGCGCATCCGCAATAACAAGAATAGATGGATTAAGTTCTCTTTCAACGCCATCGAGCGTAACAATCTTTTCCCCCGACTTAGCTCGTCTGACAATAATTTTGCCACCGATCAACTTGTCAAAATCAAAAGCATGCAGCGGCTGACCGTTTTCAAACAAACCATAATTAGTAATATCGACGACATTGCTAATCGGACGCAGTCCCAAAGACTCTAAGCGTTTTTTAATCAAGTCCGGCGACTGACCGATTGAAATATTCTCAATAACAACGCCGATATAACGCAAGCACCCACTGCGATCCTCAATGGCAACATCGCACAATGCTTTGGGAATCTTAACTGTTTTGATTTTTAAGGATTTGAGCGGCTTGTTGACAATCGCGCTGACCTCGCGCGCTAAGCCCAAAGTGTTAAGACAATCCGGGCGATTAGGTGTGATTTCAATTTCAAAAACTTGGTCCTGCCCGAGAGAATCGATACCTTTGACCTCATGTCCAGCCATCGTCAAGCGTTGGCTAAGCTTTTCTGCAGAAAGCCCGTGAGCGACAAAATCTTTAAGCCAATTGAGGGAAAGTTTCATAAAAATCCGGGTTAAAACTGTTTTAAAAACCTCACATCATTTTCTAAAAAAAGACGGATATCACTAATACCATATTTGAGCATCGCCATGCGCTCAACGCCCATGCCAAAAGCCAAACCTGTATATTTTCCTTTTGGATATTTAACCGCCTCAAAAACTTTAGGATTGACCATTCCACAGCCCATAATTTCCAACCAGCCTTTACGTCCACACACCGAACAACCTTTGCCCTCACAAATATAACAAGAAATATCGACTTCCGCCGACGGCTCGGTAAACGGAAAATAATGCGGCCGAAAAC
>CAZNNZ010000135.1:0-950 GCA_964574575.1 uncultured Planctomycetales bacterium
TTCCTCGGGCAATTTCGCAGACGGTGCGTTTTTTAAGCGGGGTTGAAATTCACCCGGGGGCAACAATCGGCAAAGGGCTTTTTATTGATCATGGGATGGGCGTTGTGATTGGAGAGACGGCGATTGTTGGAGATAATGTCACGTTGTTTCAAGGCGTCACTTTAGGCGGGACGGGCAAAGAAACCGGCAAACGCCATCCAACGTTAGGCGACAATATTGTCGTTGGGGCCGGCGCAAAGATTTTGGGCAATATTACAGTCGGTTCAAATTCTTACGTGGGCGCTAATGCGGTGGTTCTTAAAAATGTTCCGCCCAATACAACGGTTGTCGGCGTCCCCGGGCGCATCACCCGTCAAGAAGGCAAAAAGATTGACAGCGCCATGGACCACGGGCATGTGCAAGATCCGGTTATGATGCATATGAAAGATTTAATTTATCGTATGAAGGCCGCCGAGGAAAAATTAGGCATCGTCCGCAACGCTCAAGAAGAGAAAGACAGCGATGTTGATTATATGATTTAAGAATATAGAAAATATTGTAGGGAACGGTCGCGACCGTTCCCTACGCAGACTAATAAAATGCCAATACAGATTTATAATTCATTGACCAAGCGCCTCGAAGAATTAGTCCCTCTTGACGGCAAGACAATCCGGATGTATTCGTGCGGGGTGACCGTTTATGACAAATGCCATTTGGGCCATGCCCGCAGTCTTTATATTTTTGACGTGATCCGCCGGTATTTAAAATTTCGCGGCTTTGACGTTCACTTTGTCCGCAATATTACCGACATCGACGATAAAATTATCAATCGCGCCAATGAACTGGGCAAAACCAGCGAACAGGTTTCGTCTGAAAACATCAAGGCGTATTACGACGACATGCAACGATTGGGTGTCGAAAAGGCGGACATCGAGCCGCGTGCTACCGAGAATATTCCTGAGATGATCAAG
>CAZNNZ010000135.1:984-4482 GCA_964574575.1 uncultured Planctomycetales bacterium
TATTTCGGCGTTGATTAAAGACGGATATGCTTACGAGTCGCAGGGCGATGTGTATTTTAGCGTTCGCAAGTTTAAGGATTACGGCAAGCTTTCCGGCCAAAGTATTGAGCATATGCTCGAGGCAGTGCGCATCGAAAAAGGTGAAAAAAAGGGTGACCCACTGGATTTTGCGCTGTGGAAAAAATCTAAAGACGGTGAGCCGTCGTGGGACAGCCCTTGGGGAGCTGGCCGACCGGGCTGGCATATTGAGTGTTCGTGCATGAGCTTAAAGCATTTGAATTGCGAAACCTTGGACATTCACGCGGGTGGGCGCGACCTTGTTTTTCCGCATCACGAGAATGAAATCGCGCAGTCACAAGCATATACTAAGAAACCTTTTGCGAAATATTGGATTCATCACGGACTTTTGACGATCAATGGGCAAAAGATGTCTAAGTCTTTGGGCAACTTTATTACCGTCGAAGATGCGCTTAAAAAATATCCGGTGGATGATCTTAAGGTTTTCTTTTTGATGTCGGCGTACACCAGCGGCATTGACTTTTCAGATGAAAAGATGATCGAAGCCCACAAGGCGATCGAGCGTTTCGACATTCTTTTTTGGAAGGCCAGCCATATTGTCGAAAAACATGCACAGCCACGAATGATTGCCGTGGACTTTGTAGAGAAATACAAGGCTGAATTTATTGCTGCTTTAGACGACGATTTTAATACGCCCAAAGCTTTGGCCGCGCTTTTTAATTTTGTGGCGCAGACGAATCGTTTCATTGAGAGTGAAGAAAAAAATCCGCAATTTGTCGATAGTGTTTTTACCGCAGTTGAGACCATTGAGAGTTTGGGGCGCGAAATCTTTGGGCTTTTCTTGCGTGAGCCGCAGTTAAAACTTTCCGTCGATGAAGAAAAGCTTTTAGAAGCGCGCAAACAAGCGCGAAAAGATAAAGATTTTAAGAAGTCCGACGAACTGCGCGATGTTTTAAAGGCCAAAGGCATTGTCGTTGAGGACACCAAAGACGGACAGACGTGGAGATTTGCATGAAAAAAGGCAAATTCATTTCATTCGAGGGTTCGGAGGGTTCTGGTAAAAGCACGCAGGCAGGTTTGCTTTTTGACTATCTCAAAAATAAAAAAGTCCCAGTGCTTTTAGTGCGTGAACCCGGTGGAGTCAAGATCAGTGAAGCGATACGCGGTCTTTTGCTGGACGTCAAAAATACAGATATGACCAAGGAAAGCGAGACCTTGCTTTATATGGCTTCTCGCGCGCAATTAGTTGAGGAAGTTTTAAAGCCTGCCCTTAAAGCAGGAAAAGTTGTCCTTTGTGATCGTTTTTTGGATTCGACCATTGCGTATCAGGGCTTTGGCAATGGGGTGGACGTTGCCGCAATAAAGAGAATTGGCGAATTTGCGACACAGGGCATTGGTCCGGGTTTGACCTTGTTGTTTGATATTCAAACAGAAAAAGGTTTAGCGCGAACCAATGCCGTTAAAGATCGCATTGAACTGCGTTCTCTTCAATATCACCGTCGGGTACGAAAGGGATATTTGCAGTTAGCCAAACAAGAGCCCAAACGTTTTCGGGTGATTAAAGTTAACAAGGGTAAAGAAGAAATTTTTGAAGCTGTGCGAAAGATTGTGGATGAGTTTTTAAAAAACTAAATTGTAGGGAACGGTCGCGACCGTTCCCTACGGGTATATTAAAAATGTCTCTTATCAATCACGACGTTCTAAATCGTTTCGGCCGATTATTAAAATCTGGCCGTATGGCGCATGCGTATTTGTTTGCAGGGCCCAAGGGCATCGGCAAAAGTCAGACAGCGCTTTTTGTCGCGAAGCTTGTGAATTGTGAAAAACGAATTGCTGGCCACACTCTGGAGGCTTGCGGGCAGTGCTCGTCGTGCTTACGCATTGTTTCGCGCAATCATCCTGATCTTTATTTTATTGATTGCGGGCAAACCGAGTCGATAAAGATCGCGCAAGTTAGAGAGCTTATCACCCGTTTGCAGATGCGCGGCTTTGAGGCGGCAACTAAAATTTGTATTATTAAAGATATTGAGACAATGACCTCTGATAGCAGCAATGCGCTTCTTAAAACTTTAGAAGAGCCGGCGAAAGATACGCTTTTAATCTTAACAACTTCGGTGCCCGAGGAGAATTTGAAAACGGTTGTTTCGCGTTGTCAGCTGATCAAATTTTACCCTTTGTCGATGCCGTTGGTGCGGGATCATTTGATTGCGCAAGCAGGGTTAGATCAATCGGTCGCGCAATGTTTGGCCGCGTTTTCAGAAGGGTGTTTGGGCAAAGCGCATGCTTTAAGTGCCGACGGATTTTTTCGTCAAAAAAATGAAATTATTGATAATTTGATTTTAAAAGAGAGCAGTGACCCGTATTTAAAAAAGATTTTAGGTGACAAACCACAGGCGCAAGTGGCTCTTGTGGTCTTGTTGTCTTGGTTTAGAGATTTGCTGATCCTTAAGTCCGGCGGCGGACAAAAGCAGTTAGTTCACCCAGATCGTTACGATGAGCTATTAACGCTCGAGCAGAAATATTCATTTGCAAAGGTAAACGGGATTATTGAGGAAGTGGTCCATGCTTTGGCACTCTTGGGCGAAAATCTTAATATCAAGATTCCGTTTATTCTTTTGCGGGAGAAAATATGGGCAAGATAATTGAAGTTCAATTAGGGGAATTTCGCGGCGTGGCGTTTTATGAGCATAATGATGTGCCTTGCGACCGTGGTCAATATGTGATTATTGAGCAGGACCGTGCAATGGAGTTTGGGCGTGTGCTTTCGGATACGAAATTAGAATGTCATGAAAAGCAAGAACCGGTCGTCGGTAAAATCGTCCGTTTGTTGACAGAAGGGGATAAGAATCAACTGCAAAACAATCGCTTAAAGGCGCAGGATGCAGTCAACGCATGCATTCGTAAAATCAGTGAACGTAACCTCGATATGCAAATTGTCAAAGCGGAATATACTTTTGATTGCAGCAAAGTGATTTTCTTCTTTTCTGCAGAGGGACGCGTGGATTTTCGCAGCTTGGTCAAAGATCTGGCCAAAATTTTTCGCGTTCGCATTGAACTTAAACAAATCGGTGTGCGTGACCGCGCTAAAATCATCGCTGGTTACGGTGTTTGCGGGCGAGAGCTTTGTTGTTCGTCGTATTTGAAAAGTTTTCATCAGCTTTCGATTAAAATGGCCAAGGAACAGGGTTTGCCGCTTAATCCGACGAGGATTTCGGGCGTTTGCGGCCGCATCAAATGCTGTATGGCCTATGAATATTTGGCGTATCGCGATTTGGCCAAACACCTGCCATCTATTGGCGATAAAATCACAACACCCGATGGCAAAGGCAGTGTGCGTGACGTTAATATTCTTAAACAACTTGTTTTTGTCGATTTGGGCGAAGGCAAGATGACCAAAGTGTCGTTTGCCCCCGAGAAAATTAAAACGGCCAGTGAAAATGAAACCTAAGTTTTATATCACAACCCCGATTTATTACGTCA
>CAZNNZ010000136.1:0-4463 GCA_964574575.1 uncultured Planctomycetales bacterium
AAAACTTGTTCCCGGGGTTTTGTTTTCTAACCGTCCTATTGAAAAAACAAATCCTTCGATTATGGATTTAAGTCCCACCATCTTGCGTTTGGTCGGATTTTCTGACGAAGAAATCAAATCGTTGGATTTTGACGGGCGCTCATTATTTGGAGATTCGTTTTAGTATCCCTTTCTGGCGAGTTCCGCAGCCACGCCGCTTACCTGTATGCCTTTTAAATTCAGAGTAAGCGGTGTGAGCGAGGACTGTTTGAGCAAAGAAAGGGATACTAAAACGAAATGAAGTGAATTTATTCTTTAAGCCAAGATGATGTGTAAACAGGGTCGATGCGATACATGGCAAAGATCGCGGCAATCAAATCATTATTTTTGCCAGTTTTGTGAGGATTTAAGAATTCCCACACAATTTGTTTCTCTGGCGTAACTTCAATCACGCGGCCTGTGTTTGCTTCTACCAAAAGCGTATTGCCGTTAGACAACCTTTGCTGCGAACCATGCGTGTCTGTAAAAAAATCGGCTGGTTTATATTCCCAAACAACTTCTTTTGATAACGGCTTAAACTCCAGCACACGGGAATGATTTTTTTGACTCTGATAGTGATTGTCAAAGGTCAAGATATTTCCGTTAGGCAAAAGTGTTGTATTGTGCTGACCCTCAATCCACAATCGTGGACCAGCGATCCAAACAATTTCTTCAAGCTTTGGATCAATTATTGCGATTGTACTCAATGTCAGAATCGAGATAAGAATATTCCCCTTTTTAAAAATAGGCGAATTGGGAATTGATGTTTGCTCGTCGATGATTTGCAAGGTGTTGGTATGATAAACGTCCTGTTCGCCATTTAATGCCATACCTAGAACGCGTTTGAGTAATGCTTCTGCACTGGAATTTTTAGATGAATGCATAAGCTGTACAAAAGAAATTTTTTTGACTAATTTGCCATTGGGAGAAAGGATAAGGATTGCATTGTCAATGATGAGAACTCCGGTTTTAAGTTTGGTCCAGTCATTCGTCAATGTATAAATGTTCCCGTCGGTATCGACATCAATGTCATGATGGGCGCTGCAATCATAAGACCACAACAGTTTTGAATCTTTGTTGATTTTGATCAGGCCTCCGTTGTGATAAATTGCAAGCAAGTCGCCGTTTGGATACAGATAAATGTTTTCCCAAAACGGTGTTGTTTCGTCGAAAGTTTTATTAGGCCAAATTTCTTTAATGCTATAGGCCCATTCGTGCAGTAGATGTCCTTTCATGTCAATGAGTGCGGCATACGCGGCATGTCCTGACGAGTAAAGACTGTATCCTTTTTGGCTTAATCCGCGATTATATAAAATGACATTTGTTTTTTGGGGAGCTTTAAAATAGCCTTGTAAATAAGTTAAGGCCATCATGGATTTTAGTTTTTCAGGTTGCAGGGAAGAATTGTCTTGATCCGATGCAGCGACAAATTTTGAGTTTGTTGTCGTGGAAATTAGTAGGACCAATAAGAAGAGAACAAAAAAATTCTTTGAGTTTATCGGCATTTTATTCTTTCGTAACAGACAAAACAGTTCCTGCTGCGCAAAGTTCATTGCCGGATTCAATTGTATAACGACCTAGCTCGGCGACATCGGAATATTTTTCTAAAAGCGCAGGGGCTAAAAGTGTAAATTCAATAAGTGCCGCTTGATTTTGTTTAAGAGATTTTGCGTTTCTTTCAATGACTTTTAAGTTGGTTGGATCGATAGCTTCAATAATTTTTGTGACTTGGCAGGTGAATCTTTGCGTCGAGCATTGTAGGGTAATCGTTTGACCCTGGAGAAGTTCTTTGTCGCTTAACCAAAAGATATTGCCATAAAAAGATTTTGTTGCGCTGGCCTGTTTGTCTATGGTGCAAAGAATGTCACCGCGTTTGATATCGACATCTTCTCCTAGTGTTAACCCAATGCTTTCGCCAGTTTCGGCAGATTTTTTATTTTTGCCAAAAATCTTGAGAGATTGAACTGTTGTTGTTTTGCCAAAAGGCATAACAACAGCTTTTTCGCCTTGGCTAACGCGGCCAGAGGCAATTCTTCCGACGATGATTCTCTCTTTGCTTTGAGTATAAATATCTTGAACGGGCAGGCGAAAATTTGTGTTGGTATTTTTATCATTTGAAGTTAGAGCATCAAGCCCATTAATTAAACACGGTCCATGATACCAGCGCATTTTCTTGGAGGGATGAGAAATGTTTTCTGCGCTTTTGGCACAAATGGGAATAATAAGATGCGCTTTGATTTGGAGTTCTGAAAATAAAATAAGAAGTTCCTTTTTGATTTCCTCAAAGCGCCTCTGAGAGTACTCGACTAAGTCCATTTTATTAACTACGACGATGATATTCGTTATTGAAAGAAATTTTAACAGATACGCATGTCGCCGTGTTTGATCGGCAATACCTTCTTGTATGTCGACAAGAAGCAGTGCGGCTTGTGCTTGGCTCGTGCCGGTTAACATGTTTCTGATAAACTCTAGGTGGCCCGGCGTGTCGATTAAACAGTAAGGTCTTTTGTGTGTTTTTAAAAAAATTTGTGTTGTTTCGATTGTAATATTGCGTTCCCGTTCTTCTTTTAGCTGGTCAGAAAGATATGCTAGCTGTGTTTCTTCGCCAAAGTTTTTTGCGATGTTTTTTAATTCTTTGAGTTTATCGTCGGAAAGTGATCGGGTGTCTAAAAGTAGTCGGCCAATCAAAGTAGATTTCCCGTGATCGATATGGCCGCAAACGGCTATGGTAAGTTGCTGGGAATTTATAGACATCACATATAACCTAAACTGCGCAATTTTTGCATGTTATAAGAATCTTCTTTGTCTTGTGCGCGTCCGCTTCGTTCGGAAATCTTCGTTGTTGAAAGTTCGTGGATTATTTTCTTAAGGGAATTAGCGTCGGAAGAAATTGGGGCACAGCAAGGTTCACAGCCGATGGAGCGAAAACGTTTTGCATCCTTTGCAAAATATAAATTTGGGACAGGAATTTTTTCTTGGGCGATGTAATTCCAGACATCAATTTCCCTCCAACCTAAGAGAGGATGCACACGAAAATGCTGATCTTCTGCCAAATTGGTTTGATAAAGATCCCAGAGTTCTGGCGGCTGTGTGCCATAATCCCAACGTTGTTCACTGCCACGGGGGGAAAATAATCTTTCTTTAGCGCGAATGCCGTGCTCGTCGCGGCGGATGCCTAAGATGAGCGCTTGAAAACGGTGTTTTTGGATGGCGTTTTTAAGTGTTTGGGTTTTTAAGCTGTCACAGCATTGAAATTTTCCGCGAGCAGAATTCATGCCGTCTTTTAAGGCAAGTTCATTTTTCTCGATGAGCAATTTTAAATTCCATTTTTTAGCATATTCTTGACGAAAAGCATAAATTTCTTTGAATTTATAACTGGTATCAATATGCAGGACGGGAAAAGGAATTTGACCAAAAAAAGCTTTGCGGCAAAGCCATAAAAGAGTCGTCGAATCTTTGCCAATAGACCATAGAAGGGCTATGTTGCGAAAACGGCTGTAAGCTTCGCGGATGATGTAGATTGAATTGTTTTCAAGATCTTTAAGAAGTGGCATAGTGATTATCTTCGAGTGCATCTACAATAAGTGAAAAGACAAGCTTGTTCAACAAAAAAATAAAGGCAAAAACATGCAATGGAAACGCTTGATTTTATAAACGTTTATGAGTAGTATAAAACCATAAATAAAGAACTTTGCTCTCAATCATATTTTAGGCTTTGGTTTTAAATCCAAGAAGGAGGCCGTATGCGAAAATTATTATCAGCGTTATTTAATCACAGCGGGGCTGTTGGCATGGCTAAGATCGGTAAGGAAGAATTGCTTAAAGATCCGCGTGTTATTGAAGAGATTAAGCGGCACTTGTGGATTGAAAGTGAAAAAGCTGGCTACGATATTGGTTTTGAAAAAGCCGCTGATGATTGGATTGCCAAATTTTCTGCTGGCTGGGTTAAGCATTTCATGACTGACAAAAGTATTAAATCTTCCGTACCAAAAAAAACTTCTAAATAAAATTTTTCTTCTCTAAAGCAATAAAGCCGCCTATAAATAGGTGGTTTTATTTGCCCAGACTCTTGCCATAGCACAATATATGCGTATAATTACGTATATACGCACAATATATTGTGTGTATTATGGTTTCATAAATTTTAGTAATAATTCAAGGTCTTTGACAGGAGGTTTTAAGATGGGTCCCGTACAAACAATGATTAAGATTGTCAAACGAAACGGTAAGCTCGAAGATTTTAATTCGCAAAAGATTATGGCGGCTATTGGCAAAGCGGGAGAGGCGACCGGCGAGTTTGGTCAGGATGGCGCGCAAAATTTGACAATCCGCGCGGTTAATATTATTCACCAGTTTTATGCCGATCAAACGCCTAGCGTTGAAAATGTTCAGGATATTGTCGAAGAAGTCCTTTTGACGTCTCCTTATAAAAAAACTGCTAAAGC
>CAZNNZ010000137.1:0-4416 GCA_964574575.1 uncultured Planctomycetales bacterium
AAATCGTCGATATGTTTTTGCGTTAAAAGAAGATTTTCTAACGTATATGCTTTGACATCAAAAGCGACTTGATCGTTGCGCGAGCGGCAGGTGTGAAGTTTTAATCCTGCCTTCCCTGCTTTTGTTTCGACGAGATGTTGAATATAGGAATGGATGTCTTCAAATGAAGGGTCAATTTTAAAAGAGCCACTCTCAATGGATGTCAGGATGCTATTTAAAGCTTCTTGGATGCTTTTGTGTTCAACGCGAGTCAGTAGTTTTGCTTTTTTTAAAACATCAACGTGTGCCAACGAACCAATCACATCGTATTTGGCTAGTTTTTGGTCAAAACCAATGGAATTGGTAAACACTTCAACGAGTTTATGAGTGCCTTTGCTAAATCGTCCACCCCAGAGTTTTGACATAATAGCCTCGAATTATGAATATGGCATGGCCCAAAGTTTTAAAAAGCCTTCGGCCATTTTTTGATCAAATTGATCTTTCTCACCATAGGTTGCTAACTGTAATTTATACCGCGAATATTTTGATTTGCGCCCGACGACGATGCAGTTGCCTTTATAAAGTTTTAAACGCACAGTGCCTGTTACATTTTTTTGTGTTTCATTAATGTACGCATCGAGTTGTTTCTTTAGCGGTGTTTCCCATAAGCCGTTATAAATGAGCTGAGCATATCTAGGAGAAATTAATTGCTTGTAATGTGCGGTTTCGCGATCCAACACCAGCGATTCAAGTTCTTGATGCGCCAGATAAAGAATAAGTCCGGCTGGATTCTCGTAAATTTCTCGGGACTTGATTCCGACCAAACGGTTCTCAATAGCATCTACTCGCCCGACGCCATTTTTGCCGCCAACTTCGTTAAGTTTTTTTATTAAATCGAGCGGTTCATAATTTTTGCCGTCAAGTAAAACTGGCGTTCCATCTTTAAAATCAATTTCGATATAGGTTGGTTTCTCCGGCGCTTTTTCGGGGCTGACCGTGTAATGATAAATTTCTTCCGGCGGCTCGGCCCACGGATCTTCCAAAACACCGCACTCGATACTTCGGCCATAAAGATTGATATCAATGCTATATGGACTTTTTTTGGTAACACTGACAGGAATTTTGTGCTTTTTAGCGTAATCGATTTCTTCGTCACGTGTTTTAAATTCCCAAACACGCACTGGGGCGATGTGTTCAAGACTTGGATCCAAAAGGCGAACTGTTGTCTCAAAACGGACTTGATCATTGCCTTTGCCGGTGCAGCCGTGCGCGACGGCGGTCGCTTTCTCCTTATGTGCGATTGCAACTTGATGTTTGGCAATCAATGGCCGTGAAAGTGCGGTTGCTAACAAATATTTATTTTCATAAATCGCATTAGCGCGAATTGCTGGGAAAACATAGTCGCTGACAAATTCTTTTTGTAAATTTAAAACATGCACTTTGCTGGCCCCTGTTTTTAGTGCGCGTTCTTTAATTGCATCAAAGTCTTCGCCTTGTCCGACGTCGGCAATCATTGCGACGACATCATATCCTTTGTCTTGCAACCACTTGATTGCGCAGGAAGTGTCCAACCCGCCCGAATAAGCTAAAACAACTTTTTTCATTTTTTGAATCCCTTTCCTAAGAGGTATAGCAAAATTGCTTTTTGTACGTGCAGACGGTTCTCGGCTTGATCAAAAATGACCGAATGTGGCCCGTCGATAATATCTTCTGTCACTTCTTGTCCGCGATGCGCCGGTAAACAATGCATAAAAATAAAATCTTTGTCTGCTTTTTCAACGATTTGAGTATTAATCTGATATTTTCCAAAAATCTTAAGCCGTTTCTTTGCTTCTTCTTCTTGACCCATACTGACCCATGTGTCGGCGTAAATAACTTGCGCATTTTTGAGCGCTTGTAGTGGATCTGTTGTTAGGCTGATTTTAGCATTTGTGCCGATCGCGAGTTCTTGTGCGGCGTTTGTCACAATATCAAGCGGTGCAAATCCTTTGGGGTGCGCGACTGTCATATCAAGCCCAAGCTTTGAGCTGATAATCATTAGTGAATGACAAACATTATTTCCGTCACCGACATAAGCAAGTTTAATTCCTTTGAAAGTTCCAAACTTTTCGTGGATTGTGAGCATGTCGGCCATCGCTTGGCAAGGATGCGAAAGATCGGTCAAGCCATTGATGACCGGCACTGTTGCAAATTTTGCAAGTTCGACGACATCTTGATGTGAAAACGTCCGGGCAACGATGCCGTCTAAATAACGTGAAAGTGTGCGTGCAACGTCCGACGTTGTTTCTCTTTTTCCTAAATTGATTTCTTCTGGACCTAAATAAATGCAGTTGCCGCCTAACTGATGAATGCCAACTTCAAAAGATACTCGCGTGCGGTTCGATGGTTTTTGAAAGATCAGGCCAATGGTTTTGCTATGTAAGTCGTCGGTGATACGATTTTTTATTTTTTTAAGGCGTGCGGCATCGGCGAGCAGTTTTAAAAGCTCTGAATTTGTATAACTTTTTAGACTAATAAAATCGCGTTTGATCACTGGGCGTTCCACTTATTTGGTTGTAACGATTTCGAAAGCTTTTTCCAAAACTCGGATTGCTTTATCAATTTGTTTTTTGTTGACGTTGAGAGCCGGCATGATTCGAAGGATTTTTGTTTGCGTGCAATTGATAATCAGTCCGTTTTTTAAACACTCATCAACGATTGCTTTGCCATCGAGAGAAAGCTCAACACCGAGCATCAATCCTAGACCACGAATTTTAAGAATGCAATTAAATTTTTCTTTTAATTTTGTGAGTTTCTCGAGGAGATAAGTGCCCATCAATTTCGTATTTTTTAGCATCCCTTCGCTTTTGATTGCCTTAAAAACACCTAAACTGGCTTTACAAATAACAGGCCCTCCGCCAAATGTCGAGGCATGCATCCCAGGTTTTAAAGTCGCAGTGATTTTATCTTTGACCACTAAAGCTCCGATAGGAAATCCGCCGCCTAAAGCTTTGGCCAAAGTCATAAGATCGGGAGTTACGCCATAATGTTTAAACGCAAACATCTCGCCCGTCCGTCCCATGCCAGTTTGGACTTCATCAAAAATCAGAAGAATGTCACGCTCGTCGCAAATTCTACGGATTTCTGCAATGTATTCTTTACTTGCGATGTTAATTCCGCCCTCACCTTGTATGAGTTCGAGCATAATCGCGATGGTTTTATTGGTAATAGCATTTTTTAAAGCAGCAATATCATTAAAAGCGACATGTTTAAATCCCGGCAGAAGCGGTGCGAATCCTTCTTGATATTTGGTTTGTCCCGTCGCGCTGACCGCTCCCATTGTGCGGCCATGGAAAGAGTTGATCATTGTAATAATTTCAAAGCGCTCAGCCTTGCCATAGGCATGCGCAAATTTGATGGCTCCTTCCGTCGCCTCGGCGCCGCTGTTGCAAAAAAAGACTTTGCCAGCAAAAGAGTTTGAAATAATTTCTTTGGCCAGTTTGGCTTGATGCAAATGGTAAAGATTGTTGGGAACAAAAATGAGTTTTCCTATTTGGTCACGTACAGCGGACATGACTTTAGGATGACAATGCCCGACGTTATTTACACCCCAGCCAGGAAAAAAGTCGAGATACTTTTTGTTGTCGATGTCTGTTAGAACCATTCTTTTGCCTTTAATAAAAATAAGCGGCACGCGGGTATAGGTTCCCAAAATATATTTTTCGTAATTATCGAAGACTTCTTGTTTTTTCATAAATTGTCTTTCAGGGATGATATTGTATCCCACGCTCAAACAGTGTCTCGCCCCAAATTTAAATTCTAAAATCTTTCGTAAGGCCGGGGCTCGCCAAACTCGCTTAGGGACACAATATCATCCCTTTAAGTTATGAAATGTTGCTACTCGTCGGCTAAGATTTGTGTTCCGATACCTTTGTCCGTAAAAATTTCGAGCAATAGTGCATGGCGCAGTCGCGCGTCTACAATATGGGCTTTTTTGACGCCTCCTAATAAAACTTCTGTACAGGAGCGGACTTTTGGGATCATCCCGCCGTTGATAGTGCCGTCTGCGATTAAGGCATGCACTTCTTTGACAGTTAAAGTTGAAATCAATGATTCACGAGTCTTCCCGTCGCGCAAAACACCGGGAACATCTGTTAAAAGTACAATTTTTTCGGCTTTTAAAGAAGCGGCGATAGCGCCGGCGACCTCATCGGCATTGACATTATGCGGCTGTTGGTCAATACTTATTCCCATAGGAGAAATGACCGTGATATGCCCTTCCCGCAAATGTTTTTCGATAGCTTCCTTTTCCACGTCGGTGATTGTGCCGACAAATCCGAGATCACGCGATGCTTGTTTTTTTTCGACATAAATAATGTTTTCGTGTCCCTTAAGGCCGGTGACATCGCCTTTTAAACTTTTGATTTCATCGACGATTTGTTGGTTAAGTTTACCAAG
>CAZNNZ010000138.1:0-4314 GCA_964574575.1 uncultured Planctomycetales bacterium
GAATTATTGCAACTTATATGGGGCCGGCGTTTAACCACAATACATTCGAAATCGAGTTCGACCAAAACGGGAAAGTTACAAAGACTACTGACGTGAAACATTGGGATTAGCATAATTATTTTATGCCCTACATTCTCTTAACATTCTCCTGCCTGCTCACCCTCGCCGGATTCTTAAGTCAATACGGCTGGGGATTTGACTTAGCGTCGCATTTTCGTCTACAGTATTTGGCGATACAGCTTGTGTGTATGGGCTTATGCGTTATTCACAAGCGGAAGAAATTCCTCATCTTCATTACGCTTTTTGCGCTGATCAATTTTAGTTTGATTATTCCCTATTATTTTCCAAATACAAGTCCCTCGCAAAATAAAATCACTGGCACGCCACTCAAAATCCTTTTGATCAACGTCAATTCGTCCAACACCAACTACAAAGCTGTCAGCAATTATATTCAAAAGATCTCGCCTGATATTTTAGCACTCGAGGAAATCAATGCCCGCTGGATTGCAGAGCTTTCACCAATCCTAAAAAGCTACCCGCACTTCAAAGAAGTTTCGCAAGAAGATAATTTTGGGATCGGGCTTTATAGCAAAATTTCTTTAGACAATGTTAAAGCAGAATATTTTGTTGGCAATAATCTTCCCAGCCTCGTTGGAAAATTGATTTGGCAAGGACAAACTCTGTCTCTTATCTTTACTCACCCGATACCGCCAGCGTCCGCCGAAGATTTTCGTTGGCGCAATATACAACTTGAACAAATCGGATTATTAAAACCGACTTTAGAAAAGGATATTATTTTAATAGGAGACCTTAATACTACGTCATGGTCGCACTCCTTTAAAAAATTAAAAAGAGATTTAGACCTTAAAGATTCTCGTCAAGGGTTTGGTTTACAAACGTCATGGCCGTCATTCTTGCCTTACGTAGGGATTACCATTGACCATTGTTTGGTGAGCAAAGATTTTGTAGTAGTGCAAAGAAAAATTGGCCCTAATGTCGGCTCCGACCACTTGCCGGTGTTTATTAAAATCATATTAAAATAAAAGTCACCTTGCCAACAAAGCCAGACCTTTGAGGACCAAGTCGGGATCGATAACATCGACGCTGTCTTTAACATATTCGACCATAAGCTTGGCATGTCCGCCGGTAATAATGACTTTCGGTTTAATTTTCGAATCGTGGGACAAAAGTTTAATCAGCCCTTTGAGCATTTCTCCATAACCATAAAAAATGCCGCTTAAAATACTTCCCTGCGTGTCTTTACCAATCAAAGCTTTGGGTTTGGTGATTTCCACCAGCGGCAAAAGCGCGGTGCGTTCAAATAAAGTCTCGGCCGTAATATGAATACCGGGCACAATAATACCGCCTAAATATTCGCGCTGTGCCGAAACCACGTCGAGGGTAATGGCTGTTCCCAAATCAATGACAATGGCCGGCTGGCCATAAAGTTCACACGCGGCAAAGGCGCAAACCAATCGATCCTGTCCAACCTGTTTAGGATTATTGTAAAGATTTTTGATGGGAACAATAATGTCACGCCCGACAACGACAATTTTTGTTTTTAAATTTTTTGCAATAATCGTCTCGAGAACATTTGTCACTGACGGAACAACACTGCAAATCACAATACGGTTTAAAGAAGAATAACACCGATGCAAAACAATTAAAACTTTTTTAAGTTCCGCCACAAGTTCTGAAGTTTTCTGCACCGTCGCTAGAGTCTGTCGGCAAATAACAACCCCACTCTGAAAAACTGCAAAATGAATTGTAGTGTTACCGATATCAACGGTTAAAAAAATATCTTTCGGGTCCCGCCCCGCCAACACCCCAGCCGTACTCGCGGCACCCATCCCCCCGTGGGAAACCCCTGCCGCTGCGTGCGGCTGGGGGCCCCGCTTGCGGGTCACCCGACCAATTTCTTTCTTATGTTTTCTTCTTTTTTCCATTAACTTTACCTTTATGGGCTTTAAGTTCATCCCAATTGTTGGTTTCTTTAACTTCTTTAATCTTGTCCCGAATAGCAGCCGCTTTTTCAAACTGCAAATTGCGCGCCGCAGTTTCCATTTGCGCCTCTAAATCTGCAAGCATATTAGAAAACGCATACTCTTCCTCGCTTAAACCAGTCGAGTTTAACACAATATCCTGCGCCTCTTCAAACGCTAATTCTTCAATCCCACCGGTAATGGCTTTCAAAATGCTCTCAGGCGTAATATTATATTTCTTATTAAACGCAATCTGAATTTCCCGACGACGATCGCACTCGCCCATTGCGTCTTTCATCGCTGGACTTATCGAGTCGGCATACATAATAACAACGCCGTTGACATTGCGAGCGGCACGACCCGAAACTTGAATAAGCGAAGTGCGCGAGCGAAGAAAGCCCTGTTTGTCCGCATCAAAAATGGCGACTAAAGAAACTTCGGGAAGGTCTATTCCTTCCCGCAAAAGATTAACACCGACGAGACAATCAAACTTTTTCTGACGCAATTCCTGCAAAATTTTTGTCCGATCAATTGTCTCAATGTCCGAGTGCAAATATTTAACTTTAACTTTCTGTTCTTCAAGATATGCCGCCAAATCTTCTGCCATTTTTTTCGTCAGCGTCGTAACCAAAACGCGCTCATTGATCTTAGCGCGTGCTTTTATTTCTTTAATAAGATCATCCACTTGTCCCTGTGTCGGTCGCACAAAAATCGGCGGATCTACAATCCCCGTCGGACGGATAATCTGTTCAATAGCCTTGCCTTGGCTTTCCTTCATTTCATATTCAGAAGGTGTGGCCGAAACAAAAATCCAATCTTTGACCAAAGAACGAAACTCATCAAATTTCAGCGGCCGATTATCCAAACACGATGGCAGACGAAAACCATAATTAACCAAAGTTTCTTTACGACTACGATCTCCAGCATACATTCCGCGAATTTGTGGAATTGTCACGTGCGATTCATCGACTAGCACTAAAAAATCCTGTGGAAAATAATCCAGCAAACAAAACGGCCGAATGCCCGTCGGACGGCCGGACAAAGCGCGCGAATAATTTTCAATGCCCTGACAATAACCAACTTCCCTCATCATTTCCATATCATAGCGTGTGCGCGAATTAAGCCGTTGAGACTCAAGCAATTTGCCTTCTGCGTTTAACTCTGCCAAACGCTCCTTAAGTTCTTGTTCGATTTCGACCATCGCCTTCTCAATAAAAGGCTGCGAAACAATAAAATGCTTAGCCGGAAAAATTGCCGTCTTATCCAGCGTTTGCATTTCTTCACCGGTCACAGGATTAATCTGACTAATCCTTTCAATTTCATCACCAAAAAAAACAACCCGAAGCGCATCCTGCCGATATGCCGGAAAAATCTCGACGACGTCCCCGCGCACACGAATCTTGCCGCGCGTAAATTCATAATCATTGCGCTCGTATTGAATGTCAATTAACCGACGAATAACTTCGTCACGCTCAAGCGTTTGCCCTTTTTCAAAATAAACCAATTGATTTTTATAATCCCCCGGCGAACCCAAATTATAAATGCAAGAAACACTCGCGACGATAATAACATCCCGACGAGACATAAGCGAAGTCGTCGCGGCCAAACGCAAACGGTCAAGCCGGTCATTAATCGAGGAATCTTTTTCAATATAAACATCCGTCTGCGGGATATACGCCTCAGGCTGATAATAATCGTAGTAACTGACAAAATACTCGACGGCATTTTGCGGAAAAAATTCCCTAAACTCGCCATAAAGCTGAGCGGCCAGTGTCTTATTGTGAGAGATAACAAGGGTAGGCCGATTGACTTTTTCGATAACATTAGCCAGCGTAAAAGTCTTGCCGCTGCCGGTGACACCTAAAAGGACTTGTGAGGAAATTTTGTGGCGTAAATTATCGACGATCTTATCAATGGCGGCGTTTTGTTCTAGGACAGGGCGGAAAGGACTTTTGAGAATAAACTTGTCCATGAGGCAAATGCCGGCTATTGAACAGGAGGCAAAACTTCCGTCAAACGTTCAAAAAATCTTTTAACTGCACTATCATTGTTGTACGTCGAAAAATTCTTTAAAGCCGTAGATGTGGTTGTTAAATACCGAACTTCCACTTCTGAGACATCTTTTTTGGAACGCAGATAAATATTCATACGGGCATAACGAGTACCGACGAGCATCGGCGTTGGGCGGACAGTCGTTACCAAAAGCATCTGGCTTTCGTCTAAATCATTAAAACGCGTATGCTCATAGACGCCGGGGTCCGTTGACTCTTCTAAAGTCCAGCCTAATTCGCCAAGTATCGCTTTAACCGACGACAAACTCTTTTCATAATTA
>CAZNNZ010000139.1:0-4293 GCA_964574575.1 uncultured Planctomycetales bacterium
CTTTGATTAAATTTTCAACGCTGGTCATTCCGGCGGTGATAGCAGCAGCTGTTTTATTGACTTTGTACTCGGGCATAAAATATTTTTGGCAAAACAGAAAAGAGTTGTATTAAGTCTCAATTAACCAATTTTTTTAAGGGAGTGATTATGCAAAAAAATTTTCTTAAAAGATTAGAAAATGCAATTGAATGGTTTTTATGGCGAGGCCGTTTCATAACTATTTTGGCGGTTTTATTTTCTTTTATTTCTTCATTTGTCCTTTTTATTGCTGGCAGCAATAAAATCGTGGGTTCTATTTTAAAGACCATTATGAATTCTTCACCCGACGCTGATTATAATTATCTTTTGATCGACATTATTAGTGCGGTGGATCTTTACTTAATTGCGGTTGTTCTTTTGATTTTCAGTTTTGGGCTTTATGAGCTTTTTATTTCAAAGATCGATTTAGCGCGTGATGATAAGGACGTCAATATTCTCGAAATTAAATCGCTGGATGATTTAAAGACGCGGTTGTTTAAGGTCATTATTATGGCGCTGATTGTTTATTTTTTTAAATCGATTTTAACAACACATTTTGAAAAGCCGATGGAGATGTTGATTCTTGCGATTTCTATCTTGGCAGTTTCAGCTTCGTCGATATTTATTCGAAAAATGGAATGATTCTAGGCAGTCTTAACTCAAATTAGATTATGAAAATACGCAAAGATTTGTGTCCATGGATTGTTGAGGCGCTGATGGCGCTTAAGGGATCAGCCAAAATTATTAAGGTCAAAGAGTATATTTGGGAAAAGCATAGCGAAGAGTTGCGTGATAGCGGCAGTTTGCATTTTACGTGGCATGACGACATTTATTGGGCGGCAACACAATTGCGTGCTAAAGGGATTCTCAAGAAGGCCAGCTCGACCTCAAAAAGTGTGTGGGCTTTAGAAACAAATCAAAAATAAAATCATTGTGAAGAATGCCATCGTCAAATATGTTTCGACTTTTTTTTATTTAGGATATTTCCCGTTTGCTGCAGGAAGTCTTGCCAGCGCTTTGGGTGGATTATGCGCGAGCATTTTGTTTTTTCATCCTATTGTATATCTTTTGATTGTTGGATCCGTTGTGGGTGCTGGTTTTTTAACGGCTGGCCGCATGGAAAAAATTGTAGCAGAAAAAGATCCTCCTTGTATTGTAATTGATGAAGTAGCCGGAGCTTTGATTGCGTTTTTTATGCTGCCATTAAGTTGGCCTGTCTTTTGGTCAACGTTCTTCGTTTTTCGTGCGTTTGATATGTTTAAAATTTATCCTGCAAATATTTTTGAAAAAAGAAACGGTGCTTGCGGTGTTATGATGGACGATATTATTGCAGGTATTTATACGAATATTATTATGCAAATTGCTGTTCGTTTATTTAATTATTTCTAGAAGTAGCTTCAGCGCGGATTCTGTCGCTTGTGTTTTAATCGCAAGGCGAGGGCCCTTAAAATAAAATTCTTGGCACATGATTTTTCTCGAGCTTGCGACGGCAATATATGTTAAGCCCACCGGTTTTTCTTTTGTCCCGCCTGTTGGGCCTGCAATTCCTGTAATGCTAATTCCAAAATCAGTTTTTAAAATCTTCCGTACATTTGTCGCCATTTCTTTGGCAACCGGTTGGCTGACTGCACCAAATTTATTGATTAGACATGGTTCGACGCCTAAAAGTTTTATTTTTGTTTTATTCGCGTAAACAATGACGCCTCCTAGAAAATATTTTGAACTTCCAGCGATGTTTGTTAATCGATGCCCGAGAAGACCGCCCGAACAAGATTCTGCGACGCTAAGAGTTTGTCGATTTTTTTTAAGTAGTTCGCCGACTTTTTGTTCAAGAGTCATTGATGTATTGGCAAGGCGTTAAGAAGGTTACTGATTAAAAGCATACCGCAAAGTCCCAGCATAACACCCCAAGCGGTCAAAGTTTTTCCGCCGTCATTAAGTGCTTCCGGAATTAGTTCATCGAGCACAAGATAAATCATCGCCCCGCCGGCAAATCCCAAGCCGATGGGTAATAGCGGCGCAAAAGCCCATGTTAACAGTGCGGCAGGAACAGCCATGATGGGTTGAGGGATACTGCTTAAGATGGAAAAAATGGCACACTTAGGCGTTGAAACCCCGTCCGCTTTTAATGGCAGAGAAATTGCGATTCCTTCTGGAATATTATGGACGGATATCGCCATGGCCATGATCATGCCAAAGTGTAAATTTCCCGTCGCAAAACCGACTCCGATTGCGATGCCTTCAGGAATCGAGTGAATAAACATAGCGACAAAAATAAGAATTCCTCGTCGAGAAAGTCCATTGGCAAGCGGGTGTTCTTCAACAGGACGGTTTTCTAAAACTTTTTGTGTAAGCCAATAAAATCCGGCGCCTAAAAGCAGGCCGATAATTACGATATAATTCGAATATGGAAACCGGTCTTTAAGATTAATAGCTTCTTGGACAAGCGAAAAAACAGAAGCGGAGATCATCATCCCGGCGGCGACAGAGGAGGCAAAGGCGCGGACGAGTTTTGAATCGTTTTTAACAAAATGAACAGGTATCGCCCCTAAGCCGGTTGCCAAGGCACTAATAACACCAGTTGCTGCCGTAAAAAAAATAAGCTCGTTTTGATTCATTTTATCGCCTCACTTGAAGCGTATCTTAACATATCATTTTTGGATGACAAATATATATTTCCGTTGTGGAGGTTCTTGAATTTTTAGGGTAAACTACAAACCTATGCACATCGAATCAAAATTCAAATATGTTTATGGCCCGGTTTATTCTTGGCGGCTGGGCATGTCTTTGGGCATTGACCCTTTGTCTGACAAAAGCAAAATATGCAATATGGATTGCATTTATTGCCAGCTGGGAAAGACTGTTTATTGGAGCAATGAACGCAAGAATTTTGTTGCTACTGAAGATATTCTCGCTGAGATTAGGATTTTACCGGAAGTTGAAATTGATTACATTACTTTTTCGGGTCGAGGGGAGCCGACTTTGGCCGAGAACTTAGGCGACATTATTAAGGGAATCCGTAAAATTCGTTCAGAAAAAATTGCGGTCATTACCAACTCGATTCTTATGACGGATCCTTTGGTCCGAAAAGATTTGGCCCTTGCTGATTTTGTGCTTGCTAAATTGGACGCTTGCAATGATGAAACGCTAAAAAGTATTGACCGCGTTGTGCAGGGTGTTTCGTTTGAAGCGATTGTTGAGGGTATCAAAAAGTTTCGTAAAGAATTTAAAGGCAAATTAGCTTTGCAGATTATGTTTATTGAGGCCAACAAAGACCTCGCCGCAAAAATTGCCCAAGTTTCGCGAAGCATTGGCGCCGATGAGGTTGAATTAAACACGCCGCTTCGTCCGTCGGGCGTTTTGCCGCTTTTACCGGCAGAGCTTTTGGAAATTAAAAAACATTTTGCTGGCCAAAACGTCAAAACGGTTTATGAACTTGAACATAAACAGAGTATTCCATTAAACGAGCGCGATACGATTAAGCGCCACGGGAATTATAAAAAAAAAAGTGAAGCCCCTTCGTTAACAGCCACGCTGCAACAGCCTTTTCTTGATTTTAAACATGAGCCCGATGCTTTGCCTCGGATTCTCAAAGAGTTGGCAGATTTTAAGTTTGCCTTGGATGTCTCCTCGATTGTCGCAATTACCAGCAAAGACGGAGATATCATTTATGTTAATGATAAGTTCTGTGAAATTTCCAAACATACGCGCTCAGAGTTGATCGGCCAAAATCATCGCATTGTTAATTCAAAATATCACTCTAAAGAATTCTTTCGTAATCTTTGGGACACTATTTTAGCCGGGAAAGTTTGGCAAGGCGAGATTCGCAATCGCGCCAAGGATGGTACTTTTTATTGGGTCCATTCGACAATTGTTCCTTTCTTGACGGAGAAGGGCAAGCCGTATCAGTTTGTTGGTATTCATAATGAAATTACCAAGCGCAAAGAAATGGAAGAGGCTTTGTCTGCCTTGCCTCAACGTATTCTTGCCGCGCAAGAAAGCGAGCGAGAGTGGATTTCGTGCGAAATTCACGACGATCTTGGCCAAGCTCTTGCAACTTTAAAAATGTTTATTCAGACTGGTTTTGAAGATCATTGTGCCAGTCCATCCGTTCAAAAGAAAGCATTTCAAAAGACTATCAAATATCTTGATTCCATTATTAACAAAACTCGCAATTTAGCTGCGGGACTTCGGCCTTCGACTTTGGAAGTGCTTGGTTTAAAGGCTTCTTTGCGGACTTTGATTAATAATTTTCGAAATACCAAGCGGCTAAAA
>CAZNNZ010000140.1:0-4235 GCA_964574575.1 uncultured Planctomycetales bacterium
CTTGGTTTTTACCCAATACAATCGCAAAGACGGCGGTATCTTGGAACCTTTGCCTAACAAAAATATCGATACCGGAATGGGATTAGAACGATTGGTTGCGGTTATTCAAGGCAAGAGAACCAACTATGACACGGATCTTTTTATGCCGATTCGCCAAGCGATACGCAAAGACATTTGTACGGATACCATCAAATTATCCGGCCGTGATGAATTAGTCATTGCTGATCATATCCGCGCTATCGTTTTTGCAATCTCCGACGGCGTTATCCCATCGAACAAAGAACGCGGCTCAGTGGTCAAGCGGCTTATCAATGACAGCACGAATCTTGTTTTAAGCGCCGGTGGCACAACACCTAGACCTAGCATTTACAAACTTGTGCCAGCGGTCATTGAAGTTTTTAAAGCACAGTATCCCGAAATTATTGCTAAACAAAATGACCTGATGAAACTTATTGAAAAAACCGAAGAAGCTTTTATTGCCGTGCGAACACAACGGCTTCCGGAATTTACCGCCGAAGTCCAAAAAGCGACAAACGCTCAAGAACGCGGCGAAGTGTATTTTCGTTTTCACGACACTTACGGCTTGCCTTTATCCACGATTGTCACGACCGCGCTTATGGTTGGAATTTCCAGCGACGAAAATCAAAAAACCTTGACAGTTTATCATCAACTCATGAAAGAACAACAGGATCGCGCGCGAGCTTCCAGCAAAATGCTAGGCGATGTTTTTGTGGACAACGATTTGCGTTTGGATGTGGCCAAAACCGAATTTATTGGCTACACCCACTTAAGCGGCAAAGCCAAATTGCTCAAAATTTTTATCGAGAACAAAGAAGTGCTGGAAGCCAGCGAAGGTGACAGTGTTAAAATCGTTTTGGACAAAACGCCATTTTATGCCCAATCCGGCGGGCAAGTTGGCGACAGTGGACTTTTACTGACAGGAACCGCTAAAATCCGCATCGAAGACACCCAAAAACTCAATGACGTTATTCTTCACAGCGGTAAAGTTGTGGAGGGACTTGTAAAGATTGGCGATCCTCTGCACGCCGAAGTGGATGAAGCTAGGCGACTTTCTATCATGCGAAATCATACAGCCACCCATATTTTGCAATCTGCCCTGCGAAAAGTTTTAGGCACGCATGTTCAACAACAAGGCTCGTTGGTTGCCGAGGATCGTTTGCGTTTTGACTTTACGCATCCGCAAGGATTAAGCCCCGACCAAAAGACGC
This sequence comes from uncultured Planctomycetales bacterium, assembly GCA_964574575.1. Classification (GTDB taxonomy): domain Bacteria; phylum Omnitrophota; class Gorgyraeia; order Zapsychrales; family JANLHA01; genus JADLGJ01. The sequence continues at coordinate 1,230 of CAZNNZ010000140.1, forward strand.
AAATTGAAAATTTTGTCAATGCGTCGATCAAAGCCAATGACCATGTCGAAAAGAAAGAAATGGCCATTGAAGAAGCCAAAAACTTGGGCGCTTTGTCCTTTTTTGCCGAAAAATACGGCTCGCGCGTGCGGGTTATTTCGATCGGAAACTTTTCAAAGGAATTTTGCGGCGGAACCCATTTAGACTCGACCGGCCAAATTGAAAAGTTTAAATTAACCAGCGAAGGCGCCGTCGCACAGGGCATTCGCCGTATTGAAGCAAAGACAACGAACTTTGCGACTCTTTTCGAAGAAGAACAAAGGAAAAACGAAGCGGCAAAAAAACAGCAGGAAGAAGAGAAACTCCGTCAAAAAGAACAGGCCAAGCAACTTGAGAAACAGAAATTTGAAAGCTTTGTCAAAAACGATCTCGACGGACTTCTGACAAATGCGCACAACAAGTCAGGCACAAAACTGGTCATCCAAAATTTCCCGAATACCTCAATTGAATTTTTAAGAAAGATTTCGGATTTTTTAAAGACACACCCACAATTAGGGTCTGGGGTTTTACTCTTGGCCAATGATTCACCTGAGCAAGCCAACATCCTGATTGCGGTTTCGCCAAACCTCGTTAATCGAGTCAACGCAAACGAAATTATTAAACAAGTTGCACCAATATTTAACGGCAATGGCGGCGGGCGAGCAGACCTTGCACAAGCCGGAAGCAAGGACAACAAAAACTTAGATCAAGCTATCGAAAAGGCCAAAAGAATTATTTTAGAGAAATTATAAAGCGGGTGTCTCTATCTAAAGTCATTTTGCCCGCAGTCGGCAAAGGAAAAATATGAAAATCATCCAGCAAAACGGACAGAGCGCACAAAATCTTTACAACCGCTATACCTACACACACAAACGCCACGTCGAAGAAAAGGTACGAAAAATTCTTGAGGACGTTAAAATTGGCGGCGATGCGGCTGTTGTCCGCTACACTCGCAAATTTGATTATGCTCAATTTGAAGCCAAAGATATTAAAGTCGCCGAAAGCGAAATCAGCGGCGCTTTCCAAAACATTACCAGCGATTTTATTGCAAACTTAAAACAAATCATCAACAATGTGACGGGCTTCTACAAAAAGCAATTGCCCAAACCCTGCCGCGTCAAAGAAGCCGAAGGGATTTTACTGACCGAAAACATTTTGCCACTAGATTCCGTCGGAATTTATATTCCCGCAGGAACCGCCCCTTTGGTTTCGACGGTTTATATGACCGTCATTCCGGCCAAAGTTGCCGGAGTCAAACGCATTGTCATCGTAACCCCACCGGACAAAAACGGACAAATCAATCCTTATATTTTGGCCGTTGCCAATCTTTTAAAGGTCAACGAAATTTACAAACTCGGCGGCGCGCAGGCGATTGCGGCGATAGCTTTTGGAACAAAAACAATTGCCAAAGTTGATAAGATTATCGGCCCCGGCAATATGTTTGTCACCGAAGCTAAACGCCAACTTTTTGGTACTGTCGGAATTGACATGCTGGCTGGCCCGTCGGAGTTAGTCGTAATAGCAAACCGTTCAAGCAATCCCGAGTACGTCATCGCTGATTTAGAAGCGCAAATGGAACATTTAGGAGGACTTTCGATTTTGATCACCAACTCGCGCAGTCTTCTAAAAATTGTCCGCAAAAGAGTAGCCGGCGGTTATGGTATTTATGCCAAAAATATGGACGAAGCCGTCGAAATTGCCAATAAAATAGCGCCCGAACATTTGCAAGTTTTAACCAGCAACCCCAAAAGTATTGCTTCAAAAATTCGCAACGCCGGTGCTATCTTTTTAGGGCCGTACAGCCCGACGGCTTTAGGCGATTATGCGGCCGGCCCCAGCCACGTTTTACCGACACTGGGAACCGCGCGTTTCTTCTCGGGAATTTGTACGTCGGATTTTACCAAAAAAAGCCACGTGATTTCCTACAGCAAAAAGGCGCTCGAAAAAATCCGTGAGCCGATCGAAAAAGTTGCCATAATCGAAGGCTTACAAAAACATTCGGACTCGATCAAAGTCCGTTTCACACACTAATTAAAGGAAAGCTCTTATGACACCCCGTCAAACAACCTTTGAACGCAAAAGCAAAGAAACCGAAATACAAATTACGCTTAATATCGATGGCAGAGGAAAAACTAAAATCAAAACACCCATCGGTCTTTTGGATCATATGCTCGAACTTTTTGCCTTTTGGGGATTTTTTGATTTGGAACTTACCGTCAAAGGCGACACGCACATTGATATTCACCACACCAACGAAGACATTGGGATTGCCTTGGGCAAAGCGTTCAAAAAAGCTTTGGGCGAAAACCGGACAGGAATCAAACGCTTTGGGTCAGCTTTTGCCCCGATGGAATCAACTGTCGGTCAAACAGTCATTGATTTAAGCGGGAGAGGATACTACCATTTCCGCTGTCCCGACGTGAACAAAGTTTCTGTAAAGCCGCAAGATGGCTATGCGTTAAGCGACCTGGACCATTTTTTAGAATCTTTTGCCCACAATTTGGGAGCAACGCTCAACGTCAAAATCGAAGGATTGTCCGAAGATTTGCACACGGATTTAGAATCGGTTTTTAAATCCTTGGGACTGGCTTTAGATCAAGCCACACAAATTGATCCGCGTAGGCAGGGAGAAGTCCCGTCGACAAAAGGAATTATTGACTAAAAAAATATAGAAGAGGCCTGCGGGTGGGTACCGCGCGCAGTTTGATTTTTATTTTCTTCCTGCTTTGTTTTAGAAAAAATAAAAATCACTGTTTGAGCACGGTGCCCAACCGTAGGCCTCAGCGAAAAAACTGGTTTTAAATATGATAGCGATCATCGACTACGGCATGGGAAATTTGCGCAGTGTCCAAAAGGCTTTAGAAAAAGCCGGCGCCACAACTGTGATTACGCAAAACGTGTCTGAAATAGAAAAGGCTAACAAAATTGTTTTGCCCGGCGTGGGCGCTATTCTTCCGGCGATGGAAAAGTTGCGGAGCTTAAATCTTA
>CAZNNZ010000141.1:0-4151 GCA_964574575.1 uncultured Planctomycetales bacterium
TCTCTGGCCTAAATTCCGTCCCATTGCCGCTGATGTCAACTAAATCCTGACTCGACCCAGCTTGAACTAAAACAAAAGTGTCTGTGTTGTTATATTTGGGCGTGCCTTTCTTGGTCGAGCGCTGGATATTTCCTAACTCCATGCTCCAACCTACCCCCAACGAGCCATTGCTGCCGCTGGAATTATAGAGAAGCGTGACATTCGGTTGAATACCGGCGCGGCCTTGCGGGACTTCAATCGGGATAGAAATCGAGGCGGTACCGGAAGACGGTTCGACATCAAGATTTTCGGAAAGGGCAAAAACCTTGTTTGACCCGCCGCTGTCTGCGGCAAAAGCGACTGAAGATACCGTCAAAACAAAAAAACACAAAAAAGCACTCAAGAATTTTTTATTCACACCTACTCCTTAAAGTTTGAGTTCTTTGACAAGCTCATCAAAAAATCGTAATAGAAGTTATGGGAAAAATGGGGAAAGACTTTAAAACTACAGAACAAAACTACGGGGTAATTGGATCTCTTATATCATGTTCCCATTATTTACGCAAGAATTTTGATTTTTTCAACAAAACAGTTGCAGAATTTCCGCAAATGCTATAGATTTAAACCATGAAAGGTTTTAGCATGTTCCTAGTTATTGTTGCGTTTTTTGCGGCCGTCTACTTTGGCCTTATTTCCCTTGTCGGAAAAACAATGAAAGAACGACCCACTGCTGATGTCAGCGAAACCACGTCCGCTTGGCAAACCCAATCTCAAAAAAATCGAGATTTACAAGAACAACAACGCGACCTTGTAGAACAAAGAAAAGAACGGATGCGCGATCTAGGCCATCGTTAATTCTCTGCCGCTTTAAATCCGACCCTATTACTTCTTAATTTTATAAACCTTGTCGCCCGGCTTTGCAGGTTGAGTAACTTGCAAACCAACCAACTCGCCTTTTCGAGCAAAACGAACATCCTTACTCTCGACCTGAAGAGAAACGACCTTTTGCATAAAATCAGCAGAGCTTCCCTTAATATGGATCAGGTCTCCGACTAAAATCGGATGTTCGGCCACCTTAACAACAACAACTGAAATCTTTTGAAAATAATGAGTAATTTCGCCGACATAAAACTCGAGGGAAGGTTTCTTTTCTTTAGCGCTAACTTTGGAAACTGTCTTTTTGGGAACAAGTTTTTTCTTTGTTGTATTTTTAAGTAAACGTTTTTTCTTAACCAAGTCTTTTGCAGCAGCAACAACTTTCTTTTCTACAGTTTTCTTCTTTGGAGAAATTTTCTTATGTTTTGTCGAATAGCGTGACTGCGAAGTAGACCGCTTGGTCTTAGGCTTTCTCGTTGATACTGGGCCAGTAAATATAGACTTAAAAGCTTTCATAAATTGTTTAAAAATGGCGCACCCCTTCCTTATAAAAAAAGAAAAACCGCAATCCAACCTAAAGTGTGATTTTTTCTGCGATCGAAGAAACAACCGGCATGCGGATATACTGACCGCGAAGAACAGCTAACAGGCCAATAAACGATAAAGTCAAAAGAACAAACATCCCCAGCTTTAAAAACCACTCACCAAAAATAATGTGCAGAATAAAAACAGCAACTTCTCCAACAAACAAAACCAACCCTTGCTTGCTATGAGTTAGGACAAAAAGATTATTTTTTTTAAAAAGTAACGGAATAATACAGAGAATCGACAAATACGAAAGAATGGCAAAAACTTTTCCGTCTAAGACATCGTCCCCGCGGGCATCATCATACATTACCATTCGTTTGGACCTCGACTAAGGAGTTGATATCTCCGAAAGAATTTCGTTCTTGTCGAGGATTTGCCGGGTCTTCTCTCCAACGGCCATCAACGATAAATTGATACTTATGCACACCCGGGCGAAGATTGACATCAACAAGCCAATGGCCGCCTTCTAAACGCATACGGCATTTTTCATCCAATGACCAGTCATTAAAACTTCCTGTAACATAAACAGAACGCGCTTCAGGCGCGTCCAAAGAAAACGTGGTCAAACGAACGGCATTCATTCCTTCATTCATCAAAGACTGCATACGATTTGAAAAACGATAATTTTGTTCGACGACAATTTCAGAAGCAGACGCCGGTTCCAAAGAAACAGATTCTTGAACCTTCGGCTCTGATGTTTCTTCTTTGGAAATAATTTCCTTGGCTAAACTAAAATAATCTTTAGCTCCTCGACAATATTTATCATAAGCGACTACGGTTTGTCCCATAACGACAGATTCCTTAAGCTTAACGTTGGTATGCACAATCGTATCAAAAAGCACTGTAGAAAACTTTTCACGAATTTGTGAAAGCATCGAAAACGAATGGCGCAATCTCGAATCAAACATCGTGACCAAAATCCGATATGCGACAGGATGACTCAACCGCTCACGGATAAGATTAACAATATCCAGTAAATGCTCAACGCCCTGCATTGAAAACCGGCTTGTTTCGACGGGAATAAAAACTTCATCACACGCACGCAAAGCATTAACAGTCAAAAATCCCAAACTCGGCGGGCAATCCATCAAAATATAATCATACTGATCTTTGATTTTGGCAATAATGTCCGTCAATTTCAATTCGCGTCCGATTTCGTCAGCCAATTCTTGTTCCAAAGTTCCGACCAAAATATTTGATGGAACAATATCAAAGTTTTCTGTAACATTGCGAATAATATCTGTAATGTTTAATTTGCGCGGAGTTAATTTTGAAATTACGTTATAAATACTATCTCTGTTTTCGAGATTAAGTCCAAGAGACGCATGGGCTTGAGGGTCAAGGTCGATGAGCAATGTGCGCTTACCGTTAGCGCTTAATGCCGCCGCTAAATTAATCGCCGTCGTAGTCTTTCCACATCCGCCTTTTTGAGTCGCTATCGAAATAATTCTCATATGCAATGCCTCCCTTGGCTAGTCAACTATTACTTTAATTAAGATGACAAAGTGCTAACTTGAAAAAGCAACCTCATCAATTAAAATGGTTCCTTTTTTGTCCTGTGTATTCCATGCTTCCAACACAAATGAAATTTCGCTGACATCAGCCCAATCCGAAATCTGCGCAAACCGCTCAAACGGAAGTTCATAATTGCGCCATGACAAATCAACGTGCTCAATAAAAACAAAAGCAACTTCATTCTTATGATTTTTTATTTCAACACGAATTGTGCCGGGCGTGCCGTCAGGTAAAGCGCGGATCGCAAACTGCAGGGCCTTATATTTGCCCACATTCATTTTGGGAATACTCAGACTAAAAGTTTTGACCGACGGATAAGGATATTGGAGATTATAATTCAAACGGATAGGACCATTGCTAAGGGCGTAAATAATTTTGTTGTGCAGAACATCACCGCGGTGAGTTAGAAATGCCGTAAGTCCATAAATCGAACTGGCAAAAATAACCACGGTAATAACAATGTTGATCACCAGCCAAGAGTTTAGCTGCTTCTTCTTTTTCTCTTGAAGACTGCTTCTCTTACCCAGATAAACCTGAGCCAAATGATCATAAATATCATCGCGTGTCATATATGAATCTCGCTCGCTATGGATATTTTTAAAATGGGAATGAGCTTGTGCTGTGTTCAACTTTTGATACGTAAGGTAACACAGCGCTATTTGTTAGTTTTTATATTAACGAAATAAAAATTTTTTTCAAAGTATTAATTATTTTTTTTAACAAACAGAAAATAATTTTTTCTCGACGATAAATCATGAACAACACTGACAATCAAAACAAGAACATACAAACCAAAAATAATTCGCACAAAACATTTTAAATACACAAAAAAATTTAAGCCCCGCAAAAAATCTGCGGGGCTTAAAAATAAAACCAAAAACTGCAACCTTAAATCTTAGAAATTAACGTTTGCGTTAACTAAGATTTGGGTAGCATTTTTATCATTCGAATCACTAAATGCTTCGCCTGGCGTAAAGACGTCAAACTTAGCACCTAAGGTGACATCATCCGTGTACGCATATGATACCCCTAGGCCAAGTTCGCTGCCTAAGAATGCGTTATTTGTTGTCGCCAAACTTGTCAAACTTGATCCATCCGGCTGACGAATATCTAAGACACCCGGCTGGAGTTCTTTGTCTAACCAAAGATAATCCATTTGCATAAACGCGGTCAAGTCTTCAATTGGTTTAATC
>CAZNNZ010000142.1:0-4099 GCA_964574575.1 uncultured Planctomycetales bacterium
CCCCGATACCCGAAACGGCCGGAGTGCGTGAGTTGGCTTCCCATTTTGCGATATTGGCCATAAAATCCTTAACGCATAACTTAACCTTGTCATCGTAATTACTGGAAAAAATACGGTGAATACGCTCCGGCTTCGAATAATATTCACGCATGCACCAAGCACCCAAACGGCCGACTTCTTCGACAGTCAAAAAGTCCGTCGGGATAACCGGATGTTGAAAATCCCAAGTTTTAAGATCAATTTTTTCGGGATCAAACCAACCCTTTTTAATCCCATAACGCCAATCCGGAGAATTAGGAACCGGTGTTAAATAATCCAATGCAAAAATGTCCGCGTCGATTTCATCAGCGACGCGCAGACGTTCCTTGATCTTGGCCTCTGTGTCTTCCTTAAGACCGATAAGAACAGTCCCGACGGAACCGATATCGTTTTGGCGTAAAATGTCAATGGTCTTTTTAATCTGCGCAATCGTCACTCCCTTGCCACTCTTATGCAAACTCAAATCATCTTCAACCTCAACCCCGGTCAAAGCCAAGAAAAGACCGGCTTTTTTCATCAAGGGCAAAATATCTTGTTGTAGTATCCATTGATCTGCACGGCCTAAACACACCCAGTCGATTTTGTTTCCACGACGGAGTTTTTCTTCACAAAACTCAACCATCGCCTGCGTGTCGGTATTAAACGCATCGTCCTGAAAAACAACAGTCGTAATGCCGTATTGCTTTTCCAAAAGGTCTAATTCATCAACAATCCGTGTCCCTTTTAAGCCGCGCCACGATGTAAAATCCTTCGTTGCTGTGCGCGGATCATAAAGCGCCCATTCATAACAGAAATGGCATTTGCCCGGACAGCCGCGGGACGTCATAAGCTCGGCAAACGGTTTCCAATACGTATGCCCAACATACTTCTCCATAGGGAAAAGGTCATACGCCGGCATCGGCAAAGTATTCAAATCCGCAATAAGATCGCGATGCGGGCCGACGACAATCGTGCCATCGGTTGCACGAGAAACAAGACCGGGGATTTCACGTTCATTCTTTTTCTTATCTTTATAATTGATCAGCAAATCCTCAAGCGTCAACTCCGCCTCGCCGATCATGATGTAATCAATCCACGGATTAAGCCGCATTTGACGGTCATAATCTCCAGAATACCAAAGCCCACCAGCGACTGTTTTAATATTTTTATCAAATTCTTTGATTTTTTGTAGCGCATCATTAAAGAAACCAATGACCGCAGCCCCACACGTCGAGTGCAAAAGCTCGCCGACAAAGACCATACCGGGCTTTATTTTGGCCACTTCCTTAATCATGTCATCCCATGTCATATCTAACGCCCGGCAATCAAGAGCAACAACGTCAGCCAATTTTTTTTCGCGCAAATACGCGGCTAACTGGGCGTGCATTTGATTGGCGGCTTTATGATTTCCATGACTGTCCCACGCCTTTAAAGGCGGTGTCAAAAAAAGTACTTTCATGCATTCTTCTCCTTATTGTTTTAAATTGCTTTATAAATTTTGTTATTAAAAATATTTTTAATGCCCGAAAATTATATAGTCAAAACCATGACGACACAAGCGGCCTGCCGCCAGGCGTCTCGTCGATACAAATGTGTTTGCTCTGTGTATATTCCAAAAGGCCTTCCACCCCAAGCTCGCGGCCAAAACCGCTTTGCTTGTATCCTCCGAAAGACGCGGCATCATAAAATCCGCCATAGGTGTTAATCCAAACCGTACCGCACTGCAATTGCTTGGCCACTCGTTGTGCCTTGACTAAATCTTTGGTCCACACCGACGCAGCTAAACCATACGGCGAATCATTGGCGACGAGTATGGCTTCGTCTTCTTCTCTAAATTTCATAACGACTAAAACCGGCCCAAAAATTTCCTGACGGCTGACGGACATTTGGTTATTGACTTTGCTAAGAATCGTCGGTTCCAAATAAAAACCGTCCTTTAGTTCATCAGATATTGGGATCTTGCCGCCGCAAAGCAATGTCGCGCCTTCCTTAATCCCGTTTTCAATAGCGGCCAAAACTTTGTCACGATGCGCACCACTAATCAAAGGGCCAAAATCTGTCTCATAACTCTGCGCTGGGCCTATCTTTAAATTCTTAGTTTTTTCAATTAGTAGCTCCAAAAAAGCATCTGCAATTCTTTCATCCAAAAGCATCCGCGAACCTGCTGTGCACATTTGGCCCTGATTCATAAAAATCGCTGACATTGCCCCGCCAACGGCCGCGTCCAAATCACAATCGTTAAAAACGATCGTCGGCGACTTGCCGCCTAACTCGAGCGAAACTTTTTTTGTACTTTGGCTGCAAAGCTGCATGACATGTTTTCCGGTTTCCGTGCCGCCGGTAAAACTGATCATGTCGACACTTTTGCTTTTAGCAAGTTCTTCGCCAACCGCATGATTAGTGGTCGTCACAATATTTAAAACGCCCTTGGGCAAGTTTGCCTGTGCGATAATTTCGGCTAACTTTAAAATCGAAACACTGGCCAGAGACGAAGGCTTAAGAACAACCGTGTTGCCCGCCAAAAGAGCAGGGGCTATTTTCCAAGCCGTCATAATCAGCGGATAATTCCACGGAATAATACAGCCGACGACACCCAACGGTTCACGCACTGTTGTGCTTTTAACAGGCGCGGTAACAGGATTATCATGGTCTGCTAAAAGCGCACCAGCATTACTAAAATACTCAAAGGTTTCGGCACATGTCGGCACATCAATAAAGGTCGCGTGCTTAAGTGTTTTGCCCGTCGAAAGCATTTCAAGCTCAGCCAAAATTCTGGCATTTTCCCGAATAAGTTCAGCAATACGAGCTAAATATTTTCCGCGGTCCTTAGGGTTTAATCCCGACCACTGCCCGTCATCAAAAGCTCGCCGAGCGGCAGAAATGGCATCTTTCATATCATCGATACTACCATCTGCAACTTTGGCAAACACTTCCCCCCTCGAAGGATTGACGCATTCAAAGAACTTTCCATCACGACTATTGACAAATTGGCCGTTGAGATAAAGTTGATACTCTTGTTTTTCTATATTTGTATTTATCATTTTACCGGCACCTGCGCCCAAAGTTCAAAAATACGACTGCACGGCGCGTACCATTTTGAAATTTTTGCAAAGTCGCCGCGCAAATGCATTTTTTTCTGAGTCGTCGCCACAAAAGGATCCAATGTGCGATTAAAAACGGCACGCCAAACACTTTCAGAGGCCGAAATCAAAAACTCCGCTTCCTCGTCTTTATCAACATCAATAATCTGCCCGTCCTCAAAATGAAAACAATAAAGTTCGCCGGTTTCATTGAGTTTAACGGCCAAAGTCATTGTCATTTTGGTTTTCTTACCCAAATCTTTCATGTTCACGTCGCTATTAACCAACCGCACAATTTCATTGATCTGCTCTGGCGAAAACAATTTAAATGCCTTAGGCGCAGACTCTTTGATTGACAATGGCTGATCTGATTCTAACTGCTGTTGAGAAAACGGAATTTCCGCCTTTTTAGGTTTAACCAAAGTTTTTTTAGTCGCAACTTTTCCTTCAGACTTTAAAATACTCGTGTCAGATGATCGCTGATACAAGCGGCTAATCGCATCAATCTTAACCGCATCTTCCAAACATTGAATCAACAAAAAACAATCAAAAAGATCTTTACCCATCGCTACAACGCCATGATTTTTAAGCACCACAATACTATTGGCTTTGAGCGCCTCAATGACTGGACCGACATCAGAAACCGCAGGCGTAAATTGCGGCACACAAGCCACTTCACCTAAATAAAACTTGGACTCAAAAATACGCGGCGACAAAATATCGTTTTCTAAAAAGTACGCATTGGTGTACGTTGTATGCGTATGCAAAATCGCGCTGACGTCGGGAAATTCTTTATAAATTGCGGTATGCAAAAGCCGTTCACTCGATGCCTGACCATCCCCAATCACATTGCCTTCTAAGTCGAGAGCAACAATATCGTTTTCTTGCAAAAGGCCCAAGCAAGTCTTTGTCGCCGTTATCAAAAGATTATTCTCGTCAATTCGCGTGCTAATATTTCCGTTTAAACCAGGAACCAAATCCTGTTCCCACAAGAGACGGCC
>CAZNNZ010000143.1:0-4077 GCA_964574575.1 uncultured Planctomycetales bacterium
GGATGCGTATTGGTGGTGAAATCTGCAAGGCGGTTGCCGCCGGATCAGATGCGGTTATGGTCGGTTCTTCGTTTGCGCGCGCCGAAGAAGCGCCGGGCCGCGGTTATCATTGGGGCATGGCGACTTCGCATGCGAATTTGCCACGCGGGACGCGTATTCGTGTCGGGACAACCGGTGCTTTACAGGAAATTTTATTTGGGCCGGCCAAGGTTGATGATGGCTCCCAAAATCTCGTTGGGGCTCTTCGTACGTCGATGGGCTCTTTAGGCTGTGCGAATATTCAAGAAATGCACGATGTCGAAATGATCATCGCTCCGTCGATACAGACCGAAGGTAAAGTTTTTCAGGTTGGGCAAAGAGTAGGAATGGGCAAGTAGGTATATCAAAATGTCGGGTGACCCGCAGGCGGGGGTTCCCTGCCGCCCGCAGCTTGCGAGGACGGTAGGGTGCCGCAGGGGCAGGACCCGACTAATTATAAAAAAAAGGTTAAAATATGACAGCGAAAGCTAAAGTAGCGAGCACTTCCGTTCGACGATCATTACAGAAGAAATTTATGAATCGTAAAAAGAAGTTTAAGGCCAGCCGTTGGGCGGCCAAGCCTTCACGCAGCGCAAAATTTCATAAAATGGTCAAATCTTCGACTGTTACCAAGCCGCGCGTTAAGGAACTTATTTTGGTGCTCGATTTCGGTTCCCAGTACACTCAGCTGATTGCTCGTCGTATCCGCGAAAATAAAGTTTTTAGCCGCATTGTTCCTTACAATATTACGCCCGAAGAAATCCAGAAACAAAATCCCAAAGGCATTATTCTTTCGGGTGGGCCGATGAGCGTTTATGACAAAGACGCGCCGATGCCTGATCCGGGAATTTTTAAATTGGACATCCCGATTTTGGGTATTTGTTACGGCATGCAGCTGATTACGCATATGTTTGATGGGACCGTACAAAAATCCAAAGAGCGCGAATTTGGCCGCGCCGAGCTTTTTGTTGATAGCAATAAAGACCTTTTTGCCAATTTGCCGACGAACTTGACTTGCTGGATGAGCCATTCGGACATTGTCACCAAAATTCCACAAGGGTTTACGACGCTGGCGCATACGCTTAATACCTCATTTGCCGGTATGGCCAATCGTCAGAAAAAAATCTTTGCCGTACAGTTCCATCCGGAAGTTGTGCATACACAGCGTGGGTCGCAGATTTTGGTTAACTTCGTCAATCAAATTTGTGGATGTTTGCCGCGCTGGACAATGGACAAATTTATTGATGCTTCAATTACACAAATTCAGGAGCTTGTTGGATCTAAGCGCGTTGTTTTGGGCTTAAGCGGCGGGGTAGACTCGTCGGTTGCCGCGGTTTTGTTGCAGAAGGCTATTGGAAAGAATTTGCACTGCATTTTTGTCGACAATGGTCTTTTGCGCAAAAATGAAGCTTCGTCTGTCGAAAAGACATTTAAAGGTCATTTTAAAATGAATTTGCATTGTATTGACGCAGCCACACGTTTTCTAAATCGTTTGAAAGGTGTCGAAGACCCGGAACAAAAACGTAAAATTATTGGCGATGAATTTATCAAGGTTTTTGAAGATACTGCCAAAAAAATCAAGGGCGCCGAATTTTTAGGACAAGGCACGCTTTATCCGGACGTGATCGAATCGATTTCTCCGATTGGCGGGCCTTCAGCGACGATCAAAAGTCATCATAATGTTGGTGGCTTGCCCAAAGATATGAAGTTTCAGTTGGTTGAACCACTGCGCGAATTGTTTAAAGACGAAGTGCGTGTGATCGGGAAAGTTTTGGAAATGCCCGATACGGTTTTGGCCCGTCAACCTTTTCCGGGGCCGGGGTTGGCGATTCGTATTTTAGGCGAAGTCACCAAGGAGCGTTTAGAAATTTTGCGTGAAGCCGACGAGCGGGTCATCGATGAGATTAAAAAAGCCGGACTTTACACCGAAGTTTGGCAATCTTTCGCTGTTCTTCTGCCAATTAAAACCGTCGGTGTTATGGGTGATCAGCGCACGTACGAAAACGTGATTGCGATTCGCTGTGTGTCTAGTCTCGACGGGATGACCGCGGATTGGGTGCATTTGCCTTACGATTTATTAGCGCGGATTTCTAATCGCATTATCAATGAAGTGGCCGGTGTTAATCGTGTCGTTTACGATATCAGTTCCAAACCGCCCGCTACTATTGAGTGGGAATAAAACGCTGGAAATTTTAGGGAGGAAAAATACATGATGATTTTAGGGATTATTTTAGGGTTAGTCGTCGTTGTCGGTTTGGTTTTGACCGGGATTTACAATAACCTTGTCGCCTTGCGCGAAAGTGTTAAAAACGGTTGGTCGCAAATCCAAGTCCAGCTTAATCGTCGTCATGATTTGATTCCCAATCTTGTTGAGACAGCCAGAGGCTATTTAAAACACGAAAGCACAACGCTTGAGGCTGTTATTAAAGCACGGCAAATTGCGGTGGATGCCTCCTCGATAAAAGATAAACAAGTCGCCGAAAATATGTTGACCTCAACCTTGCGCAGTTTGTACGCTGTTACCGAAAATTATCCCGATCTTAAAGCCAACGCACAGATGATCCGTTTGCAAGAAGAGATAACCTCGACGGAAAATCGCATCGCTTTTGCCCGGCAATATTACAATGATCAGGTTAACAGCCTTAATGTTGCGGTGCAGTCATTTCCGAACAATATGATTGCCAATTCTTTTCATTTCGAAAAAGCGGAATTTTTTCAAGTGGATGATCCTGCCGTCGCTAAAGCTCCAGAAGTTAAATTTTAGTTTAAGTTAAATGGCGTATTCATTTACTCAAATTGAAAAGGAAAAAAGTCGCACAATCACTGCGGCTTTTTTCTTTTTGGTGTTTATTTATTTTGCCGGCATTTGGGTTATTGCCTTATTGATTAAAAATTTTTGGTTTTTTCAAAGTCGGTTTGAGTCGGAGTATGCTGTTTTTGGCCAGCAATCTTTTTCGGGATTAGGATGGGTAAACAGTTTTTATATTGCTTTTTGGTCTTTTGTTGCGGCAGCGGCTCATTGGTTTTTTGCTTCGTTAGGTCTAGTTGAGAGACTTAACATTCTTTTTAAAGCTCAAGTGCCGGACACTAATCATCCTGACGAGAAAATGTTTCAAAATATTGTCGAAGAAGTTTCGGTGGCCACCGGTGGAATTCCTATTCGGCCGATGATTATTCCTACGATGATGCTCAATGCCTGTGCTTATGCCGACGGGAATTCTGTGCCGGTCATTGCGGTTACCAAGGGACTTCTTTCAAAATTAAATCGCAATCAATTGGAAGCGGTCGTCGGTCATGAGGCGGCGCATGTTGTCAGCGAAGATTGTCAAAGTACGACGATCATAAGTTCTATGTTCGAAATTTTTGGCGCGGCTTTGATGGCGGGACGGACTATCGCAGAGGGAGCGTTGGGATTAAAAAGTCACGATGAGCGATCAGCAAGCAATCCTCGCTGGCAGGGAAATTTTGTTTCTGGTAGTGGGCGAAACGATCGTATTACGACGACAGCTTTTTTTATTGTGATGATTGTTCTGATACTTTTTATTATTTGGCTCATTAAAAGTTTAGCGCTATTGATGAGAATGTTTATTTCGCGTCAGAGAGAATATCGTGCGGATGCGATTGCGGTGCGCTTGACGCGCAATCCTCAAGCCTTGGCCGAAGCTTTGTATATTATTGGTCACCGGCGCCATTCGCTCTATGAGGGAGAAGATTCTTTGCAAAGTTTATTTATCATAAACCCAGCCGAGTCGATTTTTAATGACCGTGAGGGTGTTGTTGCGGATCTGTTTTCAACGCATCCGCCTTTGCAGGAGCGGATCAAAATTCTTTTGTCCATGGCTAATGCCGATCAACATGTTTTAGATAATTCTTTGAAAGCTGTGACGGACAAAGAAGAAGAACAGTTGCAGGAAAGACAAAAAGTTTTTGGCCAAACTCATGGCGGTTTGTGGTATGTCCAGACTCCGGGGAACAATTGGTCGGGGCCGCACAATATAAGTGCGATGTTAGCTTTTGAATGGCTTGTGCCCGAGACTCGGGTACGCAAAATGGGCGAAA
>CAZNNZ010000144.1:0-4072 GCA_964574575.1 uncultured Planctomycetales bacterium
GATGGCGGTGGCCGCTTTAAGCTTGCCTGAGGCGATTATGCTGCGGCGCGCGATGCATTTGCGGTTAATTGGGATTTTCTTTGGCATTACGACGGTGGCGATTATTGTCATCGGGTATTTGTTTAATTTTTTGCAAACGGTTTTAGTCAAGTAAGGTCATAAAAATGAAACGTTGCGTATTTCTTTTAATCTTGGGGATTTTAGGGTCGTCTTTGGCCGCGAATGCCGGCGAGCAAAGGTCTTTCTCTTTTGTAATGGGAGAAAAGTGGACCGGTCAAAAAGAAATTTCTCTTGCCTATAATTCTCCTGTAGAGTTTGATTTTCTGACTAAGGCGCAGGTTATGGCTCTGCGTAAAGAGGCTGTTTTGCAACATCAGGATTTGATTGAAGGCACGTATGAATATTCTCCGGCGGTATTTGGTAAGATTGAAGATAGCCTGCCGTGGTGGGGCTTAAAGGGTCAGTTTTGTATCGGTCCCGGGCAAAATAGTATCGAAGGCCCGTCGGAAGAATCACGGTTTCTTTTAAACCCATTTTTATTGCTTATGTTGGATTCAACCAATGCGTTTATTAATAAAGATCCTGCGTGTTTTGTTACAGAGCCTAATCCGCCTGTGTCGGCAACATGGTACCCGTTAAAAAAAGAATTGGTATTGGTTTATGATGTGAGCCGTTACTTTTCGCAGTGTGTCGCTTTACATGGAAAATTTTGCAATAATCAACTTCAACTTGATGCGCTTAATGCTCGGGATTTTGGGTTTTCTTACATTTATTTTGATCCTGCTCTGTCAAAGGGAATATCAGCGCTTAAACTCGCCAACAGCGCTTTTGAGGATGTTTATCAGCTTAAGGCTTTTATTCACTTGGGAAAAAGTTGCGGGTATTCGGGCGGGTGTAATAATTCAAGTCCGGATCAGCCGCAAGTTGTTTTTAAACAGGATTATTATCCCGGAGAGCTTTTGGCCGCTTTATGGTATCAAAAGCCGCGGCAAAAAGATCAAGCGCCCGACGTGACAGTACGGTTTATATTGCAATAAAAAGTTTTTTTAAGGAAGAAAAATAGTTATGAAGTTTTTTTTGCGAATAAAATTATTTTTTTGGGCTAAGTGGATATTATTTTTGTTTTTTATTTTTCCATGCTCTCTTCTTTGGGCTAATCCTTTGACTCCTGAAGCGGATGAAATGTATAAGAAATATAGCGGCGCAATTTTACAGGTCCGGGTTATTGCCCGCGGGTCAAAAGAAAAGTCTGCTTTGGGTTCCGGTTTCTTTTTTACCGCTGACGGCATTGTGGCGACGAATTATCATGTTGTCGCTGACGCAGTTAATTTTCGGAAGCGTTTTGATGTCGAGGCTGTTTTCCCTGGGGCAAAGACAGAGGGAATGGAAATTCTTAATATTGACCCGGTGCATGACCTTGCGGTGCTTAAAGCTAAGGTCAATCCACAGCAATTTTTGACACTGGGTGATTCGATCTTAGAAAAGGGTACCAAAATTTTTTCTTTCGGTAATCCTTATGATCTTGGCTTAATTATTGTTGAAGGTCTGTTTAATGGGCTTCTGGAACACAGCCGGTATCCTAAGATTTTGTTTTCCGGTTCAATCAATCCGGGGATGAGCGGAGGGCCGGCTGTAGGTCAAGATGGGCGGGTTTTGGGGATCAATGTTGCAACCGCTGGCGATCAAATTAGTTTTTTTGTGCCCGTTGATTATTTAAAAAAACTTTACGAAGAATTGCAATTTAATCATGGCCAATCTTTGGGCCCAGAGTGGCGCAATGTTATTCGCAAGCATCTGGTTTTAGAGGCGCATGATTTGATAGGTGGGATGCTTGTTTTGCCGTGGAACAAAAATCGGATTGGTACAGCTTACGTTCCGGGTCAGGTTTCTGATGTTTTTCGTTGTTGGGGTGAAAGTGGGGATAATGCGCGTTATTTTCTTGTCGGGACGTATTTGACCTGCTCGACGGAGGATGAAATTTATATTTCCAGCACCATGAGAACTGGCAAGATCATTTTTAATTACAATTGGTATGAAGCCCGCGGCAATGATCCAGTGCGGTTTTATAATGTTTTTGAAGATTACCAAAAATATCATCAAGGTGATTTTGAAAACGGTGCCCAGAGAGACTTGAGCAATTTTGAGTGTCAACAGCAGTTTGTGAATGTCGACGGGCATCCTTGCAAGGTCGATTTTTGTGCCCGCAGTTATAAGATGTATGAAGGGCTTTATGACATGACGATGAAAGTCGTTTCGTCGGATATGTGGACTAAGGGCTTGGATATCAATGTTTTTGTTTCAGGGGTAAGTCAGCTTCAGGGTAAAAGTTTTTTGTTGAAATTTCTTAATGAGATCAAATGGGAAAAATAATCCTCGAAATAATTTCTTCTTCAGGGCCTTCGCAGCTGCGCGTTTTTGAGCAGGCGTGCGTGCGTATTGGACGGGGTTTCGGCAATGATGTGATTCTACAGGATCCTTATGTCAGTGCTGAGCATGCGCTGGTTTCTATTTCTCCTGAGGGGAAGATTGAAATTACTGACTCTAAAAGCGAGAATGGGACTTTTTTGATGCTTCCTGAGAATATGGTTGAACCTAGGCATATTGTTTCCGGCGGAATGTTTGTCGTCGGGCATACAAAAATTCGCCCGATCATCCCATTGCCGCGACAAAGAAATTAGCCGTTGAAAAACCTGTTAAGCCGGTTGGTGGTCTGACATTGTGGTATGCGATCTTCGGGTTTTTTGTTTTATATTTTTTTCACATCGCTGCTGAGTTCCCTTATGACCCGATGGTGATAAGCCAGTTTGTTTTTTATGAATTTCTCATTTTTTTGGGCGTGTGTTTTGTCTCTGGAATTTGGGCTTTGGTTGGTCGTATGATTAATCAGAAAGCGTGTTTTGGCCAGCAGTTGACCTTAATGTGTTTTTTTGCAATCGTTATGATTCCGATCGAAAATATTTGCGCATTTTTTGGTTATGCGTTTGCTTCGATGGCTGCTGAAGCGTTAATGGGTATATTTTTAGGGGGCAGTGCACTGTCTGTTTTGATTTTTCATCAGTTAAGCATTGCCACTGCTTTAGGGCGGCGTGCTAAGATAATTTCGTCGATTGCGGTGCCCGCAGTTTTAATTGCTTTGGGGTTTTCGGGGGCAATGGCTTTTCGCAATGAGTTTGCAATTAAACCCGATTTTTACTCAAGATCTAAACCTCCGTTGGTGCATCCGGTTAGGGTTTTTAAATCTGCAGAGTTTATTTCTCAGACACAAGAGGTGTTTGAGAAATTAAGTGACGAGGATCAAAATTCGAAATGATTTGTAGAGTCATTAAAATTTTATTTTGACTTGTTAAAGGTGTGCTACAATGGCACAAAATAAATTTCAGGAAGGAGATTTTGTATGAAATTTTCGCTGGTGGTCTTTTTATTTTTTACGTTTTTTATCATTGTCAACTTAGTTCAGTATCTAATGCAGCGGCCTGATCGTTTGTACCGTGTGCGGGAGTTTTTGAGCAGTCTTTTAGGGGAATCAAATAATTTTAAAATCGGAGGAGATATGAAAAAGAATTTATTGGGGCTTTTGGCAGTGGTAGGCCTTGTCGTTTTTGGTGTTGTTTCTTTTGGCTGGATTGATGTTCACCCGACGGAGGTGGCGGTTGAAATCAACAAGATCGCCGGGAAAGTCAGTGAGAAGCCGCTGGGCGTTGGGTATCATTTTTATAATCGGTGGATTACGGATATGGTGATTTACAAAGTTGCCGCTCGCGCTTATCCGTCGGATACTTTGTCTAGCGAAGAGTCTAAGAAATACACTTTGGAACTTAAGACCAATGACGGCCAAAATGTCGAAGTGGACTTGACTATTATTTTTGCTCTCGATTCCCAAGCTGTCCCGCTTTTGCATCAGCAGGTCGGCAGTAATTATGAGGATCAGATCCTTTTGCCCCAAATCCGTTCTGAAGCGCGTTTAGCGATTGGAAGCTTTTCGGCTGAGGAGATTTATCAGGGAAAAGTTCGCGACACGATGCAGCAGGAGATCAAACAAAAATTGATAGATGCTTTGGTCAAATATCCGGCG
>CAZNNZ010000145.1:0-4044 GCA_964574575.1 uncultured Planctomycetales bacterium
AAAAGAAAATTGAAAGTGCGGCGACCAAGCCGGATTTTGCTTTCTTTTTGCCCAATAATCATCGGGTTAATATGGATGCGAAGTTTTCGCTGGATAATTATATTAAGATGGTCAACTTGCCTGAAGGTGCTGACCGCGCCGCGGCTTTGAAGGAATTTTTGAAGAACGTTAAAGATCGGATCAAGGAAATCCAAAACCGCGAATATATCAATCCGTCGGAGAATACGCTGGACTTTGTGCTTTTGTTTATTCCCAATGAACAAGTTTTTGGTTTTATTCAGGAAAATTTGCCCGAGCTTATGACGCAGGCGCTGCAGGATAAGGTTGTTCTCTGCTCGCCGTTTACGCTTTATGCGATGTTGTCTGTTATCCGCCAGGCCCATGAAAATTTTCGCTATGAAAATGATATTCGAAAAATTATCGGGCTTATTGAACAGTTTATCGTCGTATATGAACGCTTTAAAGGGCGATTTGACGACGAGCTAGGAAAGCAAGTTGAGAAGCTAAATCTTTTGTATGCCGATATTAAAACCAAAAATTTTGTGCAGTTAGATACTAAGATTCGCCAGATTGAAGAATATAAAAAAGGCAATCCCGGCGTGACGCAGGCCGATATTCCTGTAATTGATTTAAAATCAGAGTTTGCCCGTGAATTGTAAATTGTTTGAGAATTATTTTCCGTCGCAAGTTGAAGCTGTTTTTACCGATAGAATGTGCGATTTTATCCTGCCGCCGCAAGCGCAAGGGCTTTTATTAGAGCAAAAAGAATTCTTAAGAAGGACGTATCAGATTGTTCCGGAAAAAATTTTTACAATTCGTCAAGTCCACGGGGATAAAGTTTTAATTGTCGGGCAAAATGATTTGCCCCAACAAGGTTTATTGCCCGAAGCTGACGGGGCAGTGACCAATGTACAGGGTATTGTTCTTTCGGTACGCACGGCGGATTGTTTGCCGGTTTTTCTTTATGACCCTAAAAAGAAATCGATTGCTCTGGTGCATGCCGGTTGGAAAAGCAGTGCGCTGGGCATTGTTAAGAAAGCCCTTGAAGCTTTGGCGCAAAATTATGGGAGTGTTGCCTCTGATGTTTTGGCGGCTTTTGGGCCGGCGATTGGCCGATGCTGTTATGAGGTCGGGCAAGAATTTGAAAAAATTTTTCCTGATGAAATTTTCTACCGGAACAGCCGCCGGTATTTGGATTTGCCGTTGGTTAATAAAAATCAAATGTTTTCACTTGGCGTTAAGCCTGAAAATATATTGAGTAATGTGTCTTGCACGGCGTGCGGGAAAGAATTCTTCTCTTACCGTCGAGACAAAGAAAAGGCGGGCCGTCATCTTTCGCTTCTGACCGTTGAATAAAAAGTGAGGTTAATTATGTCTTGCGTTGTTGTTTATGTCACAGCCAAAGATTTGGCAGAAGGCCGCAAAATTGCGCAATATCTTTTGGCGCAAAAGCTGGCTGCATGTGTTAATATTGTCAACGCGGTTGAGTCGCATTATTCCTGGGAAGGTAAGCTTGAGCAATCGTCCGAAGTGCTTCTGATTATAAAAACGCGCCGAGCGCTTTTTGCAAAGTTAACCAAGGCGGTTAAGCAAGTGCATAGTTATAGTGTCCCGGAAATTATTGCTTTGCCGATTCTTGCTGGTGAAAAAAAATATTTAACTTGGCTTGCAGCCGAAACAAAATAGTATTCGGGAGGTTTTGATGAAAAATTTTCTTAGGGTTTTTTTGTTGGCAGTTGTTTTAATGTTTTGTTTTGCGCCTTTATCCGTACAAGGCCAATTTGTTTTTGATGAAAATCCTTTGATTGGCAAACAAGCGCAGGATTTTACGCTTAACACAACATCCGGACAGACAATCAGTCTCAATGAATATCGGCAGAATGCTCCTGCGATTGTTTTTTTTTGGGCAACGTGGTGTCCGCATTGCCGGGATGAACTGCGCACTTTAGCCAAAGAGTCAGAGCATTTTGCAAAAAGCGGTATTAAAATTGTTTTGGTTAATGTCGAAGAAAGTCCGCGGCTCGTCAAATCGTTTATGGAAAAGATTAATTTACCGTATCCCGTTTTTCTAGATGAGAAGTCTGAAATTTCTGAACAATATGGCATTATTGGTTTGCCCACTTTATTTTTTGTGGACAAAAATGGCGTAATCGCTGGGATGGAACATGGTTTGCCGGATAATTTTATGGAAATACTTGGCGTTACTTTAGACAAAAAATAAGAATTTGTTTTGCATAATAAAAAACCCCGCGCTTTAAAGCACGGGGTTTTTTTGTTGGGACATTTTTGTTACGGCAGGATTTTTTTATCCGCCGGAAGATATGACTCGAGATTCGATTTGAGCCGCAGGCGTGTTAAAAAGTCATTAAACGCTTTGGACTTTTTGTCCATAAGAATGGCGTTGGAGTATCTGGCTTTTTCTTTTTCAAAATCTGCCATATCCGCTTGCGTGCGACTGTCTAAGTGAAGAATACAATAGCCCTTGGAAGTTTCGGCAATGTCACTTAACGGTTTGTCTTTGGTTAGCTCAAAGGCTTTTTGCATAAAGTCGGGCGCGGGACCCAGTTTTGGCAAATAATTTTCATTGCGCCCGAATACCGGCGATTGTGCAAGTTCTAATCCAAGATCTTTGGCTGTTTTGACCAAATCAAGATTAGGATTTTTTTCTATCAATTCACGCAGTTTTCCTAAAGTTTCGTCTGCTTTGATTTTTGCGAGTTTTGCCGCTTGCAGAGTTTTCCACTCGTCGGTTACTTTATCTTTAATTTCAGCTAGGGAAGGCATCGCGGCGTCTTTGGTTGCTTTGACGCGCAAAACTTGAAAGCCGTTGGCTGTTTCAATGGGATCGCTGATTTCATCGGGTTTCATTGTAAATATTTTTTGAATTAGTTCAAAAGACCAGCCTGCTTTAAGGTTGGGTTGTTCTAAACTAAAAAATCCGCTTTCTTCAACTTTGCTGTTAAATTTTGCAGCGATCGCGGCAAAGTCGGGATTGGTCTTTAATTCCTGGCGGGCGTCATAAGCTTTTTGCCATGTCGCATCTTTATCTTCTTCGCTAATAGTGTCGGCTTCTTTGCTTTTTTCTGTTTTGTTGGCAGGCGCAGGAAAAGCAAAACGCACAAACTCGACGTTGACCATAGGCGCTGTGGCAAATTCCGCGCTGTGATCTTCGTAATATTTTTTTATTTGCGTTTCATCGATCTCTACTTGATTCTTAAAATTATCATTGGCAAAGAAGAAATAGCTGACTTGTACCTTTTCGTTATATTCGCGGAAAGCATCTTTGGTTTCATCTTCTGTGACGTTAATAGAGGCGGTTTCTGTTTCGAACAATTTGTCGATTTTAAGTTTATCTCGAAAGCATTCTTCAAAATTTCTGGGGGTGATGTTAAGAAAGTTTTTTAAGATATCTTTGTAATAGAGGTCATTGAACTTTTCAGAAATTTGAAATTTTGGATACGCCATGATTTCCTTGACTAATTGGTCGTCGGAGATTTGAATATTGCGTTTTTGAGCTTCTTGCAGTAGTAAAATTCTAACCCATGTCCGCTGGACACGGTCTTGGTCTAATTGGTATTTGATTTTTTTAAAATCATTGCCGTAATTAATGGCATCCATGATGATGGTTTGTTGTAATTGATTTTGAAATTCGGCAAAAGGGATTTTTTGGCCAAAAACTTTTCCTGCGTATTTTAATTTCTTTTCAGCGCTCGATTCCATTCGGTAAACGGACCCAAATACACCGAAGGCTAAAATGATAATGACGGCCAAAACCCAGAGGATGATTTTAGAAACACCTTTTCTTCGTAAAACTTTTAGCATGAGAACTCCTGTGATTTTAATTGAATATTATACTTTTTCCCTCAAATTGTTAATTTATAAATTCAAGAAGAAGCAGTATATCCGCGGCTTTTGGCTTTGACAAGAAAATTTCTTTACAAGACTAGTGGCTGTGGTTATAATGTCGCCTTACTTAAAAGGAAATCAAATTATGCCAAAATTAAAATTAGGTTTACCCAAGGGAAGTTTGCAGGATGCCACCGT
>CAZNNZ010000146.1:0-4033 GCA_964574575.1 uncultured Planctomycetales bacterium
GTCGGTATTTCAGCGCCTTTATCTGAAATTCAATGTGTTATTCCAGTCAACAAAGAATCAGATGCGTGGGTTGATGCGTGGGGCAGAGAAAATCATGTTAATTTAAAAGATTTGATTATTGTTAATCCGTCGGCCAGTGATCCCGGGCGGCAATGGCCGGCAGCGCGTTTTGCCAAGATTATCGAAATTTTGCAGTCGAAAAACATTGGGCCTATCGCGGTCATTGGGACAAAAAGTGATATTGCGGCAAAAGAAGTATTATCGTTAGTAAGTTTAAATGATCGTGTCAAAGTTTTTGATTTAAGGGGCACGACGTCTATGCGTCAGTTAATTGCCATGTTACGCAAGTCGCGTATGCTCATTTCTAATGATACTGGCCCAGTCCATATTGCGGCCGCGCTAAATAAACCGGTGGTTTCAATCTTTACTCGCAATGAGCCTGGAATCAACCCTGAGCGTTGGCGGCCTTTGGGGGATAAAGTTCAAGTTGTCGTAACTCCTTATAAGGGAAATATTTCCTTTCGAAAAGCCAAAGTTATTGACCCTAGCTATCTAGACGCAATTAGCGTTGATTCTGTCTGGGAAGCTGTTGACGCTCTTTTGAAACTATGTTAGAATCGCTTTTTCTTCAGGCAGATAAACGGTTTGAAAGCTAATATTATGACCATGTATAAACAGCTTATTTCTAATTTTAAAGGCAAAAAGATTCTTGTCGTTGGCGATGTGATTCTTGACCAGCATATTCGTGGCACGGTCAGTCGGATTTCTCCTGAAGCGCCGGTGCCCATTGTTTTGCAGAGCGGGGATCCGACTTTTAGTCCGGGTGGTGCGGCGAATGTGGCGAGCAATTTAAAAAGTTTAGGCGCGGCTGTTACTTTAGTTGGTCGCGTCGGCCAAGATAGCGAAGCTAAGATTCTCTTGCAGAGTCTTAAAAAGGGGAAGATTCCAACAAAAGGCATTTTTAAAGATCGAGTTACGCCTACTATTGTCAAGACTCGTATTGTTATTGCGCATCAACAAATTTTGCGGCTGGATCGAGAAAAAGTTGAAGATAATCTTAGTAAAAACTTTTTGGCCAAAATTAAGACGTTTTTGCAGAAGAATGTAGCTGGTTATGATGCTGTTATTTTGTCGGATTATGGTAAGGGTTTGCTTTGTAAAGATTTGATTGAATTTATTTCGACTTTGGCTTACCAACACGGCAAAATTTTGACGGTTGACCCTAAGGTTGAACATTTCGCTTATTATCAAGGCGCAACTTCGATTACTCCTAATCGCAAAGAAGCCGAGAACGCGATTCGTAATATTAAAATTACACACGTTGAAAGCCATAAACTTCGTTTAAATAGTGATCGTTTAGAAACTTTAGCGGACGTCGAGCACGCGGGAGAAGCGCTTTTGAAATTTTTGAAGCTTCAATCGCTTTTGATTACTTTAGGCGAACAGGGAATGTGTATTTTTGAAAAGGGCAAAAAAGCCATTCAAATTCATACGCGTGCGCGGGAAGTTTTTGATGTCACTGGCGCGGGAGATACGGTTATTGCGGTTTTTACTCTGGCATTAAGTGCGGGGGCCACAAAATTTCAGGCTGCCGATTTAGCCAATTATGCCGCTGGCATTGTCGTCGGGAAAATGGGTGCTGTGGCGGTTAGTCGTCAAGAGCTTTCGGATGCTGTTAAGCATCACGGGGCGCTGTAAGCGATGAAAGCCATTGGCGTTATTCCAGCTCGCTGGGCTTCGACGCGTTTTGAAGGAAAAATGCTTGCTTCTCTTAATGGTCGGCCTTTGATTGAGCATGTTTGGCGGCAGGCTAAAAAAAGCTCTATTTTAGAAGAAGTTTTGATCGCTTGTGATGATCAGCGGATTTTGGATGCCGCTAAAAGTTTTGGTGCTAAAGTTGTTATGACCGACAAGAATCATGAATCAGGAACAGACCGGATTGCGCAGGCGGTTTTAAATATTTCGACACAGGTTGTTATTAATATTCAAGGCGATGAACCTTTGATCGATCCGTTGGTGATTGATAGTTTGGCAGAAGTGTTGCTGGCCGATGAAAGTTTATCCATGGCCACGGTCATTAAACGGATAGCGAGGGAAGAAGAATTTCAAAATTCCAATGTTGTCAAAGTCGTCATTGACGGCCATCATAACGCCCTTTATTTTTCACGTTCGCCGATTCCATATAATCGTGAAAAGAAATTATTTTCTGAGGGTATTTATTATAAGCATTTAGGTTTATATGGGTATCGCAAGGATTTTTTGTTGGGGTTTAAAAATCTGCCTTTTTCGTATTTGGAGGCGACTGAAAAGTTAGAACAGCTTCGGGTTCTACAGGCGGGTTATAAAATTAAAACGCTAGAAACACAGCATGAAACCATTGGTGTTGACACGCCAGAAGATTTGGGAGTTGTCGCACGTTTGATGAAGGGAAAATTATAATGGTTAAAGAGATCAAACTTGGGAAAATTTCTTTTGGTGTTAATAAGCCATTTGTGCTTATCGCCGGTCCTTGCGTTATTGAAAATAAACAAATTGTTTTTAAAATTGCCGAAAAATTAGTAAGAATGACTGGCCGGCTAAAGGTGCCATTTGTTTTTAAGGCGAGTTATGATAAGGCCAATCGCACGTCGGTGAATTCTTTCCGTGGCCCGGGAATAGAAGAAGGTTTGAGTGTTCTTGCGCAGGTCAAAAAAAAGTTTGACGTTCCGGTTTTAAGCGATGTGCATTGTGTTCATGAACTTAAGTCTGCGGCAGAAGTTTTGGATATTATTCAAATTCCGGCTTTTCTTTGTCGGCAAACGGATCTTTTAGTCGCCGCCGGTAAGACAGGTAAAATCATCAATGTCAAAAAGGGGCAATTTTTAGCGCCGTGGGACATGAAGTCTGTGGTGAAAAAAATTGAAAGTACCGGCAACACCAAAATCCTTTTAGCGGAGCGCGGCGTGAGTTTTGGGTATAACAATCTTGTGACGGATTTTCGTTCGTTGGCTATTATGCGTGATTTAGGTTATCCCGTCGTTTTTGACGCTTCACATAGCGTTCAACAGCCGGGCGGATTAGGGGAATCTTCCGGCGGGAAAAGTGAGTTTATTCCATTATTAGCCCGTTGTGCGATTGCGGCTGGGTGTGATGCGATTTTTACCGAAACGCATCTGGATCCGTCGAAGGCGCTTTCCGATGGACCCAACATGATTGCTCTAAATAAATTAGAAGTGCTTTTAAAACAGTTGCAGGAGATTGACAGGGCTTTAAAGAGAAATAAAGAATGGAAAGCTGCTGATAAATTTTTAAGGCGAATTGGAACGCAGCCCTGAATTTCTCCCGCCGAAAGGCGGGACATCTACCAAGGACCGTTTCTTGAGCCGTAAAATTTATCAGCAGCTTTCAAGAGATTATTACGGTTAGAGTTGTTTAACGATATGATGATAAGCAAAGCCAAAGAAGTTATACAGATTGAATCCCAAGCCATTGCCGCTTTAGCTAAAAAGCTCGACGGAAATTTTGTCAAAGCCGTGGAGCTCATTGCCAAATGTCAAGGCCGTGTCATTGTTGCGGGAATGGGTAAGACTGGGATTATTGGTCGCAAAATTGCCGCGACTTTATCTTCGACCGGAACTCCAAGTATTTTTATTCATAGTGCCGAAGCGGTGCACGGGGATTTAGGACAGGTGACTGGGGCGGATGTTCTTATTGTGATTTCCAACAGCGGTGAGACAGAAGAGACGACACGACTTTTGCCTTTGCTCAAAAAGATTGGCGCTAAAACAATTGCAATGACCGGTAATCTCAAGTCGAGTCTGGCAAAATTTAGCGACGTTGTGCTTGATGTTTCTGTTGATCGTGAAGGTTGTCCTTTGGGGTTGGCTCCCATGGCTTCAACGACAGCAACTTTGGTTATGGGTGACGCACTGGCGGCATGTCTGATTGTTAAGAAAGGTTTTCGTAAGGAGGATTTTGGGTTGGATCAGCCTGGTGGAGCGGTGGGGCGGCGCGTATTGCTTAAATTCGGAGAGTTGATGCGTAAAGGGCAACA
>CAZNNZ010000147.1:0-4024 GCA_964574575.1 uncultured Planctomycetales bacterium
TATGCAGTTGGTGCGATTGTCAAATATGCAAAAGTTGTTGGAGGATTTGTTGTCGGATTGCCGCAAGTGGTTTGGGCTTTTGTCAAAGCGATTTGGCAGATTGTTGGATATGTCTTGGGATACGCAGTTGGTGCGATTGTCAAATATGCTAAGAAGGTTTGGAAATTTGATTATAGGGGATTGGTAACCAAAGCATGGTCTTCCGTCAGGGCTGTTGGATTGTTGATTGCGAAAGTTGGCGATTTATTATATCGCGGCGTATCGTTTGTATTGTCGATACCGTTCTGGACAGCAGTTTGGATTTGGTTTGGCATCGCAGCTTTGGGAAGCGTTGACTATCTCGGATTGTTAAGAAGATCTGTCTTGTTTGTCGCGCAAGTTTTCGGTTTACTGGCGTTTGGAATTTATTTGGGATTGCGTTTGCCGGTTGTGGCGTTGGCGTATGCGATTGGGGCAGTTGTCAATTATCGTTGGACGTTATTGTTTATTGGAAAAGTTGTTGGATTGTTTGCGTTTGGAATTTATTTGGGATTGCGTTTACCGGTAGTATTGGTGTGTTTGGTTGTAGCGGTTGTCAATTATCAATGGGCGTTGAGCAAGATTTGGTCTTTGACTAAATCTGCTGGAGTATTCGTTGGAGGCTTGGTTACTTCTGGAATTTATTGGGCTTTATATGCGCTGGTGTGGGCTGGCTTGATGATAGGTCTTGGCGCTGTGGCTATGGCGAAGTTCTTTAAGAAAATGTTGGATATTATTGTTTTTGGCTATGACTACGTTGGAATCATGAAGAACTTGCCTGCCGTATGGTCGCTTGTCGACGACGCTATTATTAATGTCTTTGCTCGCGGGATTGTTTGGCTTGTTTTATTTATCTTCGTGCCGAAAGTCTTTCGTTTAAATAAATTTGATGAGTTCATCGCTTTAATGAAAGCTGTGTTTACAAATGTCCGTGGGGAAAAAGCTGGAATTCTTAGAGCGATACGCGTTCTCTACGCTTCGGGCGCGTACAAGAGATTTGGCCAAGGCGAATTGGTTGCGTATTTAATCAAGTTGGTAGAAGAACATCAGGACAATGCAATTATCCATATTGTTGCTTTAACAAAGATGCATCGCAAGACCCGATTCGGAGCTTTAAAAGCTCTGTTTAGTAAACTTCTTCCTTTAAGTCTTTCAGAAAAATTAATCCAGACAAATACCAAGATTATCGTCGACGTTCGCAATATTAAAGGTATCGGCGCGGATCGCGATGAAGAAATATTTATTAACCTTTTTGCCCTTTCTGCAAATTTAGGATTGCAACTCGATCAATTCGAAGTTGTGACAGAGAAACAACAGAGAGTTTGGCGCTTTAGAAATATTGTTTTGAAATTTAACGATGAGCGTGCTGCTGGTCCTCGTCGTGGAGTTTTGTATCTTCATGAAGATCTTCTTTTAAACCAGAATGACATCGTAAATTCTAATATCGCCGAACAAGCGATTAATGCACCGGCGCATCCGGCCACGGCACCGCCTGAAAGTCAAGAGCTTCAACAAATGGCCGCATCGTCTTCAGTCCTTTTGCAGCCTGCATTTGCAAAGATTTTAGTTGGCGCTGCGGTGGTGTTTATGCTTAGCTCCGGCTGGTTTTTGAGTGTATTCCCAGTTTTAGGTTCTTTATGGGTGGCATTAGGTTTTGGTGTTGTTAGCCTGCTTCTTTATCTTGTAAACCGCAATTCACAATCTCCGACGAACATCGGAGTTGCTGCCAAAGTTTTGGGCTTGATTGCAATCACGTTTACGACTAGCGCTGTGCTCAAATCAATTTTAGCTGTTGCTGGAATTGGATCATTGTTCTTAGGTCAAGTGGCGTTAGTGGTTTTTGCCGGCGCTAGCGTAATTGCTATTGGCGCTTGGGCGATTGGATTCTTTAGTAATACGACCAATGAAAAAGCCATCAAGAGCTTACGTATTGTTTCTTATCTTGCTTTACTTTTTGCGACGGCTGCGATGGGAATCTTGCTCTTAGGAACGATTCCTGCGGCGACAGAGGGCACGGTAGAAGCTTCAACGTTTGGATTGGTTATAAAAGTTATCGGTGGGCTTTTGTCCTTGGCGGTTGTGATTTCGATCTTTAAGGGTGCTTTACGGCTGACAGTTCAAAATGTGAAGGAATTAAATATTTATCGTTTAACCAATGATGAATTAAATACCCGTTTACGTTATTACGGTGCACTTTTAGGCAATGCTGGAATTATTCCGCAAGTGCAGGCGATCATCGATAATACAGATTTGCAAAAGAAGAGAAACTTCTTAATCGATTTGATGGAGCGCAATTTCCAAAACAGCATACACACTCGTCAGAGCAAATCGACTCGCTTTGTGCGTATCGAAGCATTCCGTCAATGGCTACGCACAAATCGCATTGAGTTTGCCGAGGAATTTGTTGGCGCTTTGCTTTCGACGTTTAACTTTATTTGGAATATTGCCGGCAAGTTCCATTTTACACAAATGGATGCAGGCATTATTCGCAGATCTTTTATGTTTGTTGTTGCGGTTGGTTTGAGCTTAATTCCAGCTTTCTTCTTGTTCCTCGGAGAATTGACGTATAACTTCTTTGCTCGTCACGCGGTGCGCACCTATGAATTTTTACGTATGCAAGAAGCGCTCTTAAATGCCGCAGTGCCTGCGAGCTTAACCCCAGAACAAATCAATGTTGAAAATGCTCGTCGTATTCTTAATGCTCAAATTGCGGATGCGAATGTCAATAATAATGGACGCTGGTTGAGAGTTAAGCGCGAATGGTTTGCTTTCAGTTTGGCACATCCGATTATTGCTAATGCTTTGAACTTATTCAAAGGTCGTCTTTTGATATTCATCGTCGGGGAACCTTTGTTGGTGATGGTTAACGCTTTGGTGATGTCGTTAAACGGCACAGCTTTTGGAATGGTTTTAATGCCAATTGCCATTGCTTTGACTTTCGTTTTTCATGTTATTGCCGAAATTCTTTCAAGTGTCTTTAATTTAATTGGCGGGGCTTTAGGCGCCTTTTTGATGAGCACAATGCTTGCGCAGCGCGCTCATAGCGTCGCTCGCGTTTTTCTCATGAGCTTTTTATTGTCGTTTATTAGTACCGTTAGAACGATTGTCCACGCCTTTATGGAATATCGTTATGCCGGGTTGGTTGAGAATAATAAAGTAGCAGGATTTAAGGATCAAAAAGGCCGTCCGGCCGCATCGCTGGAACAGATTGCTTTATCTCGCATTGTTGAGAATCCAAATGATTTGCA
The DNA here is from genome assembly GCA_964574575.1 of uncultured Planctomycetales bacterium. Classification (GTDB taxonomy): domain Bacteria; phylum Omnitrophota; class Gorgyraeia; order Zapsychrales; family JANLHA01; genus JADLGJ01. The sequence goes on from CAZNNZ010000147.1 coordinate 3,267, forward strand.
GAGCTGGATTAATGATGCGGCTGTGCGTCAACAATTCCTTTCCGGATATCTTTATGCACAAGACAACAGCTTAGCCCGTATGGTTATTGGAAATAATCGTTGGTCAGCGCGAGTCAAGATTTATCTTAACGAAGGTCGCGGGCGAATTTTAGTTTTTGCTTTAGCTATTCCGGCGGCAATTTTCATTTATCTTTTAAATACCTTTATACCGTTTAATTGGATCCATAAAGTTACTGGTAAGCTTTTTGGGACAACCGGTGTCGGTTACGAGAGAATTGACACGCTTTATCAGCAGTTAGGAAATGTCAAACTTAGCTTTTGGTCAGGTGTCGCCGGGATGATGACGATTAATGCGGAAATTCAAGGTGCTTTAAATATTGCTCAAGAGATTGGTGGCACGCCCGGGCAAGTGATCACTTTCTGGGAGCATGACCTTTTGAATGTGGCCCATGACTTTGTGGGCAACAATTCTCAGGAAGGGCTGTATGGACTTATAACGGCTGGCAATAAATTGATTTATGGTCCAGAAGGTTTGGAAGTTGGACCCAAAATGGTTACCAATGTGATTTACAATCAGGCTGGTGTCAATACGCAAGAAGCAAATGCAGCGCTTTACTATCAAGCTTATCGTGAAGGCCGTATCGCCAGTTTGCCTCCGATTGTTTGGGCTGTGGCTAAGGATATGGAAAAAAGAACTCGTACAACGTTAACGCAAGAGCAGTTTGCGTATGTGCTTGTTTCTGCAGGCCTTATTCCTG
>CAZNNZ010000148.1:0-4018 GCA_964574575.1 uncultured Planctomycetales bacterium
TGGGATCCACAATCGCAAATGCCGCAGGCAAACCTTCCACCGACGGCTCATGATGGTCAAGAATAATCACGTCAATGCCCAGAACATTTAAAAGGGCGACTTCGCGAATTGCAGTAATCCCACAATCGACGGAAATAAGCAGTTGAATCCCCGCATCCTTGGCAACTTGCCCAATAGATTCATTTAAGCCATAGCCATCCGACATCCGGTGCGGAATGTGATTGCTCACCGCAATTCCCAGCCGTGTAAAAATTTTATGCAAAAGCGCAGATGACGTCACTCCGTCAACATCATAGTCGCCAAAAATTAAAACTTTTTCATTTCTTTCTTTAGCCTGACGAATACGTCCAACGGCACGATCCATATCTTTAAGAAGAAACGGGTCATGCAAACCCTTTAAGTCAGCCGACAAAAACTCATAGCCTTCAGACGACGTAACAATCCCACGATTGGCCAGCACCTGGGCGATTAAAGGATGAACTTTTAATGCATTACTTAAATGAACTTGGAGAAAAGGATCAGGATTGCGGACTTGCCAAAATTTTTGGGTAAGCAGTACAGGCATAAAATTATCTTACATCTCTTCTCGTAGGGAATGGTCGCGACCATTCCCTACAAAAAAATAATACAATGTTCATTGAAGTTTTGCCGAAATGCAGCTTTCGCTTTAACTGTAGGGAACGGTTACAACCATTCCCTACAAAAATTACATTTTCTCAGGGGTCGAAACACCCAGCAACCGCAAACCGTTGGCAATGACAATACGGCTGGCATTAACCAACGCCAAACGCTCTCTGGAAAGCTCTGGTTTTTCTGTGTAAACCACGCGCTGACGATCATAAAACCGATGAAAAACTGCAGCTAATTCTTGCAAATAATTGACCAGCGCAAAAACATCCGCCTGCCGCCAGCAAAACAAAAGCGTCGTCGGAAAATGGCCAATCTTTTTAAGCAAGTCCATTTCTTCGGGTTGCCCTAAAAGTTTAAAATCATGGACCTTGGCAAAAAGCCCAACTTCTTTGGCTTTGTCCTCAATCGAATACGTACGGGCGTGCGCATACTGAATGTAATAAACCGGATTTTCGGGCGTTTCTTTTTTAGCCAATTCCAAATCAAAATCCAAATGCGCGTCAACCAAACGCATCAAAAAGAAAAACCGTGCCGCATCCACCCCAACCTCTTCAATGACTTCGCGCAGTGTAATGTACTGCCCGCGGCGAGTGGACATTTGCACTTCCTGTCCGCCACGAAACAGTGTCGCCAGCTGAACAATCAAAACCCTCAAAGCATCCTTAGGTTTACCCAAAGCCTGTACAGCCGCCGTCAAACGCGGAATGTAGCCATGGTGGTCCGGTCCCCAAAGATTAAAAACTTTTTCAAAACCACGTTTAAACTTATCCTGATGGTACACAATGTCCGGCATAAAATAAGTGTAGGTGCCGTCACTTTTTTTAACCACACGGTCTTTGTCGTCGCCATACGCTATCGTTTTAAACCACAAAGCATTCTCATGTTCAAAAATATGGCCTTGCGCCTGCAAGTCAGCCAAAGTTTTTTTAATCTGTTCTTCACCGGCAATCTTGCTCTGAAACGACCACACGTCAAAATGCACGCCAAAATCTTTTAATTCCTGACGGATAACCTCCATCAGATAATCGACGGCAAACTGCCGCACTTCGCTAAACGGCAGGCCCTTTAATTCACTGACAGCGGTAATTTTTTGCTGTGCCAAAAAAGCATCGGCCATTTCATAAATATACTCGCCCTGATAACAATCGGCAGGAAACTCCTCTTTTTCGCCCAAACGATCCAGCGCACGCAAAAAAACCGAACGGCCCAAGATATTAATCTGATTGCCTTCGTCATTGACGTAATATTCTTTAACCGCTTGAAAGCCAATAAAATTAAAAATATTCGCCAGAGCATCCCCCACCGCCGCTTGCCGCGCATGCGCAACACTCAAAGGCCCCGTCGGATTAGCGCTGACAAACTCAATATTAACTTTTCGTCTTTGACCAAAATCGCTTCGGCCGTAATCATCTTTTTGTTGCAGAGTTTGCTCCAAAATCTCGCAAACCGCAGTAGTCGAAAGAAAAAAGTTGATAAAGCCGGGCTTTAAAACTTCAATACTGGCAATCTTATCGCTAAGCGCAGCTTCTTTAAGGCCGAGCAAAATCGCTTCACGAAACGACGCGGCCACATCCATCGGGGGACGTTTGAGAAGTTTGACGGATTTCATGGCAATATTCGTCGAAAAATCCCCATGCGCCTTGTCCGCCGGGACATCGACTTCAACTGCAGGCAATGCGCTGCCTTCAAAAAATGAAGCAAGCGATTTTTCGATAACAGCCGTAAGCTCTTTACGTAAATGAATTAGCATATAAAAAACTGGACTCTCGCCCTAAAGTTAAGGATGAGAGCCCAAATTTAATTCTAAAATCTTAAAAAACGTTAGCGTTTCCAAATAACCGGTTTGGCATCTTGCCAAAGATGGTCGAGCCCATAAAACTCGCGGGTTTCTTTTTCGAAAACATGAACAACCACATTTCCAAAATCGACCAAAACCCATACGCCCTCCCTAAAACCTTCCTTACGGCTGACTTTGGCGCCCACGCCCTCAAATCCCTCAATAACACCTTCGGCAATCGATTGTGCGTGACGAGTCGACGTTCCCGTTGCAATCACAAAAAAGTCACAAAAATTGACCACGTCGCGCATGTCCAAAACGCTGACGTCTTCTGCCTTCTTTGCCGACGCAAATTTAGCGGCTGATTTAGCTAATTGCAGGGATGTTGGGGACGATTTTTTAACGGTCAACGTTTTACTTTTTCTTTAATAAAGCGGCCTGATCCTTGCCCAAAACTCTCCAGCACTCATGCGTGCCTTTAGGCGATTTAGTAACGGCAAAAAATCTACCAGACTTTTCTTTAACAGTGTACTCAGTAGAATCAAATTTTGACTTGGTCTTCACATCGTAAAAAGATAACTTTTCCATTTGTATCCTCCATTTATTGGTTGTTTAACCTAAAGAGTAGGGTAAGTCTACTTAAGAAAACTTAGCTTGTCAATCCAAAATTCGAACTTGTTTGAACTTATTTTTTACGTTCCCAGCAAACGATTTAATTGCTTTTCTTGCGCGTCATTGACGGGGCCTACGACGGCAAGATTATACCTGCGACTATCTAAAACCATCTGGGCGACCCGTTTAATATCCTCAACCATAACGCCTTTAACGAGCTTTATGACCTCATCAATCGTGCGCATTTTGTCCCGCGTCAAGGTTGATTCGCCAATCCAAAGCATATGGTCCATCGTGTCTTCTAATGCCAACAGGACCTGTCCTAAATAAAAATCTTTGGCGCGTTTGATTTCATCGAGTTTGACCCCGCCGCGCTTGATCTTGGCCAATTCTTTTAAAACCACATCCAACGCGTCAACGAGTTTACCATTATCCACACCGGCTCGGACCATCAGTAACCCTGTATCTTTCAAATACTTGACCGACGAGCCAATGGAATACGCAAGTCCCCTTTTTTCGCGGACCTGATCAAACAACCGGCTGGACATGTTGCCGCCCAAAATAATGTTAAGCAAATTAAGCGCATACTTGTCCTTATGCTCGTTTTCCAACCCCAGCATGCCTAGGGCCAAATGCATTTGCTCGGTTTCTTTTTTAAAAACTTTGATCTTTGGCTTTTTTTGTGAATTATCCGCCTCGACAAACTCGGCCTTTAACCCGCCTAAAGTTTTGCGAAATTTCTTTTCTGCCAAATCACGAATATGCTGATGACTTACCCTTCCAGCCGCACAAATTACAATATTGCCGGCATGATAATGTTCCCTATGAAAACCCTTCAAGTCCGCGCTGGTCATCGCCGACACGGTTTGCGGTGTGCCTGCCAAACTTTTTCCCAAAGGATGGTTAGGCCACATCAGTTCGTCTAAAAGTTCATAAACATAATATTGTGGCAAATCGTGATACATCTTGATTTCCTCGACGATAACCGTGCTTTCTTTT
>CAZNNZ010000149.1:0-3982 GCA_964574575.1 uncultured Planctomycetales bacterium
CCGCTAATCTCTAACGCATGGTTAACCAGCCGTCGACAACAATGACTTGTCCCGTCACATAGCTGGCGGCCGGACTTAACAAAAATTTAACAGCATTGGCTACTTCTTCAGCTTCACCAATACGCCCCAAGGGAATAGTTTTTAAAATTTCTTCTTTGCGCTTCTCATCCATCTCGTCGGTAATATTCGTCTTGATAAGCCCGGGAGCCACCGCATTGACACGGATTCCATAAGCTGAAACTTCTTTGGCTAATGCTTTGGTAAATGCATTCATCCCGCCTTTGGTCGCCGAATAATTAACCTGCCGCGGCAAACCAGTCAAGCCGCTGACCGATGAAATATTGACGATATCACCATGACGTTGTTTTAAAAAAGTCACAATACACGCGCGCGTCGCATAAAACATACCGTCGAGATTCGTATTAATGACTTCTTTCCAATCATCATCGCTCATCATCATAAGCGCCTTGTCGCACACAATGCCGGCATTGTTAACCAAAATATCCAAACGGCCAAATTCTTCCTTAGTCGCCGCAATCCACGTCTTAACCGCGGCGCTGTCTTTAATGTCAACGCAACTGGCACGACAACGCACACCTAAATCCCGTACTTCTTTTTCGAGCAGAGCCGCGGCATCTTGATTCTTTTGAAAATTAAAAGCGACATCAGCGCCTTCACAAGCTAACATAAGCACAATTTCTCTGCCAATGCCGCGCCCTCCGCCGGTGACAATCGCAACTTTCCCTTTAAAAATTTTTTCCATGATTCTTTCTCCTTAAGGCTCAAATTTACGCAGAACCATGCACGAATTCGCCCCGCTGGGGGCAAACCCAACGACCAAAACATTTTTTAAATTGGCTGACACACTTTTATTGGCAATAATATTTAAATCGCAATCCGGATCCGGCACCTGATAATTGATCGTCGGAGGAATAAAATTTTCATAAATCGCCCCCAAAGCCGCGGCGGCCGCAAATCCTGTCGTCACACTATAACAGTCGCCCACCATCGACTTAACCGAACTGACGGGAACGACTTTCGCATGGCTTCCAAAAACATCCTTGATCGCCACACATTCATATTTATCCGCTGACTTAGTCGAATTGGCGTTGGCACAAATATAATCAATGTCGTGAGCCATAAGCCCGGCATTATCGAGTGCCGCTCGCATCGCCAGCTTTAAACCGGTCACACGTGGATTATAACGATTTAAACGAAACGGATCAAAACTATATCCGAAAGAGGCCACCTCACCTAAAATCCTCGCCCCACGCGCCTTGGCGTGTTCATAATCTTCCATGCAAAAAAGACACGCCCCTTCGCCGAAAGTAATGCCATTTCGCCTTTTGTCAAAAGGGCAATTGACAAACTCCGTTCCCGATTTTGAGCCAGAGAGAAATTGCAAAGTATGAAACCCAAAATACGTATGCCAGCAAAGCTCTTCAACTCCACCGGCGTAAATAACTTTGGCACGATCCCATTGCAAAAAATTATATGCATAACTCATCGCGTCAATGGCGGCTGTAAAACCCGTCGAGATTGTCGTGTTAAAACCTTTGATCTTATGCCAAATGGAAACTTGGCTGGCCGGAGAATTGATAACCGTGTTGGGAAATAAAGCGGGGTTTACGTACCGCGGACCTTCGCGCAGTGTCACTTCGTCAAACTCGGCAATGCTTTTTAAACTGCCCAGCGTTGTTCCAACAGAAACGCCGACATCGTCGGTATTTTCATCGGTAATCACAAAGCCGCTGTCATCGATGGCAAGTTTAGCAGAGGAAACCATAAGCTTAATACTGCGGTCAAGCGTGCGCAGACCCTTTTTGCCCATGTAAATTGTTGCGTCAAAATCGCTGATCTCGCCGGCGATTTTCACATTAAATTTTGACGCATCAAAAAGCGTAATCGGTTTATAACCGACACGGCTTTCTTTCAAGCCCTGCCAATAATCTTCGCGGCTTTTGCCAACGCCGTTAAGAATTCCTAAGCCCGTGATGACGACCCGTTTTGACATAGGAGCGTATTATACCAAAGTTAAAATGATTAACAATACTCGTGAATGAAGAAAGTGGGAAAAGAAAGACCTTTAGTAATCCCTTCCAAAGCGAGTTCCGCAGCCCAGTCGGTTACTTACAAATCTTTTAAACTAGAGTAATCGACTGGCGCGAGGACTGTTTGAGCGACGAAGGAATTACTAAAGGTCCTTTAAAATCACTCTATCTTAAAATATACCTTGCCAAAATATCCGTCTCGACATTGACACGGTCGCCTTGTTTTTTCTGCCCAAAAGTCGTGATCTTAAGCGTTGCAGGAATAAGATAAACACTCAAAGTATTTTTAGAAACTTTCCCAACCGTCAAGCTAATCCCATCGAGCGTAACCGAACCCTTGGCGACCAAATAACGCATAAACTTTTTAGGCGGCGCAATTTCAAACTCGACATAATTAGGAATTTTGACAATACGATTGATGATCCCAACGCCATCCACATGCCCCGTGACAAAATGCCCGCCAAAACGCCCATCAGCTTTCATCGCTCGTTCAAGATTAACACCATCCCCCGGTTTAACATCCCCTAATGTCGTCGCCGAAAGCGTTTCTTTCATCATATCAAAACTTAGAACTTTGCCTTTGCGGCCAGTAACCGTCAAACACACGCCGTTAACCGAAACGCTGTCCCCGTTTTTAATGCCGGCGGCAACTTTGTCGGCTTTAACATACAGAACAAACAAATTCTCATGGCAAATAAGCGCATTAACAATTCCCTGTTCTTCAACAATTCCGGTAAACATAATCTCCAACCTTTATTGAATGTCTGCCTCAAAAAATAAATCTTCGCCAATTTTACGGTACTCTAAGTTTTTCAAACCGACCGCTTTTGAAAGCGTCAAAATATTCAATCCTTCAACAGAACTTTGTGCACTTTGATCGCCGATGACTTTTGGAGCGACAAAGAAAATCATTTTATCTACAAGCTTTTCTTTGAGCGCACTACCAATTATTTTTGCTCCGCCTTCGATGAGAATTTTAGCAATTTCTCGTCGCGCTAATTCTTTCATCAACCATTTTAAATCGACTCTGCCGTTTTTGCTAGGGCAAATAATAACTACAACGGCGCGTTTTTCTAACGCTGTAATTTTTTTCTTATTCGCCTTCTTTATCGTCGCAATAAAACAATTTTGCGGCAATGCATCTTTAAAAAACTTTGCGGTCGACGGAGTTTTCAAAGTGGAATCCACAACAATTTTCTTCAAAGCTTTAGATGGCGCATTTAAAGCCGGATTATCTTTTAAAACCGTGTTGATGCCCACTAAAATCGCGTCAAATTCATTGCGGTAATCATGCGCGAACTTGCGTGCGGCATCCGACGTAATCCATTTCGATTGGCCAGCAGCGGTCGCAATCTTACCGTCTAAAGTTTGTGCCGTTTTGGTAACGATGAAAGGCATTTTCTTCGTAATGTATTTGACAAAAGCCTGATTTAAAATAGCCAGTTTATCTTGTAAAACCCCGACGGTAACCTTAACACCGGCCTTTCGTAATTTGGTAATCGATTTACCAGCCGTCAAAGGATTAGGATCGACCATTCCAACAATCACTTCTTTAATGCCAGCGTCAATAATCGCATCCACACACGGCGGTGTACGTCCAAAATGAAAACACGGTTCTAAAGTCACATAAAGTTTGGTGCCGGCCAAACTGCCTTTAATTTTTTTCATCGCCACAATCTCAGCATGCGGCCCGCCGCGATGATGATGAAAACCCTGCGCGAGAACTTTTCCATTTTTGACAATGACAGCGCCCACCATAGGATTAGGAGACACAGTTGTTCTGCCTTTGAGCGCCAAGCGATAGGCAATATTCATAAAATCAAAGTCAGTCATAGGAATTAACGCTGCGTGCAAGTTATTTTATTAGCGTCGATACTTTTGCTGTAGGGAACGGTCGCGACCGTTCCCTACTATTGGGAATAATACAAACT
>CAZNNZ010000150.1:0-3976 GCA_964574575.1 uncultured Planctomycetales bacterium
TAATAATCTTGGAACTGCTGTCGTTGCCATCTAAAACTCCTTAAATAAAACGCCAAAAATTTCGCGAAAGTTTAAATTTCTTCGCCACTTTTTTTACTAATCCGAGTCTTGCTGCCATCCTTGAGAATTTTGACACCAAAGCGGCTGACTTTATTTGTCTTCTTGTCAATCAACATCACATTTGAACGATGAATCGCAGCTTCAATTTCAACCAAACCACCTTGCGGGTTTGCCTGTGTCTTACGACGGGCCTTTTTTACAAGATTAATCTTTTCAACCACAACACGATTGGTATCCGGGAAAACAGCAATAATCTTTCCGGTCTTTCCTTTATCTTTCCCTGCAATAACTTTCACAACATCATCTTTTTTAATAGTCAACATTAGACAACCTCTGGTGCTAAAGAAACAATTTTCATAAACTCCAAATTTCGCAACTCGCGTGCCACGGGACCAAATACGCGGGTTCCTTTGGGATTTCCAGCTTCATCAATAATAACCAAAGCATTCGTATCAAACCGAACAGTCGTTCCATCGGGCCGCTTAATCGGACAACGCGTGCGAACAATAACCGCACGAGCTTTTTCACCTTTTTTAACAGCAGCTTCGGGAGCGGATTCCTTGATATTAACTCTGATAACATCACCAACCTGCGCCCACAAACGGCCTTTAGCATTAAGAACACCGATCAGTGAAGCCTTGCGCGCTCCTGTATTATCAGCGACATCCAATAAAGTTTTTAAGTATACCATTGTAAAACCTCTTCGTTGATACTGTGTTTAACTTCTTCTACTTAAGCTGACACAGTACTGGCTTTTATAATCTCGGTAATAACCCAGCGTTTTTCTTTTGAAAGCGGACGGGTTTCCATGATGCGAACAACGTCACCCTGCTTCGAAGCATTTTTTTCATCATGCGCTTTAAACTTTGCGGCCTGACGGACGATTTTAAAATATTTCGGATGCTTGGAAGTCCAACGGACTTGAACAACACGGGTCTTATCCATTTTATCGCTGACAACTTCACCCGAAAGGAACTTGCGTGTATTAGCTCTTGCTTGCATCTTTTTCTCTCTCATTAATGATAGTCGAAATTTTCGCAATATCGCGGCGAATCAACTTAAAACGCGAAGGTTTTTCAACCCGGCCGATTTTGCGCTGATACTTAAGTTCAAAAAGTTCCTTTTTCAAGGCTTTTTCTTTTGTCCGTAACTCTTCTGGACCTATTTCACGAAGTTCTTTGGTTTTCATTATTTGAATCCTTCTATTACCTTTACTTCTCTAAATGTTATTAATGCCCCTGTGTTTCGCGGGTAACAAATTTGGTTCTAACCGGAAGTTTAAAAGCAACTAACCGAAAAATCGACTTAGCAAGTTCTTCAGGAACACCCCCCATTTCAAAAAGAATCTTCCCTCGCTGAACTGGGGCTGCCCAATGATCGAGATCGCCTTTTCCTTTACCCATACGGGTTTCGGCAGGTTTTTTTGTAATCGGCTTGCAAGGGAAAATTTTGATCCAAAGTTTTCCAGCCCCGTGCAACTTACGAGCAACCACAACGCGCGAAGCTTCCATATGATTTGAACGAATCAGACCATTGTCCAAAGTTTTTAAACCGAACTCTCCTTGGGTCAATCGTGAACCTCGAGTCGCAATTCCGCGATTCTTGCCCTTTTGAACCTTACGATATTTAACACGACTTGGCAATAACTTCATGATTTAAATCCTTTTATAATTTATTCTTTTGCTTCATTAAAAACTTTAAAGCCTATTTTTGATCTTGCGCTTTAGCCACCGGTGATTGTTGCCGATTTTGTATATTTCTCGTCGGAATGATTTGGCCTTTATAAACCCACACCTTGACACCAATAATGCCATAAGTCGTTTGGGCTTCAGCCGTGCCATAATCAATATCAGCACGTAATGTTTGCAACGGGACAGAACCTTCGCGAGCTACTTCACGGCGAGCCATTTCAGCGCCACCTAAACGACCAGCAACAGCCAACTTAATTCCCTTAGCCCCCGACTGCATCGCCTGCTCAACGGCACGTTTCATTGCCCGGCGGAAAGCTACACGTTTTTCTAACTGAAAACAAATATTTTGTGCAATCAACGTTGCTTCAATGGCCGGATTTTTAATTTCAATCACATCCACAGTCATTTCACGCTTGGTAATTGAGGACAAATCCGATTTAAGTTTCTCAATATCCGCACCCCGACGGCCAATAATAATCCCCGGGCGAGCAGATGCGATTAAAATCTTAACTTTTTCGGCAACACGCTCAATAACAACATAAGAAACAGAGGCTTGAATAAACTTTTTCTTTATGTACGCACGTATTTTTGAATCTTCGATGACATTATTTTGAAAATCTTTGCGGTCAGCGTACCATAAACTGCGCCAGTTGCGATTAATACCGAGTCTCAAAACATATGGATTAACTTTTTGTCCCACGAGTGCCCTCTCTTGGCCTGTGCTAGTAGCACAGACATCTCTACTTGGTTATCAAATCCAATTCAATTGTAATATGCGTTGTCCGTTTTAAAATTGGTGTTGCCCGTCCCATCGATGCCGCGCGAAAACGTTTCCACATTGGCCCCTGGTCCGCTGTAATCTTAGAAACATAAAGCTGCTGTTCAGTTAAACCTTTTTGCTTGGCATTGCTTATGGCAGAATTTAAAATCTTAGTGAGCATTGCCGTCGCACCCTTCTCAAGTTGAGCCAGAGTAACCAAAGAGGTCACAACATCTTTCCCACGGATAAGGTCGATGACCTGACGAACATTCATCGGTTTTAATCTTAAAAAATTTCCCTGTGCTTTTGCAATCATTTCTATTTCCTAAATTTAAATACTTAATTAAGTTTTATCGGCTGCTTTTTTAGCTTTAACGCCGCCGTGTTTGCGGAAAGTTCTTGTCGGTGCAAAATCGCCAAACTTATACCCGACCATATTCTCGGTAATATAAACCGGAATATGCGATTTACCATTATGCACAGCGATTGTATAGCCTACGAATTCCGGAAGAACCGTTGAACGGCGCGACCATGTTTTAATCGGCTGCTTAGATCCCGATGCAATCGTTTTCTTTAATTTGGCAACGAGTTTATCCTCGACGTACGGTCCTTTTTTGAGCGAACGGCCCATTTTACTTTGTCCTTCGTTTCACAATAAATTGATTAGAATATTTTTTAGGTTTACGTGTTTTAAAACCCTTTGTTTTCATGCCCCAGGGAGTTACCGGGTGAGGATTTCCTTGAGGAGCTTTTCCTTCACCACCACCGTGTGGATGGTCAACCGGATTCATAGCAACCCCACGAACGCGTCCTCGCCAGCCTAACCATCGTGCACGCCCCGCTTTGCCCCAGCAAACTGTTTCATGTTCAACATTGCCCAGCTGACCAATCGTACAACGGCAATCGATATGCACTTTTCGCATTTCACCCGACGGAAGGCGAAGTTGAGCCAAACCGCCTTCTTTGGCCATAAGTTGCGCCGATGTTCCAGCAGAACGAGCCATCTGTCCACCTTTGCCGACTTTAAGTTCAATATTATGAACCGCAATCCCGAGCGGAACACGCTTAATCGGCATCGCATTCCCAGGACGGATTTCAACTTCGGCAGTATTTGTGCTGACAATTTTATCGCCAACTTTTAAATCCAGCGGAGCCAAAATGTAAGATTTTACTTTATCAGAATACTCAATGAGCGCGATACGACAGGAACGATTTGGGTCATATTCAATAGCCAAAACGACAGCTGGTTGATCAATACGATCCCGCTTAAAATCAATGACACGATACATTCTTTTATGCCCACCGCCACGGAAACGCACCGTAATGCGGCCGTAAGAATTTCGTCCGCCACTTTTTTTCAACGGCTCTAAAAGCGATTTTTCTGGTTTTTCTTTTGTTAACTCTTTAAAATCGGAAAGTGCCGCAAATCGCAAACCGCCCGTTAATGGTTTAAATCTTTTAATGC
>CAZNNZ010000151.1:0-3934 GCA_964574575.1 uncultured Planctomycetales bacterium
CTTGCGTTTGATTTCCAAATTGTTAGCCGTTTGCCCCGTCAAGAGCATGACATTCCGATGACACGCGTCATCAGCAGTTGACCGTCAATTATTTTAAAATGGAGCTTCGACCAAATTCGAAGATGGCCTAATAGTTTTGTTAGGCCAGTATCATCTTGTGAGGACTTAGGCTTTGTGCTGTAAGTCCCTTTAATAAAGGAAGCGAGGAAATATATGAATTCCGAAGCAATGTATCCAGTGGTTTTGGGTTTAGTGGGTGTTGGCTGTGTTTTGGCCGGGTGGTTTTTGCGTTGGTTTTTTGCAAATAAAAATTTGCGTGTTGCCGAAGAGCGGGCAAGAACTTTAACTGAATTTGCAACGCGCGAAGCGGAAACCCGTAAAAAAGAAGCGGAGTTGGCGGCGAAAGATTTGCTGCTTAAAGTGCGACAGGATTTTGAAAAAGAGACCAAGGATCGCCGTGAAGAGATTTCGGCGGCCGAAAAGAGAATTTTACAAAAAGAGGAGAATTTAGAAAAGCGCGTTGATCTTTTGGAAAAGAAAGAAAAAGATATTTCTACTCGATCTGCCGCTGTTCGTCAGGAAGAAGAGAACCTTAAACTTAAACAAGATGAATTGCTTAAACTTATTGATGAGGAAAAAAAGCGTTTGCAAACAATTGCTATGATGTCACAAGAAGAGGCCAAGACGCTTCTTTTAAGCCGTGTGGATCAGGAGTGGTTGCAAGAAAAAGCTACGCGCATCCGTCGTATGGAAGAAGAGATCAAGGAAAATGTGGACAAGACGGCGCGCAATATTATTGCGACGGCTATTCAGCGTTGTGCCTCGGATCATACGGCAGAAACAACATTAAGTGTGGTTGCGCTGCCCAGTGATGAAATGAAAGGACGCATTATCGGCCGCGAAGGACGCAATATTCGTGCTTTGGAAATGGCTACGGGTGTCGATATTATTATTGATGATACACCTGAGGCGGTTACGATTTCGGGTTTTGATATGGTGCGCCGCGAGATTGCACGTATTGCTTTGGAAAACTTGATTGTCGACGGGCGTATTCATCCGGGACGCATTGAAGAGGTTGTGGAAAAGGCCAAGAAAGAAATCGAAAACAAGATTAAGGAAGAAGGCGACAAGGCCGCTTTTGATTTAGGTATTCACGGCATGCATCCAGAGCTTTTAAAGCTCGTCGGGCGTTTGAAATATCGTACGAGTTTTGGACAAAATGCTTTGGTTCATACCAAAGAAGTTGCACGGCTTATGGCTCTGATGGCCACTCAATTGGGACTCGATCCAAAGATCGCTATTCGTACGGGTCTTTTGCATGATATTGGAAAAGTTGTCAGTCAAGAAGCGGAAGAAGGAACGCACGCAATTGTTGGTGCCAATTTGGCCAAAAAGCACGGCGAGAATGATATTATTGTTAATGCCATTGCTTCTCATCATGACGAGGTCGAGTCAACAACGCTTTACGGAAATATTCTTTGTGCGGCAGATGCAATCAGTGCTGCTCGTCCGGGAGCACGCGCCGAAACATTGGAGACGTACGTGAAGCGTTTGGAAAGTTTAGAAAAGATTGCCAATTCGTTTAAAGGTGTCGAAAAGTCTTATGCCCTTCAAGCTGGCCGCGAAATTCGTATTATGGTTCAGCCGGATAAAATTAACGACGATGAGGCGATTGTGATGGCTCGTGATGTGCGCAAGCGTGTCGAGCAAGAATTGGAATATCCGGGACAGATTAAAGTCCTCGTGATGCGCGAAACACGTGCGATTGAATACGCGAAATAAATTTGTCTGTCGACGAATCCCTCTTCGCGGTTCAATGAACGGTCCCCGGTGGATTCCCGCCTAAAGGCGGGAGAAAATCGGGGCTGCGTTCAATTCACCGCTTCGAGGAATTCATCGCCAGAAGTAAATAAACAAGAAAAGATAGCGCAAGTCGTATGAACGTTTTATGTATCGGTGACATCGTCGGTAAAGCAGGGCGTCATGCGCTCGAAAAGCTTCTTCCAAAACTTAAGGAAGAATACGATATTGCTTTTACGATCGTAAACGGCGAGAATGCGGCGGGCGGAGCTGGATTGACTCCGCGCATTGCCGGTCAGCTTTATCGCGCTGGAACTGATTTTTTGACGCTGGGCGATCACACCTGGGACAAGCATGAACTGATCGAGTATTTGGGAGAGGAAAAAAATATTATTCGTCCGGCCAATTTCCCAGAAGGAACTCCTGGAAAAGGCTGGGCGGTTGTGCCGGTTGGCAAGTACAAAATTGGTATTGTAAATCTTTTAGGACGGGTTTTTATGCGTTATAATGTCGACTGTCCTTTTCGCGCCCTAAAGAAAATTGTGGCCGAGACTAAGAAAGAAACCAATATTATCTTTGTCGATTTTCATGCGGAGACGACGAGTGAAAAAGTCGCCGCGGGATTGTTTGCTGATGGGGAGATTACCGCGCTTTTTGGAACGCACACGCATATTCAAACAGCGGATGCAAAAGTTTTGCCCAAGGGCACGGCCTATATAACGGATTTAGGAATGACAGGGCCGTATGATTCGGTGATTGGTCAAAATAAAGATAAAATTATTGAGCGTTTTTGGACCGGAATGCCGGTGCGTTTTGAAGTTGCGACGGATGATCCACAGCTTTGTGGGGCGATTGTGGAGGTTGATCCTGCCACTGGCTTGGCCCGTAAAATCACACCAATACAAAGGAGAATAATATGAGCCCTTGGGATGGATTAAATCGCAGGCGGTTTCCCCGCGTTAATTATCCTTGTCAGGTTGTTGTGCGCAATGAACAAGATGCCAAAGATGTGATTTTGGCGCATACCGAAAATATAGGGGTCGGCGGCGTGTGCGCGATTCTTAAAAAAGGGCTGCCGATGTTTGCGCCTGTTGAGGTGGAGCTGGATCTTTTAGATTTTGAGGACCATGTAAAATGTCAAGGCAAGATTGTTTGGTCGGTGCGCCGTAAGTCAGCCGAGGAGAACAAGCCTTTGTTTTATGATATTGGTATTGAG
This sequence comes from uncultured Planctomycetales bacterium, assembly GCA_964574575.1. Lineage (GTDB taxonomy): Bacteria > Omnitrophota > Gorgyraeia > Zapsychrales > JANLHA01 > JADLGJ01. Next base: position 3,017 of record CAZNNZ010000151.1, read on the forward strand.
TTTGTGGACATTAGTGATCGGGATCGTGATCGAGTTGAGGTCACGGTTCAGCGTTTAGTTAAACAAGGCCGTCTTTTGTCGGAATCGTAATTTGTATGCAATCACCTTTAGATAGTCAAAATCATTTAATGCCAGCTAAAGTTCGTGTGCGTTTTGCGCCAAGTCCGACGGGGTTCTTACATATCGGCGGAGCGCGCACCGCGCTTTTTAACTGGATGTACGCTCGTGCGCAGGGCGGCGTTTTTATTTTACGTATTGAAGACACAGATAAAGAGCGCTCCAAAACCGAATATCTCGACGAGATTTTACGCAGCATGACTTGGTTGGGACTTAATTGGGACGAATTTTATAAGCAGAGCGAGCGTTTTGATATTTATCGTAAATATGCTGATCAACTTTTGAGTCAAGGCAAGGCGTACAAAGACGGTGAGGCGGTAATTTTAAAAATGCTGCCCGAACAAGTAAAAATTTTTGATTTGATTCGCGGGGAAATTGTGTTTGATACGGAAACGATTAAAGATCAGGTCTTGATGAAATCTGACGGGACGCCAACGTATAGTTTTGCCTGTGTTGTAGACGATGCGCTGATGGAAGTTACTCATGTTATTCGCGGGGAAGACCACATTTCTAATACGCCCAAACAGGTTATGATTTATCAGGCATTAGGATTTAAGACGCCAAAGTTTGCGCATTTGCCTCTTATTATGGACGAGGAAGGCGGGCGAATGTCTAAGCGTGCGGGTGCTGTTGCGGTTAGCGATTATAAGATTCAGGGATTTTTGGCAGAAGGGATTGTTAATTATTTGATGCTCTTGGGTTGGTCGCCGGGCAACAATCAGGAAAAAGTCAATCTGGATGCGGCAGTCAAAAAGTTTTCGATTAAAAAAGTTAATAAAGCCGGCGCTGCTTTTTCGATGG
>CAZNNZ010000152.1:0-3853 GCA_964574575.1 uncultured Planctomycetales bacterium
AAGCATGCGTAATCTTTGCAATCCGTCTCCCAGGCAAAAGCCGCTGCAAAAGTCCCGGCATACTTTCCTCATTAACATCGCTTTTTGCCGCCCAGTTAATCGTACTGTCCCCAAAATAGATTATGTCAAATTTAAGTTTCATAAAAATATCAAGCAGCTTGATCTCATTGGGAATATCTTTAGATTCAGGCAAAAGAATTTGCACCGAGAAGATCAATAGAAAGAATAAACTCAATTTAAGTAAAAAGTTTTTCATTTCAAAATTCAAAAAAAAAGTCTATTGAAAAGTAGTCATAATATTATTACATCATTAAATATACATTGCATACACTCCCATACGTATTACCGGATGATTTCGCGAAACAATAACACGGATATCTTCTTTTTGCTCGGCGACATTAATCCAAATAAGAAAAAATATTAGGCCAACCGAAAAAATAAATTCATTAAGCTCTAAACCAAGCCCGGCTTTACTTTGTACCCCAAAGACAAGCGGCTTTCCCCAACCTATAAAAAATTGCGAAATAATAGAAACAGCATCATTAAGATTATTCGCACGAAAGAAAATCCACGCAAAAGAAACCAAGCTAAACGTAATTATTATCTGAAAAATTTTATGTAACATCGGTATTTTTGCAAATCCCAGCGCAAGCGTAACTCTCGCCCGCAGGGCTTCAGTTGCTTTCGAAGACAAATAATAAAATCCATGCAAAGCTCCCCAAACAAAAAAAGTCCAGTTAGCCCCATGCCACATGCCGCTGACTAAAAATGTAAAGAAAATATTAAAACGCCAACGCCAAACTCCCACATTTTTTCCACCTAATGGGATATAAAGATAATCTCTAAACCACGTCGACAAAGAAATATGCCAGCGATGCCAAAAATCGCCGATTGAAGTCGCTAAATAAGGCCGCTCAAAGTTTTTGACAAGTTTAAAACCCATGACTTCTGCCGCACCGATAGCAATATCCGAATAACCGGAAAAATCACAGTAAATTTGAAAAGCAAAAAAAACCGTTGCAAGAATAAGACTTTCCGGGCCAAAATCCGACGCAGAAGCATAAACTCGATTGACAAAAATTGCCAAACGATCCGCAATAACAACCTTTTGAAACATACCCCACAGCATTAGTTTCAAACCATTGCTAACACGTGCAACATTAAATTCATGCTTTTCAAAAAATTGCGGCAAAAGATGCGCCGCCCGCTCAATAGGCCCTGCCACTAACTGCGGAAAAAACATCACATACAAAGCATAAATACCCAAGTGCCGCTGGGCCTTTTGCCGGCCCTGATAAACATCAATAACATAACCTAAGCTTTGAAAAGTATGAAATGACAACCCCAAAGGCAAAATCAACGACAAATTCTTAATCGGATAATTCCATCCAAAATGATGGGCAATCCACGCACCAGTTGTATTTATAAAATCAAAATACTTAAAAATAAAAAGTACAGCGCACGTCGAAAAAATGCTCACCAACAAAGCTACTTGACGCTTTGAACCTTGCAACTTTTCAATCCAAATAGCCGCGGTGTAATCAATAAGAATCAATAAAAACAAAATGAGGATATAGGCAGGAATAAAAGCCATATAAAAATAACAGCTAGCCAAAAGAAGCCATAGCCAGCGCCATTTTTGCGGCATAAAGAAATAAACCGAAACCACGACGGGGAAAAACAGCAGAAACAAAAATGAATTAAACGTCATGAAAATCCAAAAATATCAACCGGCTATTTTTTAACTATCCACTCATAAGAACCGCTGGCATCGTTAAAAATCTCAATGGGTGTCCCGCTAGCAGCATCCGTCTGCAAACGTTTAGCATACAATTTCTTTACCTCTTCAAGGGAACTACCGTTTTTCTTAGCAATAGATTGATAAATAATCATCCGGTCAGCATTTTCAGCACTCACAAAACTGGTAATACCCGCATCAGCGTTTGCTGACAAACGAATTTCTAACAAACCGGTTTTATTCTCACCGAGTATACCCTGCGCTTGCAAAGACACCAGTTGGTCGCGCCGATCTTTGCGCCGCAAAGCCGCCGCCTCAACTTCCAGGCTTAGGCCTTCTGCGGCATACGCATCAGAAACAAAAATATTTAATAAACTTTGCGAGCCCTTGGGCTTGGATTTCTCCGGCGAACCTGTCACCATGTTTTCAATATCATCAATATCGTTCTTAATATGTTGGTAAATATCTAATCGCATAGAAATATCTACTTTGATCGGGTCCTTTGGCGCCTGAACACTGACGCGCGCACAACCTAAAACCATTATTAACCCCAAGAAAACCATCAATGTTGTTTTCATAGACCATCCTTTTTAAAGTTAATGATGCAAAACAATAACAAAATCCCGCTTACCCTGCTTACCGTCCAAATGTATGTCGGCTAATAAATCGCCGTCCTCTAAAGATAACTTAACTGCGCCGGTATTATAGTTATAATCCTGTAAACTTTCCACCACCGTGTCAAGTGAAGAGCGATATGCCATGCGATCTAAGAAACTCGCCCCCCGGGAGCATCCGTCGCAAAATCGCCATCCAAAACTTTTAAAAGAGCGCCCTGACCTTCCAAAGAAATATTTCCACTCAATGATCCGGTCATCGTAAATTTCTTTTCCAACTCTAAATCCTCAACAAAACGTTTAAGATTTAATCCCTTAAATTGCAATCTGGCCTGATACCCGGGTAAAACAACAAAACTAACGACCAAGTTCCCAATAATATTCCCATTAAGAATCTTGGCGGACAAATCATCAAAAAGCAAATTTTGATTTTCAAAATGGGCAGAGCTTTGGATCTCGTCAATAATAACTTTATCGTACTTAATTTTTGCAATTGTCAAATGGCCACCAACGTCATCTCTCTTAACCAACAACAAAAGATTTTCCAAATGAAACGCTTGATAATCCAATGAGCTGATATCCAAATGCAATGTATTTATTTTCTGCTGTGATAAATTAACATTGATTGAAAACCGGCTGACAAACTTTAAATCCTTAAACTGCACTTTCAAATCAAAACCAAGACACTCTAATTCTGACAACAAAGATTTTTTAGGAGCATCCAAAAAATCCATTCGAATAAAATCTAACGCATTTTTATCGGGCTGTTTAATGTCCAACAACGCGGATTTTATAACAACCTTTAAAATGTTTTTTGTAGAATTACTAAAAAAACGCAAACTAATTTCTTGAGCCTCAAAAACCAAACCACCGTCTTTTTCGGCTCTAATACCCTCAAAAGCAATTTCCTTATAACTTCTAAATTCAAGACTACCTACGCTGAGTCTATCCATGACAAAATGTTTCTTTGCCACCCATTGCATCAAAACAAGCATAGCCGGCTTAAAAGAAATCAGAATCCCAACGAACAAGAAGATTACTAATAAAGAATTTTTTATGTGGTCTTTGTGCATTTGAGTATAAACAAAAAGGCTTAACGATTTTTGATTATAAACCTTTATGTAAATATTCAAAAAGGAAATTAGTTCTTTATAAAACTAAAAAAGGAATTCTTCGGATGCGGATTGATCGAAGGATAACATTTCTTTAAATATTTCTGACTTTTAGCAGGAATGCCAAACCATATTTGCAAATCTTCACAAAGAAATTCTTGGACAATTTCTGCGCTAGAATTAAGTCCACTATTCATATGATCAACAGAAATGGGATTATTTATAAACATAGCTTTAAAACTTTTAGAATTTTCTTCCGCTGAAATCAAATCTAAATGTAATGGTAATGCTGGATTATTTTGAGCTCCTTTATAACTTTTAGGAGGCCCCATAGCTTTAAAACAAATATACTTATACAATGTTTCATGCTTAGGGTGAACTCCAATAAC
>CAZNNZ010000153.1:0-3786 GCA_964574575.1 uncultured Planctomycetales bacterium
CTTTTCCTTTAACTTAACCTTTAAGGTCGGCGGTAAATTTGACATCGTTTCAAAATCCAGAGCACCTTTTTTATAAATCCAGTCAAAAATTTGGCCCGCACGAAAAGGTTTTTCACCAATTTTTTGCAAAGCATCCTGAAGATCCAAGAGAGAAAGACCGCGAATATCAGGTTGGATTAAATTTATCATTACGCTGCCGTTTGAGAAAAATGTCCGATGCGTCGGAATTTTTCGTAACGTTGGTCAAGAAGATCTTTGGAGGAAAGGACAGAAAGCTCCTTAATATTTTTAAGAATAGCTTTTTTTAACTGTGCGGCAACCGCTTCAGGGTCACGATGCGCGCCACCTTGTGGTTCAGCAACAACCTCATCGACAATACCAAATTTAAGCAAATGTTCACCCGTCAATTTGAGTGCATTGGCCGCATCCGAAGCTTTGGTACTACTGCGCCAGAGAATTGAAGCACAGCCTTCCGGAGAAATAACCGAATAATACGCATTCTGCAAAATCAAAACCCGATCTGCCACACCCACCCCTAAAGCGCCACCGCTGCCGCCTTCGCCGATAATGGTTGCAACAATGGGTGTTTTAAGCTGAGACATTTCCATTAAATTTTCGGCAATCGCCTGCGCCTGTCCGCGCTCCTCGGCACCAACACCCGGGTAAGCGCCGGGAGTATCAATTAAAACAACGACGGGAAGCCCAAACTTTTCGGCTAGACGCATAATGCGTATCGCTTTGCGGTACCCCTCCGGATGCGCACAACCAAAATTACGCCGAATATTGTCCTTTGTATCACGCCCTTTTTGATGCCCCATAATCAACACTTTTTGTCCATTGAGTTTTGCAAAACCCGCAACAAACGCCAAGTCATCAGCAAAAAGCCTATCCCCATGCAGCTCAATAAATTCAGAGGTCATCAAATGAATATAGTCTAAAGTGTATGGCCGATTAGGGTGACGAGCAATCTGGACTCTTTGCCAATCGGTCAGATTTGAATAAATCTCCTGCTTCATCTTTTCAATCTTTTGCTCGATCTTTTTGATCTCAGGCTCGCAATCAATTTTTTTGTTCTTGCCCATTTTCTTAAAATCATTGATCTTAGCTTCCAGCTCAATAATCGGTTTTTCAAAATCCAAAGCGCTCATGAATTCACCTTTAAATTAAAATTAATCAACAATCACAACTTCCGTCCCGACGGGTAAAATGCTATAAAGCTCCTCAACCTGCGCGTTAATCATCCGCACACAACCAGCAGTCACCTGTTTTCCAATATTATTAGGTTCAACCGTCCCGTGAATCCCGTAACCGGGAATATCAAAACCCAACCAGCGGGTTCCCAAGACATTTTGCGGACTTTCCGGCGGAACAACGATTCCCTTGTTAAACCACACCGGATTTTCTAACTTAGTCGTAATCTTAAATGTCCCAACAGGCGTGCTGTTTTTTTCTCCGGTTGAAACACTATAAACTTTAACTACTTCATTATCGTCCTTGAGAATCAAAATGTTTTGCGACTTATCGACAAAAACATTAAATTTTGCCGTCCATATTCTAAGCTTATCGCCCAAACGCACCACGTCCCCGCTTAAATTATTACTGCGGCGAATAAACTCAACCGTCGTATTGTATTTTTTCGCAATCTTAGCCAGACTATCGCCCGGCACCACTTCGTGAAGAACTGTTTTTCCAGGAACTTCTGTGCGTGAAAACAAAAGCTGTAAATTAACCGCCTCCGATTCTTGCTGAATGGTTGCAATATTTTCAAGATCGGGATAATTCTTTATAATTTCCTGATAAACAGCCTTCGCACGCACCGGTTCATTATTCTGGCGCAACTTAACTGCTTGAGCATAAAGCTCTTTAGCTTGTTTTGTATTTGTTGCCGTGCTAGAAACTTGTGCAGAAACGCTTGCTCTTTTTGGCCAAAAAATAAAACCCAGCCCAATAGCTAAAACCACAACAACCGCAATGAGTATTTTCTTATTCACATCCAACCTCCTTAAAAAAGCCCAGTAAAAATTAAGGCTATCATGGTTTAATCCACAAATTATAAAAAATAACCGCCAACAAAAAACCGATTAAAGCGCCAACAAAAACCTGAAACGGCGTATGGCCAACCAATTCCTTAAGCCGATTAACTTCAATATTGCCGTGCCGATAAATATCATCGACAATCTTGTTGAGAACTTCCGCCTGTTGACCTGTTGCGCGCCGGACACCTTGCGCATCAAACATGGTTACTAAAGCAAAAACAGAAGCTAAAGCAAAAGCAACCGATTGAAATCCAACACACAAGCCGCAAAGAGTCGCCAAAGCCACAGCCCCGGCCGCATGGCTAGAAGGCATGCCGCCAGTCCCGATAAACCAGCGAAAATTAAACCGCCGCTCCACAATAACGCCCAAAACCACCTTTATCGTTTGAGCAATACCCCAAACGATAAGCGTAATAAAAAGAATTTTATGGCCAACAGGCGCCGATAAATCGTTTTGTGCAGAAAAATTCAACAGAAAAAGCTCCTTTAAATTTACTCAATCTAAATAAACACTTGCAGCATTATAGTTTTTATAGTCATTCAAAGCAAGATTTTCCCTCGAAAATCCCAAAATTTAATATAAACTACTCTCTATGGCAAGACCTTCCATTGGTGTTTTTTTAATAAACTTAGGAACTCCCGACAGCCCTAAAACTGGGGATGTGACCACTTATTTACGGGAATTTCTTATGGATGGCCGGGTTATCGACATCCCTTTTTTACAACGATGGGCTTTAGTCAACTTTATCATTGCGCCGTTTCGTGCGCCACAATCGGCCAAAGCTTATCGACAACTCTGGACGAAAGATGGCTCACCCCTTAAAATTTACGGTAAAAAAGTCACTGAACTTTTGCAAAAAGCCTTAGGGCCCGACTACAAGGTCGTTTTTGGCATGCGCTATCAAAATCCCAGCCTGTGCTCTGCGCTTGCCCAATTGAAAAACCAAGGATTAAAAGAAATTATCGTCATTCCCCTCTATCCACAATACGCATCCGCGTCAACCGGCTCAACACTCGAAAAGTTCATGGACGAAATCAAAAGCTGGGAAACAATCCCAACACTAAAAATGATTAGCCAATTTTTTGACCAACCACTTTTTATTAAGGCCTTCGCAACGCTAGGTCAAAAATATATGTCGCAAGCGCAGTATGACCATTTTCTCTTCAGTTATCACGGCCTGCCCGAACGGCAAATTTTGAAAGCCTCAAATAATGACTATTGCCGTTTAAACGATTGCTGCAACAGTTATCATTCCCAAAATCAATACTGTTACCGCGCCCAGTGCTTTGCTACGACGCGACTTTTAACAAAAGAATTAGGCCTAAACGAAAACCAATACACACTTTGTTTCCAATCGCGCTTAGGCAAAGACCCGTGGGTCAAACCTTACACCGATCACATTATTTCTGATCTGATCAAACGCGGAATTAAAAATGTGCTCGTCTTTTCTCCCGCTTTCGTCGCCGATTGCTTGGAAACAACCGTCGAAATTGGGATCGAATATCAGCATCTGTTTAAAAAACTCGGCGGAGAACGTTGGCAATTAGTCGAAAGCTTAAACACTTGCGACTTGTGGATCGAATGCTTAAAACAAATTGTTTTGGAAAATTCGCGGCGTTTATGTTAGGATTTATCAATTCCTAAAAGCAATTCCCCATAACTTACCCCCTTAAAGTCAAAGATTTTCATGTTAGCAAAAGTCTATAGTTGCGGCATCTCCTCATTGGATGCGTATCCGATGACCATCGA
>CAZNNZ010000154.1:0-3760 GCA_964574575.1 uncultured Planctomycetales bacterium
CGCTCTTTCCATTGCGCAAAATCTTTTTCTCGTGCATAACGCAGCGCAGAATCGACGGGAAATCTCGTCGTAGCAATAACGGTTGCTCCTGCACGCAACATCATCAAAGACGACTGATAACCAATTTTTAAACGCGATCCGGTAATGAGGGCCACTTGGCCAACCAAAGATGCCGTTTGAAAACGTTTGGCATAATTAAGCTCAGCGCACGTCGGGCACATCGAGTCATAAAAAAAGTGCAGACGCGTAAACTCGGCTTTGCAAACATAGCACGCCCGAGGTTTGACCAAGTTCAAAGCTTGCGAATTTTCGTGCTCTGAAACGTGCGTAATCTGCAAGGGCGCCACAAAAACCGCATCCTGCCGTGCACTACGAATTCCCGTTGAGGCGCGAGCACTGCGCTCGTGATCGTCGATGTTTTGACGTTTAAGCCGATCGCGGTCGCGATGGCGTTTGCGCAGTTCATATTTGTCGGGTCGCGAAATCTCGCCTGCCGCTTTTAGCAGAGCAATTTTTTGCTCAAGAGACAAATGCGCAAGCTCGACGCTGTTTTTGGCAAGATACTCCAAAACGCCAATGCATGTGTTAATTTCTTCTGCGGAAAGTTTGGGTGGCTCAATGCGCTCTGTGTTATGCATGCTGACCTTTGTCTGAGACAGCTTCAATAATCGGTTCGCGCAAAAGAGCAAAAGCTCCCGGGTCGTGTTCCAAGGCTGGCAAAAACGAAATCCAGCAAGCTTTTGACCCGCCGTGAATTTCACGCACAGGCCGCAGTTTTTCATCAAAAAGTTCTTTAACCTCGACGGTAATATCACCTTGCGGCAAACAGATTTCGTGGACTTGGCCGACTTTAAGTAAGTTGCGCGGCTCAACGTTTAACCGTTTCGTAGTCGGGTCATACTGACGAACCAAACCTGTAAACCGGTGCGTGCTGTAGGCTGAGTTGCTGCTTTTATATTCTTGCCCATTTTGCCCGGGATTACCTTTTAAAAAACCACTGATAAATCCGCGATTCGACGTAGCAAAAATGTCTTGCAAATGTTTTGAATCAAACGGTTTTCCTGCAATCAAATCATCAATCGCTCGACGATACGCACGCGTAATCATCGCTAAATAATAAACCGTCTTGCATCGGCCTTCAACTTTAAAAGAACACACCCCCGCCTGTTGCAATTCTCCCAGCAAATCAATAGCGCAAAGGTCTTTGGAATTCATCAGATAACTGCCGTGTTCATCTTCATCTAATTCAAAAAGCTCGTCGGGGCGCTCTGCCTCTTTCACAAAATACTGGCCTTCTGGCGGCGTATAATTTTCTTCTTGTTTGTAGACTTTATACTCCCAACGACAAGAATTCGTGCACGCGCCTTGATTACCGTCGCGGCTGCTCAAATAATTAGAAATCAAACAGCGTCCCGAATAAGCCATGCAGATCGCGCCATGCACAAACGACTCGAGTTCTATCGTCGGGCATGTGGCATGAATTTCTGCAATTTCCTTAATGGTGATCTCACGCGAGAGGATAATCCTTTTTGCCCCATTCTTTTGCCAAAACTTGACCGATGCCGAATTAATCGTGTTTGCCTGTACAGAAATATGAATTATCTCGTCGGGAAAACTTTCACACATCAGCATAATCAGTCCCGGGTCAGAAATAATCCACGCATCTGGTTTGCAAAGCACAAGAAGCTGCGCAACATATTTAGGAAACGATTCGAGTTTATGACTATGCGGAAAAATATTAGCCGTCACATACGCTTTTTTACCCAAGCTGTGCGCATAGTTGACAGCTTCGGCAACCTGCTCAAAACTTTTAAAACCGTTTTCTCTGGAACGCAGTGAAAAACGCGGGATTCCTAAGTACACGGCGTCTGCACCAAAAGCAAAAGCAAATTTTGCTTTTTCAAAATCCCCTGCAGGCATCAGAAGCTCGACGGGTTGTTTTAACATTTTCTTGTGTTACTCCACTTCCAAAAATTCACGTATCGAAGGATTTGCTCGAACACTGCCATAATGAAAAACAGCGCACGTCGTACCATAACTTTGACAAGAGTGAAATTCTTCTTTAAAGCCTTGCGGCGACTCTACAAATTTATAAGCTCCAACGCCAATTTTGACCTTTGAAAAATCCTTGACCTTGCCCTTAATCGATTGGTTCCACTGCGCAAACTCTTGCGGATTGCTCGAATAATTCATAATCGTCACAAAATCAACAAGTCCGCTGTCTACCCACAAGATCCAATCCTGAAACGCTTCCGCGTACGCGCGAGAAAAAGGCATACATCCTGTCGTCGAGATTTGAATCTTAGGGTTAAGTAAACGCGCTTTGACCGTAAGCATCGTCAAAAGTTCAGTAACCTGCCGGCGCTTCCAATCTTTCCACAGCGCGCTATTCTCGTCGATTACTTTAACATCTGCGGCTTTCATAAAACGCTGTATATTATCCTGCGAATAACCATAGTAAGGTTCGACATCTGGGTAACGGATATAATCAAAGGTCAGGCCGTCTAAAGCAGGATATCTTTGTAAAATCTCCTCGACAAGCACGCCCAAATCTGTCCAGACACGCCTGTCAGATGGTTCCAAAAAATACTGATTATCAATTTTATAATCTTTAATTGTTTGCTTTTCTTTCAAATTCCTCGTCAAAATAGCCGTCCCATATTTTTTGAGAATCTGTGCATCCGTGTTGGTGCTCAAACTTAGCAAATTAAGCCACGCGTGGACCTCTATCCCTTGTTTATGCGCCTCTAAAAGCAGAAAAGCAAACGGATCCTGCGCAATACCCTTGAAAGCCCTTTGATAAAAACGGCTGTCCGATACCGTCGATGGAAACCATGCCTTATTGGCCCGGTAAATCTGGACAAAAAGAATTTTAATCTGCGCTTTTTTTGAAAAATCAATGAGCCTTCTAATCTCTTCTTTGCTTTCGAGCACTTGCGGGTCCTCGATCATCGAGACAAAAAGCGCTCTTTGAACCGGCTCTTGCGCATGTGCGCACCCGACAATAAGAAAAAGGAAAAATAAAATGAATTTTTTAAACTTCATGCTGGCGGCGGAGAGTCGTAAAGTTTAACTTCTGGATGATTGCCGGCATAATACTTAAAATACCACTCGGTTGTAAAAAGCAGAACGCGGCGGTTTTGGTCGTCGACAGCCAGCGCAGACCCCTGCGGCAGAGTCCGGCTTAAATCCGCATTATTAAGCGGACTATCAGCCCAACGCAAAACTTTCCACGGCATCACATCCAATTCGGTGGACGAACCATATTCATCTTTTAGGCGATATTGCAAAACTTCAAACTGCAAAGGCCCGACCGCTCCTAAAAGCGGCGTATTTTGACGAGAATTTTGCAAAGAAAAAGATTGCACAATATCCTCTGCCAAAAGATGATCCAAACCCTTGCGAAAAGACTTCGCCGCAGCCGACGAGGAATTTTGTAAATACGCAAAACACTCAGGCGCAAAACGCGGGATCTCTTCATAAATCAGATGTGGATTCGTGCTAATCGTATCCCCAATACGAAAATCTAATTTCGTAACAAAACCAATAATGTCCCCCGGATAAGCTTCATTCATGACTTCGCGGTCTCGGCCAAAAAGATTAAACGAATCTGACAGGCGAATTTGTCTTTGGCTGCGCTTATGATAAACGCTCATATCCCTATAAAACTGACCCGAACAGACCCGTGCAAACACAACGCGATCACGATGCAGCGGGTTCATGTTCGTTTGCACTTTAAAAATAAAAGCCGAAAAATGCG
>CAZNNZ010000155.1:0-3742 GCA_964574575.1 uncultured Planctomycetales bacterium
AACGATCCCCAGTATTCTATCTTTTCGTTCTTTATAAATTGTTTCTTTCATAATGCTTTCGCCCTTCCCAAATGGATTAGCACTCATTTGCCATGATTGCTAATTTGTCGGTATTATAACAAACAAAGATTTTTTGTCAATTGTCTATTTAAAATTAGAATTTAAACGAGGAAATCAGTGTTGATTGACTGGACAAACAAAATAAAAACGATTTCTAGGGAATCCCCATACCCCCCGTCGCCACACCACTGCCACCACCGCCACCACCACCTGAAAAAATCGACATCCCGCCTGCGACGGGAATGACAGGGTCTCTGCTTCTGGCCAACCGCAGACCCATATCCACCATACTATTGGTTGTTGACTGATAGGTAGAATTTATCGCCGAACTAAAAATCCCTGATGGTTGAAGAAATAAAATAAGGAGAGAAATTACTCCCGTAATAAGAATCACATATTCGAGCGTCATAACCCCGCGCTGATTAGATTTTCTTTCAAAGAAATTCACTTTTGCCCCCTCATTATCCTGTTGCTTGAAGTATATAAGATAAATCAAAGCAAAACAAGAGGGCAAAATAAAACATAAAGAATCACAAGCATATTTATATCAATTACTTACAACTCTATTCTTTCCCTGGACTTTAGCCGATAATAACGCTGAATCTGTTCTCTTGATAATAATGGCCGGTGTATCCTCACGCGGATTAAACCTGGTCATCCCAAAACTCATCGCAACAGGCAATTGGCGCCCTTCCCATTTTAAATTCAAATTTTCAATACTGGCACGTATCTTTTCTACGACAGCCCCTGCATTAAAACCGCCATCCCCGCGCAATAAAATAATGATCTCATCGCCGCCATAACGCGCTATCACATCCCCGGATCTAACCAAATTTTTGATTGTTTGGGATACTTGCCGAATCACATAATCGCCAGCCTGATGCCCAAAATTATCATTGAGCTGTTTAAAAGAATCAATATCGCACAAAATCAAATAAAAATCTTGCCCCGGGTCTTTCTCAGCCTGCCAGCAAACATTCTTGAGAATTTCATTAAAATACCGAATGTTAAACAGGCCGCTTAATCCATCGGTCGTCGCCAAAGCCATCAAATGACGTCTTTCAATATTGCTTTTAGCAGAATGGTATGCCGAAACGGCGATGTAACTTCCCGTAAAGGCGATAATGGGAATAGAAAAATTGATAATAATATTGTTGATAAACAGAAAATACATAACAGCCAAAGCTCCCAGAACAAATACCACCATTAATATAACTCTAGAAAACCTTTGAGCAGAAGCATAAAACGCCGGAATCATAGCAAAAAGATAAATAACAAAAATATTTACCCACAGCGGCATTATTCTTAAAAAATCCTGATCAAAAATATTAGCCAATGCAGTCGCAAGAAAAATAGAGCCCGGGCATTCGGATTCCATGGAATTAGCCCGAGTATCATAAAGCCCCAGGGCAGTTACAGCCACAATGCAAAAGCTGTTCTTAATCCGCGACGCGTCAACGCCGGAAACGGCCCCCGCTTCGGTTGCCCTGGCTGCATTAAAAATATCCAAAAAAGAATAATGCTTAAACGTATCTCTGGCCTTCCCATGCCAATTCAACAACATCATATTTTCTCCAACCAAAGGGACAGCGATTTTTTGGCGGTGATTGGCTAATAAAAGATATTGTGGCGTAATTTGATTAATCTCCATCCCAAAATGGTCTTTTACAATTTGCAAAACAATATTATTCTGCAATTGAGACCCATCAAAATAAAGCAGCGGAATCCGCCGGATTTTGCCGTCGCTATCAGTAAACACATTGACGGCCCCCATCCCTTTTCTATGCCGGCGAAACTTTTCAATAGGAAGAAACAATTTTGTGAAAGTTGCGTCGGAAGTAGGATACCCAAACGGCAAATAAACATTGCCAGCATTTTCAATGGCCTTGGCCAGCGCATCATCGTCAAAAGAATTTGTCGGTTCTGAAGCAAGAAAATCAAGTAAAACTCCTCGGGCGCCTAATCGTTTCAAATCCTCCACAAGACCCGCAATCCGGCTTCTGGGCCACGGCCAATGGCCAAACTTTTGCAAATCTTCAGACGTAATCTCAACAATAACAATACTTTCTGTTGATGCTGTGACACGAGGGCCGCGAAACTGGAAAAGCATATCCAACGTCAGAAGTTCTAAGTTCCTGAATAAAACTGTTCTAGCCAAAAGGATACAAAGTGAAGCAACGATAACTCCAAGAGCGATATAAATAACAAAAAACCGAACAGGTTGACTACTCCAAAACTTTCGAATTCCATTAATCACTTTCATAAAAACCCCAGAATCCGACATTAATTCAAATTTTTATATTTTTCAAGAACCTGAGCAATAAAAATTAACTCCTGCAGATACGATTCTGCCGCAGTGACATTATGTTCAAGAACCAAAATCGATGGCTTAGAATAACCCTGTGAATGAAATTCTAAACCCACTACCCCTTCAGAAATTTGCAGGGACAAAAGCGGATGGCCACGCAGATCACGGCTTTTATATTTCACAAAGATTTTCAAAACTTTAGGATCATCAAAAAAACGATTTGCCCAATCCGGATTATTTGTATAAGCGTGAAATTCACTCAAACTTTGAGGCAGCCGCACCTGTCCTTCTAAAGTTCCCCAACGAAGATTCGTAATATCGTCGAGTGTTTGCGCATTAGAACGGATTTGTGTACGGGATCGTTCAAAAAAACTAAGGGTTAAATTTTTTGAAGACTTAAGCTTTAAATATCCCAAATGGCTACCGCTGCCTGGCCGCAAACCAGCTAGCTCAATGTCTTCATATAGACATTCATAACCGCGATATTTGAAATTGATCCGAAATGAATTTTCATGTTCCGCAATCGCAGAAAGTTCCCCTTCAAAAAAATGCGCCATATTCTTCAAATAAACATTGCGATGAAATTTATCTGTAGAAATATTTTTAAGTAAATAAACAAGTACGCCTAAAAAAATTACAGAAGTTAAAATAATCAACGGCATCATAAGCGTTTTGCAACCTCAAAATTTAAAGTCCCTTTAGATGCGGTAACGACGATGCGATCCTTCTCTTTAACAGACCCATCTAAAAGCATCAGAGCAATCGGATCTTGCACCATCTTTTGAATTGCACGGTTTAAAGGACGTGCGCCATAAACCGGATCATAACCAGCATGCGCCAAAACTTCTTTGGCCTTGTCATTTAATTCAACAGAAATATTGCGTTCTGCCAAACGCGATCCCAGAATTTTGATCTGAATATCGACAATTTTAGCAATGTTTTCCTGAGAAAGACGATTAAAAATAATTTTTTCATCAATACGATTCAAAAACTCCGGACGAAAAGCGCTCTTTAACGCCACGTCAATACGCTGGCTGATTTCTTTTTTATCTTCAAGCTCTGCAATCGCCTCTGAACCAATATTAGACGTCAAAATAATAATCGTATTCTTAAAATTAACAACCCGCCCCTGCCCGTCGGTCAAACGTCCATCATCTAAAATCTGCAACAGCGAATTAAACACGTCGCTATGTGCCTTTTCGATTTCGTCAAATAAAACAACCGCATACGACTTGCGACGAACCGCTTCCGTCAATTGACCGCCTTCTTCATAGCCAACATACCCGGGCGGCGCACCAATCAAACGCGAAACGCTGTGCTTTTCCATATACTCGCTCATATCAATACGGATAATCGCCTGCTCATTGTCAAACA
>CAZNNZ010000156.1:0-3635 GCA_964574575.1 uncultured Planctomycetales bacterium
CTTAACATTTTGTAAAATTTCTCCCAGCTGCGCACGGTTAAAATACCCGGGAATAACACTTTGAGCATTCGCCGCTGCTGTCGCTAAGCCAAAAGAAAGCGCGTCAGAAAATGCAGCTTTTTTCGTTAAAGCATAAACAAAACCAGCGACCAGTGCATCTCCACAGCCGACACTATTAACCACTTTGACTTTGGGGCAAGAAGCACACAAAAAAATCTTGCCATCTGTTGCCAGAGCACCTTTTTCCCCCAGAGAAATAATCACGTTCTTAGCCCCCAAAGAAAGGAATTTCTTCAAAGCATCTTTTAATTGTCTTTGATTTCTTAATTCTTGCTTTAAAAAAACTTGAGCCTCAGAAAGATTTGGCTTGACTAAAAATGGCTTAGCCTTTAAAGCAAATCGCAAATCTTCGCCAGAGCTGTCAACGACGACATTTGCGCCCGCTTTTTGGCCAACTTGAACCAATTCACAATAAAACGCGCTGGGACTGCCCTTAATCCCGCGGCCGCTTAAAACAATCCAATCACTAGCCTGTGCCATACGACCAAACTTGTGACGAAAACTTGCCAAATCTTTTTTATTAATGACCGGGCCTGGCTCAAGAATACGGGTCACTTTTCCCGTCTTTTGGTCCTTAATTGTCAAATTAACACGCGTTTCTCCGTCAATAAAAACAAAATTGTGTTCAATACCCTCCAACAGCAAATCCCGCAAAAGATCCTGTCCAGAAGATCCCCCTGCAAACCCACTGGCAATTGATTTGAGACCCAAGCATTTTAAGGAACGAGAAACATTTATCCCTTTTCCTCCGGCGCTGACGACAACAGAATCTACACGATTCTCAAATCCCAGATCAAAAGAAGCAACGTCCAGCATTTTGTCAATAGCCGGATTAAGAGTCACCGTCAAAATTGGTTTTAAGTGTGCCATTTTAGGTCAAAAACGCCATCCTTGCATTATTCCGATGCCTTTGTTAGAATACAACCATTCCCGTAGACTCTTTGATTGATTACGAATATGTGCCCAAAAGCATTTATAAAGTCTTATTTTTGCTTGGTCGTGGTGTTTTGCGCTTTTGCGCTCTACGCGATGCCTTGCTTTGCCATACAAGAATCCATCGCCCTGCGTCCTTTTCAAATCCGGCAAGAACGTTTTGCAAAAAACGGTGTTTTGGTTTCTCGCCCCGTTGCAAGCGATCAAAATATCGTCGACATTGTATCACAAAATCAGATTCACACCATTGAAGACTACGCTGTTTGGCTTGAAAAAAATATGACTTATCAAGCCGATCAAAGTAAGGATCAATGGTTAACTCCCCAAGAATTTTTAAAAATCAAACGCGGCGACTGCGAAGACTTCGCTTTTTTAAATGCGCAAGTCTTAAGCGTCCTGGGATTTTCTGCGCATATCATAACACTTTCGTCAGCACAAAACGCACACGCGATTTGCGCTTTTGAGTACAACGGAAAATTTTATTGGTTTGATAATGCTAAACTCAAATCATCAGCCGCAACAAATCTGACCAGTTTTGCACAAGAAATTACCGACTCTCTGCACTACTTGCGCTCTTTTGAACTTGACCCTGCTTCCAAGCGAACAACCTTAATTTACCAACGCACCTAATTAATGTCTTGCATCGGATCCGGATGAAGAAAACGGTATCCTAAAAATCTTTTAACTTTTTCATTGCTGATAATCTTTAAATTAGCTTTATCTTCTAAAAGAAATTCCGGGGCCGCTAATCCCATTGATTTTGCAGCTTTCGTATAAAGTTCTTTTTTTGTCGGATGAAAATCCGAACATCCATTAAAAACCTCACCTCGCAGGTTTTGCGCAATAATTTCCATAATCAACCCAACCGCATCATCCTGATGAATCAAATTGACAGGACTCTGTGCGCCAGATATTTTCTTTTGCCCAGATAAAAAAGCACCAATCTTTCGCTCTTTGCCATAAAGTCCGGCGAAACGAATAATCGTTGCTGAAAAATAGCGGTTTGCCAAAAATTCATTTTCAATATCTAATAAAACTTTTGACCGAAGATTATCTGCAACAAATACCAAGTCTTCCGTCGCACTGCCGATATTGTCCGGATAAACGCAGGTCGAACTGGTAAAAATCACAAAAGAAACCTTGCCGCTTTTTTCGCATTCCAAAGTAATCGCTTTAATCTGTTTTTGGTATTCACAAGGGGTAGAAAAGTCCCGACGGAAAGGAAGTGTTATCACCAGAATTTCGCTATCAAAAAAATCACTAACATCCTGTGCACTAAATTTTTCATGAACACTTAAACAAAAAGAAAAGATCCCCGCTTTTTGTAAAACAGGGATCTTCTGCAAAGTTGTTGTAGAGCCTTTAACGCAATACCCTCTGGCTATTAAAGCCTCTGCCAACGGTAAGCCCAGCCAACCGCACCCTAAAACACTGACCGAAGGAAAAGACATCGCGTCTAAATAATATTACAGCGTTATTGCCCGGCAGCGGCTTTCAGCTCGCTCCAGGTTTTTTCACCGACAATACCGTCAGCTTTTAAACCATTAGCTTTTTGAAACTTGATAATCGCAGACTTTGTTCCATTGCCAAGTTTTCCGTCGACAGTCCCCTTGTAAAACCCTGCCGCTTTGAGCGCTTGCTGCAACTTTTCTGGAGAGACATTAACACGTAAAATATCATCATTCTTTGCATACGTCGCAGACTTGCCAGTGCCCGAATGCTGGGCCTTGGTACGATCAAGATCATAGGCCATATCTTTCATCGTATATTTCAAATCCTTGATTTCGGCATCTTTTGCCGCAACTTGATTTTCAAGTTCATTAACTTTCAGCTGAAGATCAGCAGCCGACTGACCTTGCTGTGTCGTTGCACATCCAGCAGAAAACACCAGAATACCTGCAATCAGTAAAAACCTTTGAATCATCACACCCTCCTTGTATAGTTAATTTATTAAATTTTCTTTTCGAAGATTTTCTTAAAAATTTACGCGCTCATTCTAACACAAAGTTTTCCTATAACTATTTCTTCTTAATAAATTTTTTAAAAACAACACTCATTTCTTTTAGTGAGAAATTTACTATTGCGATCTTAGAAAAGTATTTTTATGCCATTTTTCATCGATAATTAATTCAAACTAGATAAAGCATGTTGGGCATCTTTATTAGCTGGTTTAAGGCCCAATAACGGCATAATACTATTGATTGGAGTTAAATTAATGATCCTAGAAGAAAAACCGTCAACACCATTAATCAAAATATTCTGCATTATTTTTGAATCAAATTCAATATCAGCACGAAAGCCTGTACGATTGACATTGATAACATTCATGTCAATACCACCTAAGTCTTTAATAGATGTTATTGGTGAACTGGCTGTTTCTGACCTATTCTGCTGAGAATATTGTCCTTTTAACATTTTTCTATCAACAACGGCGCCCTTATCAAGCAAAATCTCAACAATCTTATTTAGACTTTCGTTTGTTTGATTCATATCAAATTGGGAAGCTTTTAACCCTGCTTTCTTTGCTCCGAGCACATTATCGTTACGATTATCAATAAAAAGTGTTTGTTGAGGTTTAAATCCTGATGCGCTCACAACCTGAGTATAACTCTCCGCCGAAGGCTTCACCACTGCGTCTAAAT
>CAZNNZ010000157.1:0-3527 GCA_964574575.1 uncultured Planctomycetales bacterium
CTTCTTCGACGCGCATCGGAGCCGGCAGTGAACCGCTGCGCAGTGACAAAGCTAATAGTGACGCTTCATCAAAAGAAAATTGGCCGGTGATTTGTCCGTGTCCGTCTAAAATGGGTTCTTGAATATTAGGGTGCGACAATACTTCCCCGTCTAAAATAATAGCGAGTTGTTGTCCGACGTGCTTACGGGTTAAATCTGCAAATTGTTTGGCCCCTTTGGCGTTAAATGTTAAAGAAATCGTTGGCTGATTAAAACCAGTGGAGTCGATATCAACTTTGGCATCGCTGATCGCTTCGCCCTTAAGGGAAGCGTTTGTTTCAACAAGAATGGGTGCGCCCTTGCCTTTAACATATTTAATTGAGTATCCGTCTGGAACTTTTCCATCTAAAGCTTCTCTTAATAAAGCCGGGTCATCATTGACCAACGAAAATTCTAATTGTGCAACTTTGCCGATCATATCCAACGCTTTTTGGCGATCTGTAACGCCGGGCAGTTGGACAATGATTTGATCTTCGCCTTGGCGCTGAATGACGGTTTCGCCGGCGCCTAAGCTGTCAATGCGGTTACGCAAAATTTCGATGGCTCGGACAACTGCGTCGCTTTTGGCTTTTTCTTCGAGCTTTTCTAACTCGACTTTCAGAACAAGATGCATTCCCCCTTTAAGGTCAAGCCCTAAATTGATGCGTTTTTCCAACGGTAAGGCAAAATAGATAGAGGCGGCCAAAACAGCCAAGGTAATACCAACTCTCGACAGCAGTTTCTTGTTCATGCGCTTTTTCCTTTACACATTTTGGGGATCGTTTTTACGATTTACTTTTTGCTTCAATGGTTGTAATAGCGTCACGGTCAACTTCGATTTTGACATTATCGTCAATACGGACAATGACGGTTTTTTCCTTAAGCGCTACGACCGTGCCGTGAATGCCGCCGGCTGTGACGACGGCGTCATTTTTTTGAAGTTGGGCGACGCGTGCTGCATGATCGGCTTTTTTCTTTTGTTCTGGTCTAAGGACAATGAAATAAAAAATCGCCGCCATCAAGGCAAATGGGATTAATTGCATCAATGGATTGGCCGCCTGTTCTGGGGGCATAAGGGATTCCTTTAGTTAAGAATTTTACTTTTTAGCAGCTTTTTTGTCTTGCTTGACCAGTGATTTGACGGTGTCGGTCATGCGAGCGCCTTTGTCAATCCACGTTTGTAATTTGTCATGGTCAACAGACAAAGTGGCGGGTTTTCTCGCCGGGTCATAATACCCGATTGTTGCCAAATTGCGGCCTTGGCGCGCGGTTGTGCGGCTGATGGCGACAATGCGGTAATTGCAGCGTTTGCTGGCAGGTTTGCCGGCTTTTTGTAAGCGAATACGAACTTCCATTTGTGTTGCTCCTTTACTGGTTAATAATAAGGCAATAATATACTAAAATTTTGAAAATTAAGCAAATTAAATTCCGGAACTGGTCGATGAGGTGATTTTCTTTTCGATTTCAATGATTCTATCTTTGGCGTATTTGTTTTCTGGACTTAATTTTATGACTAAATTAAAATCAGCCAAAGCTTCAGTCATGTGGTTTTCATCAAAATACGCTGTTGCCCGATTTGAAAGCAATGCTACATTGTTAGGACAAATGATCAACGCTTTTGTATAATCTTTTACAGCGAGTGCGGGTTTTCCAAGTAAATAAAAAACAGACCCTCTGTTCATAAGAGCTTGATAGTAGTAAGGAAAGATATTAATAGCACGGGTATACTCTTCTAAAGCATTGGTAAGTTTATTTGTTCGTAAGTACACATCAGCTTTACGACAAAATGCGGTGTAGTATTTCGAATTGAGTGATAAAACGATATCGCAGAGCTTTAAAGTGGTACTATTGTCCCCTTGGTTATAATAAAAATTTGCTAAGTTGTCATATCCTAACGGATGTTTTGGAAATTTTTTGGCAACATCATACCATAAAGTTTTAGCGTTTTCCCAGACGATACATCTTTGGAATGTGAGGAAAGAAAAAATAAAAATCATACCTATGAAAACAATTTCACGCCAATATTTACTCAAGCCTCTTCTGGCATAATGTGGAACATAAAATTTCTCGAGATAATAACCGACGATAAAAAATATTCCTACATATGGCAAATAGGTAAATCGATCTGCGCTTAAAGAGTAACCAACATTAAAAAATGGCAAGTTGAAGAAAATGGTGGTTAAAAATAGCCCTAAACCAAAAACGATAACTTTCTCTTTAATAAAATATTTATAAATCAGCCATGCTGTACCAAGCAAGGCGATGAAGTAGCAATAAAAAATCAGAGGGACTTCAAAGACTTTTCTTGCTGATGGATAAGGATAAAAAATTGATAGCTGTATGGGAAGAAATGCTTTTATTAAATAATCCCATAATGCATAAGCGCAAAGGATTACTCTTGCGCCAAAAGAAAACGTTATTCTCTCTGGAGTTATTGTTTCAAATGGCATAAAAGAGCTCTTCCCTGCATAAAAAGCGATCATTCCAAAGATAATCGAAAATGCAAAAAAAGGGATTTTTTCAAGAAACATTTTTTTACTAATTTTTCTGCCGTTAAAGTAATCTATACATAAAAGAACTAAAGGAAATGAAACAGCAGTTGGCTTGGAAAGTAGAGATGTGATATATAATAAAAGTGTTCCTAAATAATATCTGAGTTTGAATCGCTCAAGTTTTTGAGATTTCAGGTAGATAATAAGTCCTATCATATAAAAACAAAAATACAGGACATCCTTAAGTTCGGTAACCCAAGCTACGGATTCGACATGCATAGGATGTAGGCCAAAAAATGCGCTGACAATAAGAGCGGTTAACTCTTTCTTACACAACTGGTAAATAAAAATAAAAACGAGAATAGTATTTAAAAGATGTAGCAGTAAATTGGTTAGATGAAAATAGAATGGATTAAGTTGAAAAAAGTGAAACTCTACAGCAAAAACGAGTATCGTCAATGGATGGTAATTGCCAACAACAAAACTTGAGAAAATCTTTTTTATGTTTATTAAAGATAAATCCATGATTAAGGGGTTTGATGTTACGTAGCTGATATCGTCGAGATCTATGAAATTATTCTTAAGCGATGGCAAATACGCCAAGAATGTTAAGACAAGAATCACTAAAAGCATTATTGTCGTGTTGGAAATTTTGGAAGAAAGAAGGGATTTTAACATCGTGTCTTAAATGATTCTAAGCAAATTGTTTATGTGCCGACTCGATGGCGAGGATTTGGGCGCGTGCTTTGTTTTGAGTCTCTTCAAATTCTTTTTTGGGGTTGGAGTCTGCGACAATGCCAGCGCCGGCCTGAATATAAGCGTGGCCGTCGGTGGCGACAATGGTGCGAATGGTAATGCACGAATCAAAATTTCCCGAAAAGCTAAAATAGCCGATGCACCCGGCATAAGGCCCGCGGCTTGTATTTTCTAATTCGTCGATAATTTCCATTGCGCGGATTTTGGGCGCGCCGGATACGGTTCCGGCTGGAAATGTGGCTTGCAAAACATCAAAGGCGT
>CAZNNZ010000158.1:0-3447 GCA_964574575.1 uncultured Planctomycetales bacterium
TCAAACCAGCAACTAGCGACAGCATCTCCTACAATTATTGAAAAATTCAATAAGATTTTATTACTGGATATGTTTTATAAAAATTTATTAAGAACAAAAAATTAAATAAAAATTTGATGCAATTTTAATAGAATAAATATGTTTAAAATTCTCAACAAACAAATTCTTGCGCAAGGTGTTAAGCGGCTCGACATTAAGGCGCCTTTGATTGCCGCGCGTATTGCTCCGGGTCAGTTTGTGATGATTATTACAAGCGAAGGTGGAGAATGGATTCCGATGCCCGTTGCTGAAGCCGAAGTTTTGCGCGGGCAGATTACGGTGATTGTTCAGGAAAATAGTTTGGCGACAAGTCAGCTGGGCAATTTATCTATTGGCGAGGAAATTTTTTCAATTTTAGGGCCCTTAGGTCAACCGGCGGTCATTGGGAAGACGGGTGTTGTGGTGTGTTTAGCGACGGGGGTGGGGACGGCTCGGATTTTGCCGATTTGCAAAGCTTTAAAAAAGGCGGGCAATAAAGTGATTGGAATTATGGGTGCAAAAACAAAGAGTAGTTTGACGCTTGAGCCGCAGATGCGCATTTCGTGCAGCCGGCTTTTGATTACCACCGAGGACGGCAGTTATGAACGGCGTGGTTTAGCTTCCGAGATGTTAAAAGATATTTTAGCTTCCGAGGTTGTCCGTCAGGTTTATGCCGTAGGTTCCACTGAAATGATGCAAGCAGTTTGTCAGTTGACTAAAGAGAAGGCGATTAAAACTTTAGTGCAACTTGCGCCAAAAATTTCTTGTGGAATGGGATTTTGTGGATCTTGCCGTGTGCGTGTTGAAGGACAAGTTGTTTTAGCGTGTGTTTCTGGGCCATTATTCGACGGGCACAGTGTTAATTTTGAACATTACAAAACCCGCATGGCCGCTTATGAAAATTCGCAGGATTTTAGTGGTGGACAACATGACGAGGATGATATGTCCCGTTCTATTACAAAATTCTTTCCGGGGTTACTGGGCAAATGACATCGACTAAACCTACTTATCAGCCAGCGCAAAAACGCAGCAAGAATTTTCAAGAGATTTCTCTGGGTTTGCCGAAAAAGCTAATGGTTGAAGAAGGCATTCGTTGTCCGCAATGTCATGATGCGCCGTGCAATCACGGTTGTCCGCTGGGCGTGGATATCCCTGCGTTTATTCGGCTGGTGCGCGAAGGCGACAGCGTCGGAGCTTTAGCTAAAATTAGGGAAGCTAATGATTTACCGGCGATTTGCGCTCGCGTCTGTATGGCCCCGTGCGAAAAGGCGTGTATTCTTTCACAAGAAAAACTTCCCATCGGGATTCGGGCTTTGGAACGTTTTGCCTCTGATCATGGCCGTCCGCGTTTTGCGGCCAAGAAAGTTATTCGTCCGACGGGCAAAAAAGTTGCGATTATCGGCTCGGGTCCTGCAGGTTTGACAGCTGCGTCGCGTTTGGCGCAGGCGGGTTTGAAAGTCACTGTTTATGAAAGGCTTGCGCTTTTAGGAGGGATGCTGCGTTTTGGCATTCCGGAATTTCGTTTGCCTAAAAATGTTTTGGACGCACAGATTGAGGAAATCCGTTGTTTGGGCGTTGAGTTTAAAACTAATTTTTCCGTCGGGCAGAATATGCGTTTTGAGCAGTTTTTAAGTGAAGGATATTCGGCTGTTTTGCTGACGGTTGGTAAAAACAGCACGGCTTTGCTGGATTTACCCGGTGCGGATTTAAGCGGTGTTTATTATGCTAAAGAAATTCTTTTGGCTGCCAACACACGTTTTGAAGAGCAATATAAAAAAAATCCATCTCCTTTGATTGGGCCTAAAGTTGCGGTCATAGGTTACGGTAATGCGGCTCTTGATTGTGCCCGAATTTGTTTGCGCTTGGGGCGTGACGTGACTTTGATTTTTCCGGAAACAGCTGAAGATTTGAAAGTTTATCCCGACGATGTTCGGTTAGCACAAGAAGAAGGGCTTAAACTCGAGGCTTTGACTAAACCATTAAGTATTCTTGTGGGCGCATCTTCGCCTAATTTTGCTGCAGGAGTGCAATGTGTGCGTATGGATTTTGCGGATACCGACGGCAAAGGCAAATGGGGAATCAAGCCTGTGCCAGCGTCGGAGTTTGTGGTCGAAGCTACAACCGTTATTCTTGCCCAAGGCTTTAAAACTAATCCTGCGCCTTTAGCTTTAGGTTCCAATTTAAAAATAAATGAGAATGGTTCAATTTGGGTTGACCCTCAAACGTCTTTAACTTCATTGCCGCACTTGTACGCGGCAGGAGATGTTGTCACGGGTGTTTCTTCTGTTGTGGATGCGATGGCCTCTGGCAAAAAAGCCGCGCAGGCGATTATTAAGGCTGTTTATTAAAATAATGTTAAAGTTGGCTTAAGGGATGGATCTTTTTTTAGGCGAATTGCGCCATAGAGGCGCCAAACAATTGAGCCGAAAAAGAGAGCCATTCCTTAAGCCTTTCAAGAGAAATTATTCATGATCAAAATTAAGAACATTCAGAACAAAGTTGCGCGTGGTCAAAAGATCACGATGTTAACTGCTTATGATTTTTCGATGGCTTCTGTGATTGATCAGTGCGGCATTGATATTGTGCTCGTCGGAGATTCTCTGGCTAATGTTGTTTTGGGTCTTGAATCTACCAAAGAAGTAGGTATGGCCGAAATGTTGCATCACACCAAAGCGGTGCGCCGTGCGGTTAAAAATGCGCTTTTGGTTGGGGATATGCCGTTTGATTCTTATCAAGTTCATTCAAAGGACGCTCTAAAAAACGCCAAGCGTTTTATCGACCAAGCGGGATGTGATGCGGTTAAACTCGAATGGTTTGATAATTGTTTAGATGTAACAAAAAAAATTATCAAGGCTAAAATTCCCGTCATGGGACATGTGGGTTTGACGCCGCAAACAGCTGATAAATTGGGCGGCTTTAAAGTGCAGGGTAAGGATGCCTTAAGTGCCAAAAAGATTATTGAACAAGCCAAAGCTTTAGAAAAGGCGGGATGTTTTAGCATCGTTTTAGAATGCGTTCCGGATAAATTGGCAAAGGAAATCACAAAAATTTTAAAGATTCCGACGATTGGTATTGGCGCGGGAGCTGCGTGTGACGGACAGGTTTTAGTCACTCATGATTTGTTGGGAATGTTTGGGCGTTTTCATCCGAAGTTTGCCAAACAATATGTGGACGTCAGCGCGCTTATGAAAAAAGGAATCTCGGAATTTAAAAAAGAAGTCGATAGCAGTAAATTTCCGACGAAGGAATATAGTTTTTCAATGTCGCAAGAAGAGTGGAGGAAAATTGCATCGTGAAAAAATGTCCGTTTTGCGCCGAGGAAATACAGGATGAAGCGGTCAAGTGCCGCTTTTGTAATGAAATTTTGGTTGGCAATCCTTTTTTGATGAAAAAAGAGATGGAAACTCAAAAAAAGGTGCCTTGGTATTT
>CAZNNZ010000159.1:0-525 GCA_964574575.1 uncultured Planctomycetales bacterium
AGAAATTGCCTTTAAACAAAAGTGGATCACGCAAAAACAATTACTAAATCTAGCTGATGAAATTCCGACGACTTACGGCCAATATTTAAAAAAAATAGCAAAGCAGGAATAAAAAATGGGCAAGTCAACAAACAAAATATTAATCACCGGCGGCGCCGGATTTATTGGCAGTCAATTCGTGCGGCAATCTGTTAAAAAAAACTATAAGCTTATCGTTGTGGACAAATTAACGTATGCCGGCGACTTGGCGCGATTAGCGAGTGTCACCTCAAAAATTAAATTTTATAAAACCGATATTTGCGACCGCAAAAAACTTCACACTATCTTCAAAAAAGAAGCGCCAGATGTAATCATCCATTTTGCGGCCGAAACACATGTCGATCGCAGTATCCAAGATGCAGCCGCCTTTATTAAAACAAACGTCTACGGCACACAAAATCTTATTGATCTGGCTCGCGAATTTAAAATCAAAAAATGTATTCATATGTCTACCGACGAGATTTAGGGCGAAAGCAAGAACGGATA
>CAZNNZ010000159.1:535-3442 GCA_964574575.1 uncultured Planctomycetales bacterium
TGGCAATATCCCGAGAAGCTTATCCCTGTCATTATTTTAAAAGCTTTAAACAACATAAAAGTTCCCGTTTATGGCAAAGGCGCGCAGATCCGCGAATGGCTGCACGTTACAGATTGCACTAAGGGAATTGACACCATTTTACAAAAAGGAAAAATTGGCGAGATTTATAATATCGGCAGTTATTTTGAACAGCAAAATATTGTTACAGTTAAAATGATACTCGACGAATTGGGTAAATCACACGAACTTATTGAATTTATTGCAGACCGGCTCGGTCATGATTTTCGTTATAGCGTCGATTGTTCAAAACTCGAAAAGTTAGGCTGGAAAACTACAATTGATTTTAAAAGAGGCCTTCAAGAAACAATCCAGTGGTATCGGGAACATGAATCTTGGCTAGTCAAAAAGCGCAGTTTCTTAGAAGCTTATTGGAAGAAAACTTATAAAAGGAATTAACGCACAACACGCTACATCGCAATGAAAGGTGGTTACCAATGATAAAATTATTTCAAAAAGCTGTTAAGAAAATTCAGTTGTTCTTCCAAATATGGGTCATAGAAAAAGGAATATTAGCCAAAGATTTCGATCGATTTCTGATGGTGCTTATGGGACCAATCTACTTTGAAAGTCTCAGCGCCGCTATTCGCTTGGATCTTTTTACGGTTCTAGGCAAAGAAGGCGCGCTCACAAAAGATGAAATCGCAAAACACATTAAGATTGATGTCAAGCCGGCGAGTATGCTGGTCACTGTTTTAGTAACCATTCGATTATTAAAGCGTATCTCCAAAGACGGCCAACTAAAATACAAGAACTCTGTTATCAGCAGTATTTTCTTTGATAAAAACAAAAAAACCGACATCTCGGATATCGTTGGCTGGTATCATTACATCGTTTATAAGCCAATGTTTTGGTTCTATGAATCACTGGTCGCCAATACCAATGTCGGCCTTAAAGAAATCCCAGGCACCGACGGAAATCTTTATCAAAGACTTGTGCATCACCCAGAATTAGAACGTGTTTTCGAAAACGCCATGGAGCAATTATCTCTTATTCCCAACAAAATGCTGGCGGAATTTGTCGATCTCTCCAAAGCGCGACGTTTAATCGATGTGGGTGGTGGAAACGCAACAAACATTATGGCTTTGGCAAGAAAAAATCCGCACCTTAAAGCCATGGTTTTTGATTCCCCCAGCGTTTGCCAATTAGCGCAAGAAAATATCCGCAAACACGGCATGGAACAATGGTGCAGTACTCATACGGGAAATTGTTTTGTTGATCCTTTTCCTCAAGATATTGACTGTATCGTGTTTTCACACTTCTTGGATATCTGGACAGCAGAAGAAAACGCTCAATTAGCACGAAAAAGCTTTGATGCTCTGTCTGCTGGAGGGCAAGTCATTATCCTCGACGTTCCTGTTTGGGAAAATGAACTCGGGCCGCACGCAATGGTTTCACTTAACCCGTATTTTTTAGCACTGGCCTCCGGACATGCACATAGCTACACGACCAAAGATTATGAGCAATTTTTACGCGATGCTGGATTTAAAAAAATTAAACACCATCGGCTGCCACAAGAACACGTAGTCATCATTGGGACCAAATAGTTACAACAATATGCAAACACTCAAAACAAAAAGTCCTTATATCACTGACCGCAATTCGACCATTCATGGCCGTGGTGTTTTTGCCAAGAAAGATATCCCTAAGGCAACGCGAATCATTGAATATGTGGGCGAGAAAATTACAAAAGCCGAAGCTGAACGTCGGGCACTGATTCCATTGCACCGGCACAGAGAAGATCAAACATTAGGAGCAGTATATCTTTTTGAACTTAATAAGCGCTATGACATCGACGGCAATGTGCCTTATAATACCGCGCGGCATATCAATCATTCGTGTGAACCGAATGCCGAAACTGAAATTATTCGCGGAAAAATCTGGGTCATAGCTTTACGCGACATTCAAAAGGGCGAAGAGATCACTTACAATTACAGTTACGGCTATGACGGCTACGATGAACATCGCTGCTATTGCCGCGCGAGCCGTTGTGTCGGATATATTTTGGCCGAAGAACATTGGCCAAAATTAAAACAGAACAAAGCAACCATATAACTTTTTAAAGACATTGATGCAAAAATCAAAGCTTTTTATATATTGCATAACATTTTTTTTCATAACCGGCTGTACGAGCGTGTTAAAAAAAGAAGATGTTTTGCTAGAAGCCCAAAAGATCAAAGCCGCCGCTATTAAAGAAGTCACAGAAACAGCTGCGATCGAAAATGCTGTCGTCACTGAACCTGTAATTTTGCCAGTTGATATACCAGCTGTCGTAACCCCGTTAGCGGTAACTGCCGAAAAAGAAACATATAAAACAGAAAAGCTCACCTTTAAAGCTAAATATTTAGGACTGACCATCGGAGAATTTATAATTATCAACAATGGGATAACAGTTTTTAATGGAACCAATGCCTATTGTTTTGAAATGTTGTCAAAAACATTGCCTTTTTTTTCGGTGCTCTTCGGTGCCAAGGATCGCTACGTTTCTTACATGGATGCCAAAAATTTTGTTGTTCTTCGTCACGAAGAATACATTAAAGGCGGGACTGTCCTTGAATCAAGTATCGATTTTGATTATGCAAACCATACTGCAGTGTCTAAAAATCACGTCAATGGCCAAGTTAAAAATGTCGCTATCCCGGGAAAAATCCTCGATGTTTTATGCGGAGGGTTTTATTTGCGAATGTTACCGCTTAGCTTAGGAGACACTTCTGAATTTGACATCTACTCCGACGATAAAGTGTATAATTTTGTTGGCTTATTGTTTTCGAAGGGAAAATTCACCTTGCCTGACACCGCACCCCAACCGGTATATCTTTTCAAGCCGTATGTTTTTGAAAACGGCAAACA
>CAZNNZ010000160.1:0-3390 GCA_964574575.1 uncultured Planctomycetales bacterium
TTTTTATGAAACAAGGACTTTTGATTGGCGCAATTGGCACGTTTTGGGGTTTGGTCAGCGGGGTCATGATCAGTTATATTTTAAAAACGTATGTGAAGGTTCCGGCGCAGATTTATTCAATTGACCATGTGCCTGTTGAAATCAAGCTGGCGGATATTTTGATTATTATTTCGGCGGCGATGGTGATTACGTATTTGGCGACTTTGTATCCGGCGGCTCGTGCGGCCAAGCTCCAGCCGGTCGAGGCGTTGAGGTATGAATAGATTATCCTATTTTTCTTGGTCTTTCGTCGGATCGCTTGCTAAGCCCCTGCGAGGCTTAGCTTCGCTCGATGTTCGGACTCGCTCTCTGCCCTTGCGGGCAGAACCATGCCCGCTCGTCCTTGCAACGTCCGACTACAGGCCAAGCAAAATAGGATTTTGAAAAAAAGATATTTGGATTATTTACTTACAAAGATTTTTAAAACAGGTAAAATGGACAGGTTCATGCTCGAAGTTTTGGCATTGCAAAAACATTACGATCACCCGGCAGGAAAGGTTCATGTCCTTAAAGGGATTGATTTAAAGATCGCTCAAGGTGAGGTTGTGGCCATCGTTGGCCCGTCGGGTGCGGGCAAGTCAACACTGTTGCATATTATGGGCGGTTTGGATCAGCCGGCGCAGGGAGAAGTTATTTTTGAAGGCGAAAATATTTATAAAATCAGCCCTCAGAAGCGTGATGTGTTTCGCAATACGAAGGTTGGGTTTATTTTTCAGTTTTATCATCTTTTGCCGGAGTTTACAGCTGTTGAAAATGTGATTTTGCCCGCCTTGCTTGATAAAAATGTTGGCAGCGCGGATGCAATTAAGGCTAAAGCGGGCGCGCTTTTAGATCAGGTGGGCTTGGGCGCACGATGTCAGCATAAGCCTCTCGAGCTTTCCGGCGGTGAACAACAGCGTGTGGCTATTGCGCGGGCGCTTATTAATGAACCGAAGGTGCTTTTTTGTGATGAGCCGACGGGAAATTTGGATTCAGAAAGCGGGCAGGGAGTTATTGATCTTTTGATGGAGCTAAACAAAAAAAATAAACAGACCTTGGTTATCGTAACGCACGACGAGCAGATTGCCAAGCGTTCGCACCGTGTGGTCAAAATGCGCGACGGACGGTTAGTCTAACGGGAGTTCGAAAGGACCTTTATGAAAATTTATATCAACGGAAAATTTTATTCTAAAGAAAACGCCAGCGTGTCCGTGTTTGATCACGGCTTTCTTTATGGCGACGGCGCTTTTGAAGGGATTCGCGCGTATGACCGGCTGGTCTTTCGATTAGGCGAGCATATTGACCGACTTTATGAAACATGCCACACGATGATGATTGCTATCCCGCTTTCCAAAAAAGAAATGCAGCAGGCGATTGTCGCGACGTTAAAGGAAAACAAAATTGACAACGGTTATATCCGTGCGATTGTGACGCGTGGAGTTGGCGATTTAGGGCTTGACCCGCGCAAATGCCACGGCCAGCCGACGGTGATTATTATTGCCGACACGATCACCCTTTATCCGGCAGAACTTTACAAAAAGGGCATGGACATAATTACAGTGCCCACGCCGCGCAATCATCCTGAGGCGCTTAATCCACAGCTTAAGTCTTTAAATTATTTGAACAATATTTTGGCTAAAATTGAAGCGAACAATTCCGGTTACAATGAAGCGATTATGCTCGACACAAATGGTTACGTCGGTGAATGCACGGGCGACAATATTATTATTGTTAAGAATGGACGGCTTTTGACGCCCAGCCACGGCCGGCTTAAAGGAATTACTTTGGCGGCGGTTTGGGATTTAGCGCTGAAATTTAAGATTCCCACCGAAGAACGACTTTTTACCCGGCATGAAGTGTATAATTCGGATGAATGTTTTTTAACCGGCACAGCCGCCGAGATTATTCCCATTGTCAAAGTTGACGGACGCACCATTGGTAGCGGCAAGCCGGGAGCAATAACCAATAAATTAATTACCGCTTTTCATGGCGTTACACGCAAAGATGGGGTTAAATATTAAATTATTTTGACAGTGTCTGTTAGGGCGACCTTCCCAAGCGAGTTCCACAGCTTCGTCGCTTACTAAGAGGTTTTTAAAATTTAGATTAAGCGACGAGCGCGAGGACTGTTTGAGCGACGAAGGTTGCCCTAACAGATACTCGTCAATTAAAAGATGTGAGGTTAATTTTATGCAATGCAATATTTGTACCAAGAAAAAAGCGACGGTGCATTTGACCGAGATTGTCGACGGGCAAGTAACCGAATTGCATTTGTGCGAAGAATGTGCCCGCGAAAAAAGTGTGGAGATGGAACAGCAATTTGGTTTGGCGGATCTTTTGGCGGGCTTGGCGGACTTTGGCAAGCAGGTCAAGGATGTCGACAAGGTCAAACTTGACTGTCCGCACTGCGGGGTTAGCTATGATGATTTTAAAAAGTTTGGGCGTTTAGGTTGCAGTGAATGTTATAGCGCTTTTCGTGAGCATTTGAGTTCTTTGCTTAAAAAGATTCACGGCTCTAATCTTCATTTGGGTAAAGCGCCTGCCGCTTTCCCAACACCCGTTGGACCGCAAGTTGAAACTTTGCGCGATCTTAAAAATCAATTGCAAGAGGCGGTACAAAAGGAAGATTTTGAAAAGGCTGCCCAACTGCGCGACAAAATACATATTTTAGAA
The DNA here is from genome assembly GCA_964574575.1 of uncultured Planctomycetales bacterium. Classification (GTDB taxonomy): domain Bacteria; phylum Omnitrophota; class Gorgyraeia; order Zapsychrales; family JANLHA01; genus JADLGJ01. Next base: position 2,692 of record CAZNNZ010000160.1, read on the forward strand.
AAAAAAGAAGAGAACAAGATATGAATATCGACGACTTGATTCATCATACGGCCGAGTGGCTTAAAGGTGCGGGACCTAGTTCTCACATTGTGATGTCGACTCGTATTCGCTTAGCGCGTAATTTGGCCAAGGTGCCTTTTCCAAATCGTGCCGAAAAAAAAGATTTACTCAATGTTGCCGAGGACGTCAGTAAAGCGATTGCGACTAATGAATATTTTAAGACGGCTGTTTTTTTAAAGATGAACGAGTTAGACAGCATTGACAAACAGTTTTTAGTCGAGCGGCATTTGATGAGTCACGAGCATGCTGTTAGCGGGGATGGAAAAGCGCTGATTGTTTCGCAGGAAGAAATTCTCTCGATTATGGTCAACGAAGAAGACCATTTGCGCATTCAGGTCATGCAGTCGGGACTTAATCTCATGGAAAGCTGGCGCATTATCAATATGTTAGACGACAGTTTGTCCAAAAAACTTAATTATGCTTATTTGGGCAACTGGGGGTATTTGACCGCTTGTCCGACGAACACCGGTACGGCCATGCGCGGGTCGGTGATGCTGCATTTGCCGGCCTTGGTCATGACCAAACAGATTAACAAAGTTTTGGCGGCGATTGCCAAATTGTCTTTTGCTTCACGTGGATTTTACGGCGAGGGCACGCAGGCGCGGGGAAACATTTATCAGATTTCCAATCAGGTGTCCT
>CAZNNZ010000161.1:0-3385 GCA_964574575.1 uncultured Planctomycetales bacterium
ATGGCGCTATTCGCTTTTAAAAGCATTCAACCCTTGAGCCACAGTTAGCATTAAAATAGTATTAAATTACAAAGTATTATTCCATTTGATTGAACAACCCATCGTCGGACGCTGAACGGGATCCAAGGGTTGTCCAGTGACCATATTATTGAGGGCTTCTTTTAATTCTTCGCGTGTAACTTGGCTTTCGTCTTGCCAATTGTCGTCAATGCGGCCGTGATAGCAAAGTTTTTTGTCTTTGTTGAAAAGATAAATATCCGGTGTGCATTGGGCCTTAAAAGCTTTTGCAGTTGCTTGTTTTTCATCAACTAGATATGGAAATTCAATACCTAATTCTTTAATCTTTTCGATCATTTTGTCTGGTGCATCGTCTGGAAAATCGGGATTAATATTAGGATTAATCGCGACGGTATTAATCCTCATGCCTTTGGCGTATTTGGCCAAACGAATGACGCGCGGCCAAACAGCAATGGCATATGGACAATGATTGCAGGTAAAAACAACCAACAGTCCCCGTTCGCCAAAAAGTTCAGAGCTTTTGTAAGACTTTCCGTTGGGATCGTTTAGTTGAAACTCTGGAATCGGTGTCCCAAGTTTAACCAAAATAGATTCGAGTAAAGCCATTGCAATTTCTCCTTAATTAAAATGTAGAACTTGAATAAATGCTGTTTGATTTTATAATAGAAAAACATAAATGCAAAGGAGAAAGATATGAAATACCCAGAACTTATTCTCGAGCAAATGGAAATTGGGCCGATGAACAATTTTATTTATTTTCTCGGCGATGCGAAAAGTGGTCAAATCGCTGTTGTTGATCCAGCCTGGGATGTTAATTTTTTGCGCAAGCATGCTAAAGAGAATGGTTATAAGATTGTTGCTATTTTTTTAACGCACGGCCATCCTGATCATGTCCAAGGCTTGGATGCTCTTCTTGCAACACATGACGTTCCCGTTTATCTTTCAAAACATGAAGCCGATTTTTATACTCCTGATTGTAAAAACTTAATAAAAGTTGCCGACCGTGAAAAATTAAAAATAGGAAATATTGAGTTTGAATGTTTGCATACGCCGGGGCATGCGCCCGGTTGCCAGTGTTTTAAGTACAAAGATGTTCTTGTTGCAGGCGACACTCTTTTTATCGACGGATGCGGACGCTGTGACCTTCCCGGTGGGAATGCAAAAACAATGTATGCGAGTTTGGCCAATGTGATTTTAAAATTACCAGACTCGACAATTATTTATCCGGGACACAATTACGGCGATGTCCCTTTTGCAACTCTCGCAGATCAAAAGAAGACCAACCCTTACCTGCAGGCAAAAAATCTTGAGAACTTTTTAAGCGAACGCATGGGGTAAAATTTACCTCTTAGGCAGTGGACAGCCCCAGAAAAGCGTTTTGAAAATCAGTTTTCTGTAGATAAAGAAGGGTAACATTCTGCGCAGTCGATAAAGAATGCATGTTTCTACGTCGGGAATATTACGAAACGGGGGATTTTTAGTATTGATTAATTTTTCAATGAGCTTGGGAACATCTTCGAGATTTTTATCACAACCATCGACGTATTTTTTAACTTTTTTAGCAAGAAATTGTGAGATCGAATAATACGGGCTATCTGGATTTGTAAAATTTTTTGCATAGCGGGCGTTTTCATAAAAAATTTTTGTCTTGTACGTTCCCGGTTCAATGAGCGCCACATCGATTCCCCAGATTTTCATCTCGTGGTAAAGACTTTCCGAAAAACCTTCCAACGCCCATTTGCTGGCATTATACGCGCCAAAGCTTGGTGATGCCGATACCCCGGCAATGCTGGAAATGTTGATAATTTTCCCACTGCCGCGCTGGCGCATGCAAGGGATGACTTCGCGCGTCACGTTTTGTACGCCAAAAAAGTTTGTTTCCATCTGTGCGCGTATTTCCTCGTCGGATAAATCTTCAAAGAATCCGCCGATTCCATAACCGGCATTATTGACTAAAACATCAATATAACCATGTTTGGCGGCCACAAGACGCACGACCTCCTTAATTTCTTTTTTATTGGTGACGTCCATTTGAAAAAGGTCGATTTCTTTTTTTGCGTTTTTAATTTCGTCTATAAGAGTTCCGCTGCGGGAAAGGTCGCGCATCGTGGCGACAACATGATGGCCAGATTTAGTCAGCCGTATGGCTGTTCGCAAACCAAAACCGCTGGAGCAGCCTGTGATGAGAATAACTTTTGCAGATTTCATAAAGAACAAACTTCGTTATCGTATACTTTTTTGTATCAATAAACAATCCGCTAGAGTAAGGGCAATCATCGCCTCGACAACTGGAACCACACGCGGACAAATGCAAGGGTCATGGCGGCCTTTAACTTGAATTTTAACTGCTTGTAAATCAGTGTTAATTGTATTTTGTTCTTGTGCAATTGAAGATGGTGGCTTGACAGCAACGCGTAAAACGATATCCTCACCCGTCGAAATTCCGCCTAAAATACCACCAGCATGATTCGTTTTGGTGTGAACTTTTTTGTCGGTGACTGTAAACGGGTCATTATGTTCGGACGCCCGCATCGTCGTTGACTGAAAGCCTTCGCCAAACTCAATACCACGAATAGTGCCAATGGACATAAGCGCATGGGAAAGTCTGGCGGTTAGTTTATCAAAAACTGGATCTCCAAGCCCCGCTGGGCAACCCTTAACAACGGCCTCGACAATGCCGCCAACCGAATCCATATCTTTGCGTGCTTTTTCGATTTCTTCTACCATAAGCTCTGCGGCTTTACAATCTGGGGCGCGAACGATATTCTTTTCGATATCGTCAAAATTAATTTTTTGAGCCATAACATGACCAACAGAAAGTGTATAAGCAATCACTTTGATGCCAGATTGGGAAAGAAATTTTTTTGCGACAGCACCAGCGGCCACACGGCTGGCGGTTTCGCGGCCTGAGGAGCGTCCTCCCCCACGATAGTCACGAATTCCAAATTTTGTGAAGAATGTATAGTCGGCATGGCCGGGACGAAAAATATCTTTGATGTCATTATAATCTTGCGGACGCTGATTGCTGTTTCGAATTAAAATGGCAATAGGAGCGCCAGTTGTTTTGCCTTCGAATACGCCGGAGAGAATCTCGGCGGTATCGCTCTCTTGTCTTTGCGTTGTGATTTTACTCTGGCCGGGTCGGCGGCGGTCAAGATCGACTTGAATGTCTTTTTCGCTAAGCTCAATATTAGGCGGCACGCCATCGATAACGACGCCAAGACCGGCGCCGTGGCTTTCGCCAAAGGTGGTAATACGAAATAATTGTCCAAATGAATTGCCAGCCATGTGTTTAGTTTAAGTGAAATATTAAAAAATACAAAAGGTATTAAACGTTTTTACTAATTCAGTTTTAGACTTACCGATT
>CAZNNZ010000162.1:0-3371 GCA_964574575.1 uncultured Planctomycetales bacterium
CTACTTTAACTCAAATAGAAAAGAACCATTCTGTTTCGCTGGTTAATCAGATACCGTCGATAGTTCCAACTATTGTTAGCGTCGTCCCACCGATTGCTAGTATCGTCCCAGCTTTGCCAAGTTTAGTTCAACCGATTGATCCGACGCAAAAGGTTGTGCCTTTAGAAAATTCATCATTTTTATCGGCTGTACAAAATTCACCGGCTGTTTCGTTGACTTTATTGGCGGTCATGTTAGCTAGTTTTGGATTAATGAATGGTTCGATTGCGCGTTTTAATCGTCAGGTCAAGTCGTTGGCCAATACGTCGATGGCAGATTCGCAAGTTGCACAAACTCTGCCAAAGGTAACTGATCAATCAGAAGATTTTATTTCCACGCGCCGTGACCCGTTAGTGCCGACACAAGAAGAATTGGCGCATGTTGCGACGCAGGGTAATTTTACGCGAGGTGATTTTTATGTGCCTTCTCGTATCTCAACGATTCCCGATAATCAAGAAGTCGCTTTGGCAGAACAAATTTTGGCGCAAGAACGTCAATCTCTAAAGTTTGGCGGCAGTAATCCGGATTTAGCAGGTTCAATGTCTGTTTTTGGCGAAACGGCGCAAAACAAAACTCGTTGGACTAAAGCGGTTGCCGCTGGTCTAGCGTGGAGTGCTTTAATCGCGGGGGTCAGTTCATATTTTATTTCAGCTGATCACACAACAAGCGCGCTCATGCAATGGTTTATTATCGGTTGCGGTAATTTTGGTTTTTATTGGGTGGAGGATGAGAATGAAAATCGAGAAAAGCTAAAAGGTTATTGGCAATGGCGCTGGAAAGAAAGTTTTTATCCTCGATGGGTATCGGTATTTGCGCAATTAGTAGAGATTATTTATCCTAAATGGGTATCGGCTTTTTTAGGAAGACATTTAGAAGGTTTAACTCTGCGCGGGGGGGAATCCGCGGGGATGAGCGGTTTTTTAAAGGATCTAATTAAGAGAATAACACGCGCCATTATGGCCAAGGTGCTCAAAGCCAAACGCGGGGGAGACTTGTTTAAATCTTTAGATAGAGAATATCGTGCGTCAGTAAAAAAGGCTGTAAAAAAAGGAATGGGACCCAATTCCGAAAGCAGAGTCCATGGGGTAACCGGGCATGTCCGGCTGCCGACGGGCGGCGAAAGTTTGCTGGAAGCGGCGCACCTTTTTACGACGACGGACAATGCTCTGGCCGCTGGATTGTTTGGTTTATGGAGAGCCGGCGAAGGAGCCTTTGGCGTCGAAGATAATTGGGAAATAAAAGACGGACATTTTGTAGCAAAACAGGATCAGGTGATTGTTTCTATCGGGGCCAACGGCGACAATTTAAGGACTCTTACAAAATTTAGATTTGCAGAAGCTGATCCCGACGGGAGTCTTCTAGTTGAAAAATTAATTGCCCAAGGCAAGCTGGAAGCTGTTTCGCAAACAACGGTGCGCTTAGTGCGCAATGAGGATGGCAGTGTCACCCGTCCGTCGGAACTCAAAGAGGCCCAGTATGATGAAATTTGGGAGGATTTACAAAAGTCTGATTTGCAGGCCACCGTCTTTGGCCAAGAACTTGATACGGCACAGTTGCGAGATTATTATGCGGCAATTTATCAATATGAATTGGGAGACGCCTATCAGTGGGTTAAAGAACGTGATGAACATGGGAAACTGCAAGCGCCTCATCGTATTGTTAACGGGGATTCGCCGCCGATTGCTTTGCAAATTCTTTTTGGTTTAACGCAGGGCAATTGGAAAGCGTCTTTACGACATGCTTATACCAATGCTGTCAATCGCAACCGACAGGAAGTTATTGATAATGTTATGGATTTAAAACAAATGGATTTGCTCACGCAAGTTGTTGAGGATGTTTTTGTTTCACATTCTGCGCGTCTGTCGCGTCCGGGTTTGAATAATAAAGATAAAAATTATTCTGACCTTTGGGTTACAAAAGAAATGCTCGACGCCGATTCTCGTTGGGCGATGCAGTATGAGGCTTTAGAAAATTTCCGCGCTGAGTTGTTGCAAAGATTTAAAGCCTTGCGTGATGAAATGAATAATGAGGGTCAGGCTTCTGTTCAAGGAACTTTGATTCGGCAGTGGAGACATACCGACGATGAAACTTTGAAGAATTTTGTGGATCTTCTGGTGGAACGTTTTTTTGTGGGTGACCGCTCAACGTCGGTGCGCGAATTTGCACAGGTGGCCAAAGGAACGTTTGGGGTCCAAGTTAAGGATTCTTTGCACCCTGATAGTTTTACTCTTTATGCCAATGATCAAGGGCTCGCTATTGGTTACAGTAAAGTAGGTCGATATGTGGAGTTTAGCTCCGAGCACTCGGCGATGATGTATGATCATAGCGAAAGGGGTCCTTTAGAAAATATTATTTTCTTAGACTTGCAGTCGCCCGGGCAGATGGCCGATGTCACTGTTTTTGATAATAAAAATGGCCCTTTATTTAGCTTAGACGTTTATTCTTTTGCAGAAGGCCGCCACTTGACGCAAAAGGAAATTTTGGGCAATTCTTATCCGCAAACACAAGACAGCCCGTATTATCGTCCACCTTTGGTGTATAAAGATCCTCGCAATAAAACTACAGAGGACCTTGAAAAAATTCCGCCGGCCGCTTTCGAGCTGCGCCGTCAATGGCAAGATAAAAATTCGCATTTTCGTCGCAGTGCTAAGGCCATGCTGGATAAATTTGTTTCGCGGGACTTAGAACTTTATTTAAAATCCAATAGTCTTGTTTATGGACGCATACAAGCGGAGATTGTCAGTAATCTGACCGCGATTATTGATAATGCAATGGATATAAGCACCACCCAAGGTCGCGCAGAGAAGGCGCGGATTTTGCATGAAGTCCAAAACGACAGCATTATTCCTTATATGACCGACTATGTCGATCGGATCATTGAGAAGAAGGCCGATGAGTTGAGCCGGCGCATGATTGCCCAAGAAATAACTGAGGATGATTTGCCACAAATTCAAACCGAGTTTGAACGCTCATTGCAACCTCAATTTTATGGAGAATTAAAGCGGATTGGAGAGAGGATTGTTAGCCATCATTTTGATTTCTTTCAAGAATGGTTAGACAATGCTATTGCCAAAGGCGAGCAAGGCGCTTTGATTGGCGCTGGTGAAATTGATGTGTTTAATACGGGTTATGAAACTTCTGATCACCTAGGCGAGGCGCTTAATCGGCTTTATGCGGTTGTGTTTCCTAAAATGCGCACGCTTAATTTATCCGCTAATGCAGCTTTGAGTTTAGATGGAAAAAATGGTGTTGGCCGTCGCAGTGTTGCGATGGTGACTTCAAAATCCGGTGGGACTTCTCCGAGCAAAGGCATTATTTCGCGGCTGACTCAT
>CAZNNZ010000163.1:0-3222 GCA_964574575.1 uncultured Planctomycetales bacterium
CATCACGAACGAGCGTCCGCAAACTTTCTTCTGTGCTTGTAAGATTTGATACGGCAACATTGCGTTTAGTTTTAATGCCTAAACGAGTTTCTTTAATTTCTCCTTGTTGCGCAATAATTAAACGATAACGAACCCATTTTAATTGTCCCTGATCTTCAATAAGAAAAATAATTTTTTCTCCGTCAAAAGTAAAACTTTTGCGATCCGGGTATGAGCCGCGAAAATCATACGCCACCACTCGCCCAAGATCCTTATAAAACTGCTCTAAAAACAGCCGACTCTCTGCCAAATCACTAAAACTTTCTTTGGCTCGACGGTCTACTTTGAGTCCTGCCGCAAACGTAGCATAAAGACTGCCCGCCAAGAAAGCGACTATCGAAACTGTGAGCAAAATTTCAATAAGGGTAAAACCCTGACGATTCTTTAAAATCGAATTATTCCTTTTCATCAGAAGGCCCAAAGACTAAGGTTACAGCATTTATTTCTTTTTGCTTTGCCGCACCCGGCCATTTAATTTTGATTTGCACTTCTTTTAAATTTTGCGGAATCTCTAAATTGTCGCTTGCAATGATACCAACCTCTGCCTTAATATTTTTGTTATCGATATCAAGAATGACTGGCCAGTTTATTTTTTGCCCATTAAGACGAACAACCTCCAGCAAAGCATTTTCGGCAGAAAGAATTGCCCGCGAATAATTTTCTGCTTGTTTTGCGGCATTAAGCGACGAAAGAAGCCCGCGGATAAGACCAACTAATCCTACCGAAAGAATTAAAACAGCCAAGAGAGCTTCCAGCAAAAAACTTCCACGCTTGTTTTTTAATCGAAATTCTTTTTGCAAGAAAACCATTTATTTTATCCGACTCCCAAGCTCATCTGAAAAATCGGCAACAAAAGTGCCATAACAATAAACCCGACAACCCCGCCGATTAAAAGAATTAATCCCGGTTCAATTAAAGCCGTCGCTGTTTTTGTCATTGCCTCAAGCCGCCGGTCACAAACCGCCGCCCATTGTAAAAATCCCTGAAAGCCGCGCCCCGACTCTTCACCTACACTAATCATACTAATCACATCCTCCGAAAACACTGACGAATTCGAGAAAGCCAAACTCAACCCCGTGCCCTGACGGACCGCATCAATAACTTTTTGTGTTTGCGCTTTAAAAGTTTCGTGCTTAAGTGTCCCTAAAGCACACTCTAGCGCCGTTACAGTTTCAACACCACTTTCTAAAAGAATACCAATAGTTCTAGCCAAACGTTCCATATCATCGGTTTTCATATATTCACCCCAGAACGGAATCTGCAAAAGGTATCTCTCACAAATTAATTTTCCCGGCAAAGACGACAATAAATGTTTAATCCCAATTCCCGCCCAAAAAACTAGAAGAAGAAAAATCCACCACGTTTTGACTAAAAGGCCGCTGATAAACAATAATATCTGCGTAATCAACGGCAATGCCTGACCTAATTCACTAAACATTTCACTCAAACGAGGGACAACAAAAGCCAGCAAAACAAAAACAGTTAAAACACCAACGATTAAAATAAGCAACGGATAAATAGCGCCGCTGATTAAGCGTGCTTTTGTTTCCATTTCCTTTTCAACCAACTGGCTTAAACGCCGCAATATTTGCTTAAGCTCTCCGCTTATTTCCCCGGCATTAATCAAGCCTGACCAGTAGGACGGGAATATCTTTCCCTCAGCGGCGATCGCCGCTGACAAAGTCGCACCGTCTGAAACTTTCACAAGTAACCGCCCAATCGCCTCTTTCAGAACTGGGTGAACAGTCCTTTTTTCAACAATTTGTAAAGCACGAACTAGTGTTATATTTGCCTCAATCAAATCAGAAAAACGACGCAGAAAATCAACCAAATCCTCCAAGCGCACGCGTCCTTTAGAAAACGAAAGAAATGGTTGTTCATTTTCATTTTTCTTATGTCCTTCGACATCCAAAGGAACTAAACCATCACGCAAAATCTTCTGCACAGCTTCGTCACGCGTCTGGGCATCAATATTGCCTTGAACTAAAGCCCCAGCAGAATTTCGTGCTTTATAACTAAATCTCATCATACAAACCCTTACGTTGAATCATCCCGAGTGACCCGCAGAACCTCCTCGGGAGTTGTCAATCCTTGACAAATCTTTTGCCAACCACTTTGTCGCAACGGAATCATTCCTTGTTTTAATGCTTGCAGACGAATATCCTGCGCAGAAGCACGCGCCTGGATCAATTTACGAATATCATTGGTGATAATCAAAAATTCATAAATTGCCATACGGCCACGAAACCCTGTCATCTGACAAAGCTCGCAACCAACTGACTCAAAACAATTGGCCGCAATAGCCTCCTGTGCTTTTAACCCAAATGCTGGCGCTAATTCTGGCGCAAGAGATGAAGGCTTTTTGCACGACGGGCACAAAACGCGAACGAGTCGTTGTGCAATAAAACAAATAACCGAACTCGAAATTAAGTACGGCTCACAACCAATGTCTAAAAGACGTGCGGCACCAGATGAAGCATCATTGGTATGAATACTAGAAAAAACCAAATGCCCAGTTAACGCAACCTGCACTGCTATCTCGGCAGTTTCACGATCACGAACCTCGCCAACCATCATAATGTCAGGATCATGGCGCAAAATAGAACGCAAGCCGTGGCTAAAAGTCAACCCGATAGCGGGATTAACTTGGATTTGTGAAATCCCTTTTAGCTGAACCTCGACAGGATCTTCAATGGTAATGATTTTATGCTCGGGCCGATTAAGTCGTGACAAGCAGGAATAAAGTGTTGTGGTTTTTCCACTGCCCGTCGGGCCAGTAACAAAAATAAGTCCGTGTGGCAACCGCAAAAGATCCTCTAGGACAACTAAATCTTGCGGCGCAAACCCCAGTTCTGCCAAATCGCGCAAACGATCCTGTTCAAGAACACGCAAAACCAAACTCTCACCCCAGCTCGTCGGCAAAAAAGAAATACGCAAATCCAGCGTCTGCTTTCCAGCCAAGACATTAAAACGACCGTCTTGCGGCAAGCGTTTTTCAGCAATATTTAACCTCGAAAGAATTTTAATACGGGAATTAATCGCATCCTTAAAATGGCGAATTTCCGGCGGCACCGGCGCATCATGTAAAACTCCGTCGATCCTGTAACGGACACGCAAATCATTTTCATAAGGTTCAAAATGAATATCGGTCTCGCGATTGCGGCAACCTTCCAAAAGGATCTG
>CAZNNZ010000164.1:0-3043 GCA_964574575.1 uncultured Planctomycetales bacterium
GATAAAAGCAAGGTCAAAGGTATCGAAACCGACGCTGTGGGTTTTAAAGAAGAAGTTTACAAAAAGTACGTTGAGGCCTTCAAAAAAGGTGCGTACAACATGATCAAAGAAGATTTTGATATGAGCAAAGACGAAGCCACTCCTCGACGCTATTTTTCGGGCGGGATGTCAACAGCTTACCCTGATGGCGTTGCAGTAAGTTCTGGAGTAACTGATGTGGTAGTTAAATCCGATGATGTAGTTGTCCGAGTTTTGAACGCTGAAGAAAAACCTGAAGCAGACGTCCTCGCCAAATCCGCCGCCAGCGAAAGTTTAAAGGAATTAAACAATGCGCAACTTGTTGATGCAATTAAGAATGCTCAAGTCGGGGTAGGTACTCATTTTGAAAAAATAACGACTCTTGAGAATGGGAGATATTCGACTTTTTGGAGTCGAACAATTGATAAAATAATTTTCGATTCTTTCGGGCAACCTCAAAGAATAATCTTCGATAATATTTCCATACCAATTAAACTTATCAATGAGGTTATTGTCTCCTCCAGCTCGGTGGAGGATAATTTAGATAAGTATGTGATGGATTTGCGGGCAGAAAATTCGTCGTATGAGCAAATGTATAAGACATTTGAAAGCCGCTACAACACCAACAGAAGGTTATTGCAGGATGTTGCCAATAATTTTCTCTTTACAAAGGATGAAAAAACCGCTGCACCGCTGGCTGTGGATTATAAACAGGCGTATCAAATGGCGCTTGGCCAGCTTTCCGAAACAGACAAGCTTTTTTTGCTTTTCTTCGAAGATGTGAGCAAAAGAGTTAGTGCATTAAAAGCCGAAAGCCAAAGCGAAGAGCAAGCAATAAATGTCGTCTTAGAAAAAGAAGTGCAAAGGATACAAAACGTCCAAAAAATAGAGCAAGAGCGTTTGGCTCAAATCGCTCAGAGAAAGCAGCAATTAAGGGATGAAATTTCGCAATTGTTGCCTTCAATCATACAGAAATTATCAACTGAAGTTCAAAATGCAACAACGAGTCTTTCTGTCGCGGCTAATCAATCTCAACGTGATGCCGCGATTCGTTCTGAAATCCAGAGACAATATGACGCGCTTAAGGCAGGAGTAGAGCAGCGTGTTAGGAAAATCAATTATGGCAAAGATTTAGCGACGATGCACATTCTTCCCGGACAAGCTTTGCGTAGAGCTATATCAGAACTTTCTTTGCAGGATCAGATACTTTATCAACTTTTTCCAGAAGTACAAAAACAAATGGAAAATATGACTCGCAGTGACCCCTCTGCCAACGATAAATTTGACAGAGCCCTCAAGGCCGCGAAAGAAGCAACTATTCAAAAAACCATTGCCGCGTCGAGTCCGTTGCCTATCGAAGAACAGGCAAAACAAAACTTGGCTAAAAAATTAGGTTTTTCTTTAGAAGACACACCTTCTGTTCAAGAAGTTGAACAGCGATATAAGGACATCGCACAGGGGCGATACAAAACTGGCGATCCTGAGAATGATGCAAAAATTAGGACGAATATGAAATTGTTTGATTCTATAGAGATGCAGGAGGGTGAGTTTTATGAAATGTTAGTTGGTCAAGAAATAGATGAGATTTATCAGAGTCCCGAGATGTTAGCAATTCTCGATAAAGTGGCGAGAGAGTTAGAGGCCGCAAGAAGTATCTCTCCCGACGTCTCCGGCTCGACGCAGGTAGGTGGAGAAAAGTCCGCCTCTTCCCAAGTCGGTGGTATCAACTTCGACCCGACCTTGATGAATTTGCAGGTTAAGCGCGATAAAAATGGTGTTCCTTTACCGGTGTTCCAGCAGGATTTGCCCAATATCAATATCGAAGGGCTCTATCCGGTCATTATCAATATCGCGCCGGCCACAATGGCGAATTTCCCGCTTTTAAGCAAAGCCGAGGAACAAAAGCAAAGAATCCCATCAGCCAAAGACGACCTTTCGCCTTTGGATCGCCAAAAAGTCGCTCGCAGGCAAGGCGTTTAAGATTAATCGTAGGGGCACGATGCTTCGTGCCCCTTACTAACAGTAACGGCAAAAGATTAAACCCCGGACTTTTTGAACATGAAAAGTCTGGGGTTAATTTTTTTAATCATTGACTTGGAGGGGCATTTTATATATATTAATCACTTATTCTTAATATAAAATTCGCCTAATTTCTATTCATTACACTTATACAGGAGGTTTTTTAAATGGCTGAGTGGATCGGAATTGGCCGTCGCGCACGGCGTTGTTATGGTTTTGACGAAGTTGCCTTGGTTCCTGGCATGGTTACTGTTAACCCCAATGAAGTCGATATTAGCTGGACTATTGGCGACATGAAATTTGCCGTACCGATTTTGGCAGCTGCGATGGACGGCGTTGTTGATGTCAAGTTTGCCATTGCCATGGGAAAATTAGGGGGGGTAGCGGTTCTTAATCTCGACGGCATTCAAACTCGTTATGAGAAGCCCGACGAAGTTTTAAACGATATCGCCAATGCAACTCCTGAAGAAGCCACCAAGCTTGTTCAAACGGTTTATTTAAAGCCTGTCAAAGAAGATTTGATTGCCAAGCGTATTCGCGAAATCAAAAAAGCCAAAGTTCCTGCCATTGTCAGCTGTATTCCGCAAAACGCCAAAGCGTTTTCGGATATCGCGGTTGACGCCGGGTGTGATATTTTTGTTGTTCAACAGACGGTCGCCACCACACGCCATATCTCGACCCAATACAAAATTCTTGATCTGGAGAAGTTTGTCAAAAACTGCAAAATCCCTGTCATTATCGGAAATTGTGTGACCTATGATATGACCTTAGAGCTTATGGAAATCGGCGCCGCCGGTATTCTCGTCGGTGTAGGCCCGGGTGCGGCTTGCACGACGCGCGGAGTTTTAGGGATTGGTGTTCCCCAGGTGACTGCGACAGTTGATGCCGCCGCTGCACGTGACTATTTTTTTAAACGCCGCGGGCAATATATTCCGATTATTACCGACGGAGGGATGCGTATTGGTGGTGAAATCTGCAAGGCGGTTGCCGCCGGATCAGATGCGGT
>CAZNNZ010000165.1:0-2146 GCA_964574575.1 uncultured Planctomycetales bacterium
TGTGGTTATAATGTCGCCTTACTTAAAAGGAAATCAAATTATGCCAAAATTAAAGTTAGGTTTACCCAAGGGAAGTTTGCAGGATGCCACCGTTAAAGTTTTTGAACGGGCTGGCTATAAAGTTTATGTTTCAGGCCGTTCGTATTTTCCGACGATTGATGATCAGGAAATCGAGCTGGTGCTTTTGCGTGCACAGGAAATGTCGCGTTATGTTGAGCAGGGTGTTTTAGACTGCGGGATTACCGGTGCGGATTGGATTTTGGAGAATGAGTCAAAGGTCGATGTTATTGCAGATTTAGTTTATGCAAAAACCTCTTCTGTTAAAGTCCGCTGGGTTTTGGCTGTTCCTGAAGCTTCTAATATTAAGTCGGTCAAAGATTTGCAAGGCAAGCGTTTGGCCACCGAGCTTGTCAATGTCACGCGTAATTATTTGAAAGACAATAAAATCAAAGCGGACGTCGAATTTAGCTGGGGGGCCACGGAGGCCAAGGTAGCCACGGGTTTGGTAGACGCGATTGTCGAGTTGACCGAAACCGGCAGCAGTTTAAAAGCGCATAATTTGCGCATTGTCACGACCCTTTGTGAATCAACAACACAGTTTATTGCCAATAAATCCGCCGCTAAAGATGCATGGAAAAAAGCTAAAATGCAGCAGATTGCCATGCTTTTGCATGGCGCGATTGCCGCTGAGGGTATGGTTTGTTTGAAACTTAACGTCGAGGAAAAGAATTTAACGAAAATTTTAAGCTTGTTGACATCGCTTAAGAATCCGACGATTTCAAACCTTAGCCAAAAAGGATGGTTGGCTGTTGAGACCGTCATTCATGAGAGCAAAGTGCGAATCTTAGTTCCGCAGCTTAAGCTTGCCGGTGCCGAGGGTATTATCGAGTATTCTCTTAACAAGATCATTTATTAACATACGGAGTATTTTATGCCTTGCGGAAGAAAACGCAAACTTCGAAAGATACGGACGCACAAGCGCAAAAAAATTCGCAAAGCGCTTCGTCATTTGAAGAAACGCGATTGGGCGTAGTCTTTTTATTTTCGAGAGAAAGCCATGTCCATCGTGGGCATGGTTTTCTTTTGAAGTGATTTGTAATTACGGCGAAACCTGATTTTAGGAGTTTGCTCCCATGAAACTAAAGAAAATCGGCAAATCCTTTTTAGGGACCATTGCAGGGGTTTTCTTTTTGTTTTTTTGTCCTGCCATTTCTTTGGGGATGGATTCGCAAGAAGATCAGGTCCAGTCGATTTCTGCCTATGCAATGGGTGTTATCCATGATTTAAATGGTGACACCGACCAAGCGATTGGTGCTTATCAGCACAGCGCTAAGTTTAATTCTTCTAATGCTGTTCGCTTGAGGTTGGCTGCCGATTATGCGCGATTGGGTAATCTTGACCAAGCCGCCAAAGAGCTTACAGTCCTTCTTAAAGATGATCCCGAAAATGTTCAAGGCCGTTATTTACTGGCCCTCATTTACACTACCAAAAAAGAGTACGACAAGGCTTCGAAGGAATATGAAAAGATTTTGACTTCGCTTGTTGATGCGGATCCGCAAAATGTTGAAATTTATGGTTATTTAGGACAGTTGTACTATTCACAAAAAGAGTATGCGAAGGCCATTTCACAGTTTGAAAAAGTCTTGGCGCTTAACCCGATGGACAATGCGGATTTGGTTTATTTGGTTGGTTCGCTTTATCTTGAGGTCAAGAATAAGCCTAAAGCTTTAGAGCTTTTTGACCGGACATTAAAAATTGACCCCAACCATGATGAAGCGCTAAATTCGTTGGGATATCTCTATGCACAAGATGATACCCGTTTGGATGAAGCGTTAGCGTTAGTCGAGCGTGCAGTTAAGATTGCTCCAACTAATGGTGCGTATCTCGACAGTTTGGGTTGGATTTATTTTAAAAAGGGCGACAGCGCAAAAGCTCTTGAATACCTTAACAAAGCCAATGATTTGCTCAAAGATCCGGTTATTTATGAACATTTAGGCGATGTGTACTTTAGAATGGGCGATAAAGATATTGCCAAAAAGTTTTGGAAACTTTCCATCGGACTTGAGCCTAATCAGGATCAAGTTATCAATAAGTTAAAAGCTCTCGAATCTCTTTAAATTGCATGTCAATCTCTCTGCGTTCTTAC
>CAZNNZ010000165.1:2185-3032 GCA_964574575.1 uncultured Planctomycetales bacterium
GACCCGACAATTATCACGACTTGGAAACAATTTTTGAGCGGATTAGTCTTTATGATGATATCCGTTTTACTCCCAATGCGACGGGCAAGATCAAAATTATTTGTGATCATCCTCAGGTCCCCAAGGGGCCTAAGAATTTGGTTTATAAAGTTGCTCGAATGTTGCAAACGCAATTTGGAATTAAAGAGGGGGTGACGATTCATATTAAAAAAAATATTCCTGTGGCGGCCGGGTTAGCCGGCGGCTCAAGCAATGCGGCGACAACACTTTTGGGGCTTAACAAAATTTGGAAACTTAGACTTTCGCGTAAAGTTTTGGTTGAATTGGGCGCAAAAATTGGCAGTGACGTGGCCTTTTTTCTATATGACACAAGCTGGGCTTTAGGGCAAGGTCGCGGCGAGAGGATTACACCGCTTAAAATTCGCGCTAAGCTTTGGCATGTGGTTGTGGTGCCGCGCATTAAGATGTACTCGAAGGATGTTTTTGGTAGGCTTAATTTGAAGTTGACAAGAGATAAGGCGGATGTTAGTATTTTGACTCTTGCCTTGCAGAAAAAGTCTGCTTTAAAGGTCGGAGAATTACTTCATAACGATTTGGAAATAAGCATTTTGAGTTTGGCTCCGCAGCTTTTGCGGGTTAAAGAGTGTTTGTGTAAATACCATTTTTGTGGAGTTCTTTTTTCGGGCAGCGGGCCGGCGTGTTATGGCTTGGCCACGTCGGAAAAAGAGGCGCTGGGGGCCGCTCGTGATTTGCGTAGGGTTTATTCGCGTGTTTTTGTGGTCAGTACCGTTTAAAGAAATTTTATTAAGCAATATTAATGTGATTTGAGCTGATTTGGAAGTTCTTT
>CAZNNZ010000166.1:0-3010 GCA_964574575.1 uncultured Planctomycetales bacterium
CTGGCGGAAATCAATTAATTGCAACAGCTTAGCAAGAAACGGTCCCGATTTATCCATGACATCCGTTGGTTGGGTTCTGGCCCGCGCGCTGGTTTTGGGGAGTTAAAACTTCCCGAAAATGAGCCAGGCAGTTCGATTATGCCGGGCAAAGTTAATCCAACCCAATGTGAAGCGATGAATGAAAACAAAGACGTTATATGCAAAGCAATAAGCACTAATGGCTTACAGCGAAAGTCAACAATCTGTAATTACCCCGTAAATTAGTAACTACTAAAAAAGTTTTGCCTGTCCCCTAAAAGGTGACTGGCACCTTTTGCCTCCTTTTGCCTGCCTTTTGAACCTTCAGTTAAATTGTTGTAATTGCTTGATTTAAGTTTTTAAAATCGTGGTAAAATCCTTCAACACAAGTTTCTAATAATTTTCAAAGAGCTTCTGCCTAAAAGAGGCTTTTTAGGATCGACTATATTGTGCGCAAGTTGTGAAAAATAGAAAAGACATGAATAAAATGCCAGTCAACATCAAACATAAGTTTTCGGATTACTTTTACAACCCGATTACGTATGTCGGTGTTTTTATTTCTGTATTGGTTTTTATTATTGAATGTTTTCTTTTTGGGATGGATTTTTTCTCCCCGCATCAAAGTGCTTATTTGGGGATGTTTACCTATATTTTACTGCCGCCATTTTTGATTTTAGGCCTTATTTTAATTCCATTGGGCGCGTCATGGAAACGCAAAGATGTCAAGAGTGGCAAGTCCGCAATAGGATCAAAAGTTTTTTATTTTGATCCATCACTGCCCGAACATCGCAATGCCCTGTTTGTTTTTATAATTGGAACGAGCGTGCTTCTTTTAATGACAGCTGTCGGATCGTATAAGGCGTTTCATTATACGGAATCGGTGGAATTTTGTGGTAAGGTTTGCCATAAAATTATGGAGCCGGAGCATACGATGTATTTGCAATCGCCTCATGCAAAAGTCAAATGTGTTGAATGTCATATTGGCGCTGGTGCGGATTGGTATGTCCGTTATAAAGTTGCCGGTGCTCGCATGGTTCTCTCAACACTTCAAAAAAATTATCAACGTCCGATCCCAACACCGGTTAAGAACTTGCGCCCTGCTAAGGAAACTTGCGAACAGTGCCATTGGCCGGGCAAACATTTTAGTTCTTTCGAATTGCGCAAGACTTATTTTCCGACGGGAAAAAGTGAAGATAAAAGCTGGTATATCCGCATGCTTGTTTCTGTCGGCGGCAAAGAAGGCGAGGGGGCTGGAATTCACGCGCATATGTATAAGGATAATGAAGTTTATTACGTAGCCGATGATGAGAAACGCCAAGTTATTTCGTGGGTTAAAAGTACAGATAAAAGTGGTAAAGAAATTATTTTTACAACAGAGTCGTCGCCTTATAAAAACATTTTGCCGCCGGATAATAAGATTCGTAAAATGGATTGCATGGACTGCCACAATCGGCCATCTCATCATTTTCGATCGCCTAATGATTTGCTCAATGAAGCATTGCTTACCAAAAAAATTGACCGGACAATTCCGGACATCAAATCCAAAGGCATGGAATTACTTTCTGGAAAGTATGCAACGGAAGATCAAGCGGCCGTTGAAATTCCGGCTCTTCTTGCCAAATATTATCAGGAAAAATATCCTGCCTATGCTGTGGATCATCCGACAGAGCTTGCCGTGGCCGGCCAAGCTTTAAGTGACATTTTTAAAAATAATTTTTTTCCACAGATGAAAGCTCGCTGGGATGCGTATCCAGAAAATATTGGGCATTGGATTTCACCGGGCTGTTTTCGCTGTCATGATGGTGAGCACAAATCTTCGCAGGGAACCGTGATTACGCGGGATTGTAAGTCTTGCCACACGATTCTTGAACAAGGCGCGCCGGGTAAAACACAGAAGAATGCCGACGGGCTTGAATTTAAACATCCCTTTAACGGCGATGAGTCATGGAAAGAAATGAATTGCACCGATTGCCATACTGGGAATTAATGCTAAAATCTTTCAAACAATCACGGTTAAAAAGTTTATGAACAGAATATTTTTAGGTCTTTTTTTTATTTTCCTTACAGTTTTGTTTTTAAGCTCCTGTGAAAAACCAGAAGCATTTCGTACTTATTCAGAAGTTGTCGTTGATTCTTCAAAAGATACATCTGCAACCAATGCCATTACTGATCCGCACGCAGGGTTAAACATGGATTTTAGTGGTTCAATGCCGGGGATGGATAATAACACGGACCCGCATGCTGGTTTTACAAAAGAGCAATTGGCACAAATGTTAGCGCAAAGCGGTGTAAAAAATGTTTCACAAAGTCCCATGAGCTGGACTTTGCCCGAGACATGGCAAGAAAAGCCGGCGACAGGCATGCGCATCGCAAGCTTTGTAAGCAAAAATGACGCCAGTGCATTTGATTGTTCGATTGTGGCCTTAGGTGCTGGAGCTGGAGGGTTGGAACCTAATATTATTCGTTGGCTGGGACAATTGAATTTGACGCAGCCGCCGGAAAAAGAATTAAAAGATTTTATAGAAAGCCAAGAAAAAGTAAACCTCGACGAGAATTTTGTCGCATTGCTGGTTGATTTTACAAGCCTACAAAGAAAATCCGATGATAAAACACCAAGTATGCTCGCGGCTATTATCGAGACTACGGATCAGCGTATTTTCGTAAAAATGACAGGCAGCAAAGAGACGATTATCCAACAATCCCAAGTTTTTAAAACATTTGTGAAATCTTTGAAATTTAGGAAATAATGTCTCACCGAAAAGAAATTAAAGGTAACAAGTTTTTTTTATTCCTGTCGTCTTTGCAAATCACCGTCGTTGGGTTGATCTTGCTTTTTATTCTTACCTTTTGGGGAACCGTCGCACAAGTTGAAAACGGGCTTTACGCCTCGCAAGAGCGTTATTTTAGTTCATTTTACTTTTTAGCGATGGGTTTTTTGCCGTTTCCCGGCGCGCAACTAGTCCTTTGGATTTTGTTTGTTAATTTGTTTGTT
>CAZNNZ010000167.1:0-2985 GCA_964574575.1 uncultured Planctomycetales bacterium
ATCTTAATGTGAAATAGGGGGAAATGGAGTGAAGTTGCGGGAAAGGCCGAGAACACGTAATTTGTTGCAACTACAATGGTTATCTCATAAACCATTGCCCGTCGGGAAGTTGCAGAAATAGGCCTAATTGAATCCCGACGTCGATGAACATTTTCCGCGATCGGATTTTGATAAAGAAGGCGGAGTCTTTTTCATTTCTGAAGCGGGATATCATTTTGGAGGTCAAAGACCAGAAGATATTTTACCCGGATTTATTAAAGCAGGCATTTGGCATAATACTGGTGAGTTTGCGGACTTGACAGATGGCGAAGATATTAATGGTAGTGGGGACATC
This sequence comes from uncultured Planctomycetales bacterium, assembly GCA_964574575.1. Lineage (GTDB taxonomy): Bacteria > Omnitrophota > Gorgyraeia > Zapsychrales > JANLHA01 > JADLGJ01. The sequence goes on from CAZNNZ010000167.1 coordinate 335, forward strand.
AGTGAGGATGAATTTTTTGTTCGGGATGGCAATACCGGAGGATATTTAATTGTAGATAAAATGCTTTTTCGGGAAAATGAAGATCAGGGTTTAGGTGTATTTTTGCAGATAGGTGGTTCTGCAAAAAATGTTAATACAGTTGATTTTTACATGGGTGGCGGTTTGAACTACAGAGGATTAGTTCCTTTGCGCAATGATGATACCTTAGGGTTAGCTGTTGCGTATGCTGCGATTAGTGATAAATTAGTCGATACCGGAGACAGTAATAAAGCTGAAACAACCATTGAGGCAATATATCGCGCAAATATTAATTCGAATATTGTATTTGCTCCGGATATTCAATTTATTATTAATCCTGGAGCGAATCCTGATTTAAAGAATGCTTGTGTTGTTGGGGCGCGGTTTGAGATTAAAATATAGTGAAACAATAATTTTAAATACCTGTTATTGAAAAATTATGAAAAAGGTGCCATTAAGTCAGTTAAAGGTTGGGCAAAGCGCAACGGTAGAAGAGGTTTTGGATCAGGGCTCTTTGTCGCAGCGGCTTTTAGAAATGGGTATTATTCGCGGGACCGCCATTGAGGTTATTCGTTTTGCGCCTATGGGAGATCCGATTGATATTAAAATTCGCGGATATCATTTGTCTTTGCGTCGTGAAGAAGCCCAAGGGGTTATTGTTATTATTGGCCAGGGAGATGATGCTTAATGCCGCAAGCGCTTGCTAATCCTACTATGGAGAAAAGAGCTATAACCGTAGCCTTAGCCGGAAATCCTAACTCTGGCAAGACGACGGTTTTTAATGCTTTGACAAAATTGCGCCAAAAAGTTGGTAATTATTCGGGGGTCACGGTTGAAAAGAAATTGGGGCGTATTGTCTTTGCTGATCAAAGAGAGGTTGATGTTTTAGATCTTCCCGGAACATATAGTCTTGATGTGCGTTCTCCTGACGAAAAAGTTGCACGTGATGTTCTTTTAGGGAAGATGAAAGATACCGCTCGGCCGGACATTGTTGTTTGTGTTGTGGATGCGACAAATTTAGAACGCAATCTTTATTTGTTTAGTCAAATTCAGGATTTAGGTTTGCCTGTGATTGTTTTTTTAAACATGATGGATGAGGTTGAAGAACAAGGCAAAAAAATTGATGTTAAGCGTCTTTCGGAAGTTTTGCATGCGCCGGTTATTTTTGGAATTGCCAATCATGGCAAAGGGATTGAAGATTTAAAAGAATTAATCAGTGCAGGCGTCGCGCCTGTGGACCGTCGTTTGTGGCGTATGCCACAGCAGGTGGAGTCGCGCATTGAGGAGCTTATGATTCTGCTTTGGCGTGAGGAAGAAGTGGCCAAGTCGGATGCTTTTTCGGAAGCGATTATTTTATTGTCGAAGGATGAAAAAACACTAAAAGAAATTCTAAGAGGGCGGACAAAAACTATTGATTGCGTCCGACGAATTCAAGGTGATTTAACGGAATGGGGAATTAACTGGCGTTCGGTGGCTATTGAATCACGCTATGAGTGGCTTTCAAAAATTTTAAAAGGAGTTGTTCAAGAAAAATCCGGCAAAAAAAGAATTACCACTACCGATCGTATTGACGCTATTGTCACTCATAAAGTTTGGGGTTGGTTTATATTCTTAGGTTTAATGGCCGCGATGTTTTACTCGATTTTTACAATTTCTACTTATCCGATGGATTGGATCGATGGGGTTTTTGCGAATTTCTCGGGGTGGGTCAAAAATGTTTTGCCAGCTGGTGATCTGCGGGATTTGCTGACGGACGGAATTATTGCCGGAGTTGGTGCTGTTGTGATCTTTTTGCCCCAAATTTTGATTCTTTTTTTATTTATTGGCCTTTTGCAAGATACCGGTTATATGGCGCGAGCGGCTTTTATTATGGATAGGCTGATGAGTAAGGCTGGTTTGCACGGAAAATCTTTTATTCCGATGTTAAGTTCTTTTGCTTGTGCGATTCCCGGCGTTATGGCCGCGCGCGCAATTGAAAGTCCCAAAGATCGGCTGACGACAATTCTGGTTGCTCCTCTGATGAGCTGCTCGGCGCGTTTGCCGGTTTATACGATCATTATTGCTGTCCTTATTCCCGGAGCTTTGGCTTGGCAAAAAGCAGGTTTGATGTTGGGATTGTATTTGTTGGGAATTATCGGCGCTTTTGTTATGGCGTGGTTATTTAAGAAAACATTGCTGCGCAGTGAAACGCCCGTTTTTATTATGGAATTGCCGCCGTATCGTTTACCGCTTTTTAAAGATGTGATGTTGCATATGTGGGAACGTGCACTCATTTTTTTGAAACGTGCAGGAACGGTTATTTTTGGCCTTTCGATTATTCTTTGGGGACTGATGAGTTATCCAAAACACGACAATCTGGTTGGGTCAGAAGCGCTAAAGCATAGTTTTGCTGGACAAGCTGGAATTTTCTTAGAGCCGGCGCTTAAGCCTTTGGGTTATGATTGGCGCATCGGGATTGGCTTGGTTGGTTCTTTTGCGGCGCGTGAAGTTTTTGTTAGCACGATGAATATTGTTTTTAATATTGAAGGTGATGGACAGGATGAACATTTGCGCGAAGCTTTTAGGAAGGCGACTTGGCCCGATGGGCGGCCGCTGTTTACGCCGCTTTCGTGTGTGAGTCTTATGATTTTTTA
>CAZNNZ010000168.1:0-2928 GCA_964574575.1 uncultured Planctomycetales bacterium
GGACCGGCAACATTTCAATCGGATGAAAAACTCCGCCTAAAAGCACCAAAGGAATAATCAAATAAATATTCCAGACGCCAAGCATTCCAAAATCCTCCGCCCATAAAGCGCCCAACATTCCCGCACAGGAAAAAATAACGGCAATCATCACAACAAAATAAATCAAAAGAAAAGGATGTGCGATGAGCGTCGACCCAAAAAGAAAAGAAATACTATAAACCCCCAAAAGAACCACCAGCCCGCGCGCAACTCCGCCCGCTAAAAGGCCCAAAACCATTTCAAAATAGGAGAGAGGAGAGAGCAAAACTTCTTGAATATGATTATGCCAACGGGCAATAAAAAGAGACGAGCTTGTATTTTCATACGAACTTGAAATCAAATGCATCGTCATTAAACCCGGCACAATAAATCCCAAATACGACATTGTATGCAAACCAAAATCCACGCGGCTTCCCAAAGCAACGCCAAAAATATACATAAAAAGGGCAGAACTAACAATCGGCGGAAAAACTGTTTGATTGGCAACTGTCAAAAAACGCAAAATTTCACGTTTGGACAAAGACAACACGCCGACGGGGTTTGTGATTAACATTAATGATCCCTCGCATTAAATTTTTGTATCGGCTGCTGTGACTCTATCTTAGCTCAAACAGTCCTCGCACAAGCCGCTAAATCTAAATTCAAAAGACATTTGGGTAAGCGTCTTGGCTGCGGAACTCGCAAGATAGAGTCACAACAACCGACACAACAAAACTTTATTCGCTACCTGTCACTTCCAAAAAAACATCCTCGAGTGATTTGTCCTGCAAAACTTCCTGCTTAGGCCCAATGCGCACAATGCGTCCGTGATTAATAATTCCAATTGTTTTGCAAAGTTTTTCGGCTTCATCCATATTGTGCGTCGTCAAAAAAATAGTTTTACCCTCTTTATTTAACTGCGTCAGATAATCCCAAATTAAAAATTTAAGTTCCAAATCACAACCCGCCGTCGGTTCATCGAGAATCAGCACTTCCGGGTCGTGAATAAGAGCTCGGCAAAGAAGCAAACGTTTTTTCATGCCTGTAGAAAGCGCCCGATGCTTGACATTGCGTTTTTCGGTCAGTGCAAAACGTTTGAGCAATTCATCAGCACGTTTGGCCGCAATCGCAGGCATAATTCCAAAATATCCAGCCTGATAAACTAAAAGCTGATGAATTGTCAAAAACGGATCAAAATTAAATTCCTGCGCACAAAGCCCCAACAAACAACGCGCCTTAAGATATTCGACAACCGTATTGTAACCAAAAACTTTTACTTCGCTGGCATTAGCATTCGAAAGACCGGTCAAGACATTGATCGTCGTGGTTTTCCCGGCACCGTTGGGACCTAAGAAAGCAAAAAAGTCGCCACGCTTGACCGTAAAATTGACATTATCCAGCGCTTTAAACTCGCCGTAATACTTTGTCAGGTTCTCAATGCAAATGGCAATGTCAGAATTTCGCATATTATCCTTTGACTAATTCCAAATCTAAAGCGGCTTTTGCCTTGCGGGCGGCATTGCGAACGATTTCGGGCAAGGCCGGATGAATATAAATCATGTTCAAAAGATCATCGAGCGTTGCATTCTTGTTCATAAAAGCAATCAGCATATGTATCATATCAGATGCCTCGGCTCCGACAATATGTGCACCTAAAATCTTTCTACTAAAACGATCGACGATAATTTTGACAAAACCACTCTCGGAGAGCATCGCCATGCCCATAGCACTGTTCTTATAATTGTTAAGTCCCACGACATAATCAATGCCCGCGGCTTTAGCGTCTTCTTCGGTTAAACCGACACCGGCAACTTGAGGATGAGAAAAAACAGCGTGGGGCACCGGCGGATATTCAATCGGCGCGTCCGACGGATGGACAAAAACATTTTCAAAAAGATATTCGCCTTCAAAGTTAGCGGTATGACGATAAAGGTATCGGCCGATGCAATCACCAAAAGCATAAACACCTTGAGCCGCCGTTTGCAAACGTTGATCAACTTTCACAAAACCGTTTGGATCAATACCAATAGAGGTGCAGGCGAGATTTAAAGTATCTGTGTTGGGAACAATTCCTGTGGCGACCAATAAACTTTCGGCAAAAGCTTGTCTTTCAACACCTTGCTGAGAATAAGAAACAGTAAATTTTCCGTCATGATAATCAACTTGTTTAATTTTTGTATGCAAATAAACCTTATGGTACTGTGAAAAAATTCTTTGAAATTCGTCGGCAACTTGGCTGTCTTCATGTCTTAAAAGTGTTGTGCGCACCAAAAAAGTTACATCGACACCTAAGGCCGCATACGCAAAACCCAACTCGGTTGCAATATAACCGCCGCCTAAAACAATCATGGTTTTAGGTAAAGTTGTATTGCGCAAAGCTTGCGTGGACGTCATAAAAGGTGTGCCTGCTAAACCCGGGATATTCGGGATTTGAGGACGGGCGCCAACGGTAATAAAAATCTTATCCGCCGTGATTTCTTGGCCGGCGACTTGCAAAACTTTATCAATAATAAATTTTGCTTCTTGCGGAAAGTATGTGATATTTGGGTTACGCGCATATCCGGCACTAATGCTTTGTGAATCTGCGTCGACAGTTTTTGATATGCGTCCTACCAAATCCGAAAAATTAACTTTGAATTTTGGTTCATTGACGATATCAAATTTATGCATCTGACCCAGCGCAAAAGCCATTTCTGCCGGATAAATCAACATCTTCGAGGGAATACAGCCACGGTTAAGACATGTCCCGCCTAAAGGTCCTTTTTCAATGACAGCAACCTTAAGACCAAGTTTTGAGGCAGGTGAGGCGATTTTACTTCCACCACCGGATCCAATCACGATGACGTCAAATGCTTTCATAATTTCCTCTTTCTTACACGCTAACAATAGCCAAAGAACTTTCTTCTAAAT
>CAZNNZ010000169.1:0-2920 GCA_964574575.1 uncultured Planctomycetales bacterium
GCACCCGAAAAATTTCTTTAAGGACAAAGATGGGGTTTTCGACATTGCGTATGCCAAATGCCATCGTCGTCATATCAAATTCATTGTCTAAAAAGGTAAGTTTTGTGGCATCAGAAATTTGTAAAATAATACGGTTGTAAAGCCCTGCTTTTTCAACTTTTCCTTTTGCAAGGGTTAGCATATTTTCAGAAAGGTCTATCCCGAAGGCAGTTTTAATATTTGGTTTATTTTCAACGAGTGTAATGACTACATCCGCAGTTCCCGTAGCTAGATCAAGAACTTTAAGATTTGCATTATCAGGCACAAAGGTCAAAAGTTTATGGCGCCAAGTTTTGTCTAGGCCACAGGAAAGAATCGCATTTAAAAGATCATAACGTTTATAAATAGCGTCAAAAATTCTCCAAGATTGCGCCTTAGAATAAGTCGGCTTTGTCATTAAACTTGTCATAGGCAAAGATTATAGCGCTGTTGTGTGCTGGTGCAGGAATTTTTCCGCTTCAAGGGCGGCCATACAACCACTGCCGGCGGCGGTAATGGCTTGACGATAGATTTTGTCTTGGACGTCCCCGCAGGCAAAAACGCCGGGGATATTTGTCAGCGTTGTTCCGGGCTTGGTTTTAATATATTTTATTTCATCCAGTTGGATTTGACCCTGTAAAAAGTCCGTATTAGGGATATGTCCGATAGCATAAAAAAGTCCACCGGCTGACAAAATAGATTCTTCATGTGTTAGGACATGTTGGAGTTTAACGCCTTCAAATTTTTTTTCGCCAACAATCGAAACAAGCACACTGTTCCATATCATATGAATTTTGGGATTTGCAAAAAGTCTCTCTTGCATGGCTTTGGACGCACGTAATTGATCTCGTCTGTGAACAACATAAACTTTGCTGGCAAATTTTGTTAAGAAATTCGCCTCTTCCGCAGCGGTATCTCCGCCGCCTATGACCACTAATTCTTTATTGCGAAAAAACGGCAAGGCTCCATCACAAACGGCACAGGCTGAAATTCCTTTTTGCCAAAATAATTCTTCACCGGGCACATGCATGCGTTTGGCTGTAGCTCCTGTTGCAATGATAAGCGACTGCGAATAAAGAATTTCACCGTCACAAAAAACTTTAAAAGGCTCGGTTGTCAAATCGACTTTTTCGACAGTTTGGGTTTTGATAACCGTCCCATATTTGAGTGATTGAGTGCGCATGCGGTCCATCAGTTCTGGGCCGCTCACGCCATCTGGAAATCCTGGAAAGTTTTCAACTTCGGTTGTTGTGGTCAGTTGTCCGCCTGCCGCAACTCCGCCGGCCATCAACCCTTCAAATAAAATTGGTTTAAGGCTTGCGCGCGCTGCATAAATCGCCGCAGTGTGTGCCGCTGGACCTGAACCGATAATAATGAGTTTATGTGTCATTGATACCAAATTTATCTAAAATGTTAGCACGAGGTTTGGGTTTCGCATTTTTGACCAGATTGCGCAGAATTTCATCATAAACTGGTTTATTTGTATCGCGGTAAAAAAGGCCAAAATAACGTTTTTCACTGGTAGCAAAACCAAATGCGGCCGCCAGATCACTGGGATCATGCGCTGTTAATTCGGTTTTGTCGGCAATGCGTTTATCGGCGGCAATACCTTTTTCGTGCGTTAAAAAAGAAAACCAATTTGTTTCTTTGTGCGCAAAATTATGCGGATCAAAGTGTGGACAGCGCTGTGAAATATGGACAAAGGAAAATCCTTTATGTTCGTAAGCTGCTTCTAAAGTTTTGGCCAAATGATCCGGCATCCAGTCGGCGGTTGACGCCACAAAAGATGCGCCAGCTCCTAGAGCCAAACGCACGGCATTTAAAGGATTTAAATAAGTTCCGGTAGGTTGAGTATTAGTCGTGTGGTCGCGGCGAGTGGTTGGCGAAGACTGGTTTTTGGTTAAAGCGTAAAGTTCATTGTCATACATTAAAAAAACGCAATTGATGTTTTTGTTAATGCCATGAATCAAATGATTTCCGCCGATACTCAAAGAGTCTCCGTCTCCGGCATGGATAAAAACTTGCAAATCCGGACGTGTAAGTATCAAACCTGTTGCAAACGTGATCGGTCGCCCGTGAATTGTGTGTGCACCGTAGGTATTGATGTAATTAGGCGAGCGGCCCGAACAGCCGATTCCTGAAACGTTTACGGTTGTCACTTGCGAAAGCTTTTTGTCGACCATAAAGCGTTTCATACCCATGAGAATTCCAAAGTCGCCGCAAGCGGTACACCAACGGGGATTGTCAGTTTGTAAATCTTTAAGGGTCAGCGCCAGAGGCTGATTTTGTGGATCAGATGACATTAATTTTTCTCCAAAGAAGGCTTCTTTTGATTGATGAGATCTTCAATTTTGTTCTTTAAAGCACGCGGACGAAACGGCCGGCCGGTTGCTCCGCACCAGAGCGCATTGACATCGACTAGTGTTTCAGAACGCAAAAGTGCAGCTAAAGGCGGCTGTTTGTATTCATCGCCGTAAGCTAATTCAACCGTAACAACTTTTTTATATTTTTTGAAAACATCCGCCAGCATAAGCGGCAGTGGATAAACAATCCGCAAATGCATTCCTGACGCCGGCAGACCTTGTTTTTTGCACATATTTATAGCTTCTTCAATAACTCCGCGTGTACTGCCCCAGCCGACGACCAAAACATCACCGTGATCATCGCCAAACATTTCTGGCAAACGCAAAGCTCGACGGACATGATGAATCTTTTCATTACGGATATGATGCGCCCTTTGATTGACTTCGGCCGCATAACTGATTTTTCCCTCGTGGTCGGTATTAAGGCCTGTGATGCGCCGCATTTTTCCTTCTTCTCCGGGATTGGATTGAAGGTCACGGACCATTTCGATTTTTTCGGGCAAACGGTCGATATGAAAACGGTCAAAAACAAAATCGGG
>CAZNNZ010000170.1:0-2884 GCA_964574575.1 uncultured Planctomycetales bacterium
ACATTTGCGACGGAAGATCCGCCAAATTTTTGTACGATAATCGGTTTTGCCATTTTTTAGCTTTTCTCCTCTCAATCTTTAGACATTCTTGCGGATAAAATATTCCATGAATTCTTCGCCATTTTTAAATTTTATTCCTTTTTCTTTACACGAAGACTCGGTATAGCTTTGTGAATCGTCAGGGATAATTCCTTTGCCAAACATCACAAACCCGACGGGTTCACGGGTGTGTGTGCGCAATTTGACCGGTGTCGGATGGTCGGGTAAAACAACCATACGCATATCCGTGACCTTTTCGAAATGATTGAGTATGGGCCCCACAATTTCGCGGTCAATGTGTTCAATGCAGTGGACTTTAGCTTTACAGTCGCCGTTGTGTCCGGCTTCGTCGGGTCCCTCAATGTGGATAAAAACAAAATCCTTGGTTTTTAAAGAGTCAATTGCCGCTTGCGCTTTACCCGCGTAATTAGTGTCGTAGTAGCCGTTTGCGCCGGGGACAGTGATAACTTCCAAGCCGGCCAGTCGGCCGATGCCATTTATTAAATCCACGGCGGAAATAATAGAACCCTCAATATTAAATTTGTCTTTAAACGAGGGTAGGTTGGGTTTTGTTCCTTGCCCCCAAAGCCAGATGTGGCTGGCGGGGTTTTCTTTAAGATCGACACGAACTTTGTTGATCGGATGTTCAGAAAGAATACGGCTGGCTTTTTCCATGTATTTTAAAAGCACAGTTGCCGCTGAGTTAGCTGGTAAATATTTTTTGATATCTTGATTGATAATGTCATGCGGCGGTGTGCATTTGATTTTCATCAGGTCCGAAACATTACGGACTTTCATGACCAAAAGATGACGGTAACTTTGCCCGGCATAAAATTTGATATCCGGTTCACCGATTTTTTCATTTAAAGCTGCAATCAGTTCTCCTGCTTCGTGCGTAGAAATATGCCCGGCGCTGTAATCGGCCATTTTACCGGCGACGATCGTAACCAGGTTACATCGAAAAGCAATTTCATCATCGCCTAACTCTATTCCTAGGTTGGCAGCTTCCAGTGGGGCACGTCCGGTAAAATGATTCTCCGGCCGGTAGCCCATTAAGGAGAGATTCCCAATTTCTGAACCCGGGTGAAAATTGTCGGGAATGGTTTTAATCAAACCGGTTATTCCGTGCTTGGCTAAGTAATCCATATTAGTTCGGCGACAGGCTTCCAACGGCGTTTTATTGCCCAGCTCTTCAATAGGATTGTCTGCCATGCCGTCAGGGACAATGATAATGTATTTCATAATAAAAACTTTCTTTAATCCTTATTTTTGAAAGAAATTTTCTTTTAAGGCACGAACAAGATTTTTGGTTAATTCTTCACGTGAATTAGCGTGATTACAAACTTTGGCGTTGCAATTTAATAGATACGCCTTGTAACCGCCTTTAAGCGTATTGGCTATTACAAGGTCACACTGCGCATCTGTAATCAGCTTTTTTGCCTGTTTAACGACATCCTTTTCGTTTTTAAAATCTTCGAGTTTAAATCCGACTAAAAATGTTTTTGGTGCCAAAACCTTTATTTTGTTGATCAATTTTTCCGTCGGGACAAGTGTCAGTGTCAAAGTCCTTTTGTTGGAATCAAGTTTTGATGTAAAAGGTTTTTTAAGTTGATAGTCCGACACCGCGGCATTGTGAATGACGGCATCATATTTTTTCGTAAGTTCAGTTTTTAAAAGTGTCGCAAGCTCTTCGTAAAAGCAAAACTTTTTGATCCGAATTTTTTTTGTTTGCAATGTTTTTATTACTGATCCTTGCAGCAATGTTACATGCGCGCCGTTTTGGCTTAGGGCTAGTGCGATTTTTTGCCCGAGCTCTCCGGTTGCGTGGTTACTGATGATGCGCATCGGGTCAATGCTAACCGACGTCGGTCCACTGGTAACAAGGATCCGCTTGTTTAGTAATGACCGGTTGGCTCGTTTAGCGCAAAACATTTTAGAGTCCAACTTCTTTTAGAATTTCCTTAATATCGGGATTTAATGTGACGGGTGCACCGACATTCTTTATCGCGATATTGGGATCTTTTAAGCCATGACCGGTTAATGTGCAAACAATGCGTGAACCCTTAAAGTTTTTAAAATAACCTTCAGCGTGTAATTTTAAGATTCCGGCAACGGATGCCGCAGAAGCTGGCTCGACAAAAACACCGCTGGACGCTAAACGTTTGTAGGCTAAAATAATTTCTTCGTCGGTAACTGCATTAATCAAACCTGCTGATTCGTCGCGTGCCGCAAGGGCGGGTTTCCAACTTGCGGGGTTGCCAATACGTATAGCTGTTGCAAGTGTTTCGGGTTTTTCTACAATATGGCCTAAAACAATCGGGGCAGAACCAGTGGCTTGAAAGCCGAGCATTTTTGGTAAAATTTTGGACTTCCCTGCCGTTTTGTATTCTTTATAGCCTTTCCAGTAAGCTGTGATGTTCCCGGCATTGCCGACGGGAATAGCATGAAACTCTGGCGCTTCGCCCAAGCTGTCACAAATTTCAAAAGCAGCTGTTTTTTGCCCTTCAATGCGAAATGGATTAAGCGAATTGACTAATTCAATCGGATATTTTTCGGTGATTGCTTTGACTAGATTAAGGGCATCGTCAAAGTTGCCGCGAATCACAATGACCTTCGCGCCGTAACGATAGGCCTGCATCAATTTTCCTTTCGCAATTTTTCCGTCCGGAATCAAAACAAAACATTTCATGCCGCAACGCGATGCATAAGCTGCGGCCGATGCGGAAGTATTACCGGTTGAAGCGCACATCACCGACTTCGCGCCCGCTTCCATCGCTTTTGAAATCGCCATGGTCATCCCGCGGTCTTTGAATGAACCGGTCGGATTCAAACCTTCAAACTTGTA
>CAZNNZ010000171.1:0-2744 GCA_964574575.1 uncultured Planctomycetales bacterium
TAAGTTTAAGTTAAAAATAATAATTTTTTATATTTATTGTAGAATACAAAAACAAAACCACCTACTCTTAGCCAATCCGAAAATCCTTTTTCGGCTCAATCGTTTGGCGCCTCTATGGCGCAATTCGCCTTAAAAGGATTTCCGAATTGGCTAACATAAAAAATGACGACACTAAATAAAAAACTACCGATTTTGTTACAACTTTGGAAAACGCGGCTGTTTTTAGCTATCGCGTCTTTGCTCTTGGCTTTTAATCTTTTTTGCTCAGTCAAAGAAACACTCAAAATGTCCCGCATTCGCCAACGCGCACAATACACATTTTTGGGCGACCGTTTTCGCGGGCTGGAACTCTTGGTCAACAAAGCTCCTTATTTGGGCTATATGACCGACAAAAACCTCGACGGGAATATTAATGCCCGACAATTTGCGCAAGCGCAACTTGTTCTGGCTCCGGCAATCTTGGATCTTAACAATGTCGGCCATGAATTTATTATTTTTGATTTCACGACACCGCAAGCGGCGGTTCAAAAAATCAAAGAACTCAAATTACAACCGCTCAAAGCCAATCGCTACGGTATTATTTTGGCGCGCAATCCTAACCGCCAAATTCCATGATCCTTTTACCTTTTCTTATTTCGTGCGCTATTGGTATTCTTTTGACAAACTTTTTACTTCAAAAAGAAACTAAACCAAATCTTTGGCTAATCGCTATTCTTGGCATTGGCTTAGGTTTGGGCTTAAGCAGTCATTTGACCTTCATGAGCTTTTTGTTTTTTAACCGTCTCTCCCCGGAGTTTGTCATCAGCGCTCACCTTTTAATTTTGTCGACCTTAATGATTGAACGCTTTGCCTTTCGAAAACAAGAATTAACAAAACCTTCTTTCCCAAAAATAACTTGGCAAAACATAAGCCTTACGATACTCATTCTTATTGTGATTATTCTCGTCGTCAAGCAAGGTTTATTTTACCCCTACGGCGGTTGGGACGCATGGCAGGTTTGGAATTTTAAAGCACGCTTTCTCTTTTTGTCCGGCGAGAATTGGCAAAATCTGTTTTCACCAGATCTCTGGCGCAGCAGTCCGCATTATCCTCTACTTTTGCCGCTGATCAATGTCTGGAGCTGGCTGTTCTCGGCAAAACCATCGGACACAACACCGCTAATCACGTCGATTCTTTTTGCATTTTTGACAGCCGGATTATTGTGCAGCGCTTTGTGGGAAAAAACTAAAAATATCTTTTCGCTTTTGCCCGGACTTTTAATACTGACTTTGCCGTTTTATAGTCTTTTGGCAACGACACAATACTGTGACATCATGCTTTCGTTTTATCTTTTAGCGGCAGTGATAACACTGTCTGAAGCGCAAAAATACAAACGCAGTGTGCTGGCTTTATTATCCGGACTTTTTGCCGGTTATTTAACTTTTACCAAACCCGAAGGACTAATCTCTGCACTTATTCTCTGCGTTTTACTCGTTGGGCTGACATTGTGGGGAAAATGGCGCAAACAAGAAAACTTTTCTCTCTCCAACGCCGGACTTTTTTTCTTAGGGTTTGCAGTGTGCTCTTTACCCACCGTTATCTTTAACACACTTTACTCGCCGGGCAATCAAACGTTTATCAACGGCTTAACTTCGACGCTAAAGCCCGCGACTGGCCAGCGTTTTCAAACCATCCTAAGCTTTTTCTTAATGGAACTTAAAAGTGAAAAATGGAATGGCTTATGGCTTTTGCTTCTAGCAGGATTAGTTCTCGGCGGGAAAAAACTTTTGGCTAAAAACAATATTCTCACCGCCGGATTTTTACTACTTTATTTGACGGTGATCATTGTTTATTATCAACTTAATACATATTTTGAAATCAAGTGGTGGCTTTCGGTGTCGCTTAACCGCATTCTCTTTTCGCTTGTTCCCCTTTTTTTGCTGTGGGTTTTTGGGAGCATGCTCGACAAAAATAATAAGCCGTAGAAAACAGAATCTCTAACGTACTTCAACTAAAGAAACATCTTCTGCCAGCGGCGCCGAAGATAAGCCTAAAAGCAAAGGCAAACTCACAGGCGTTGTCTGAATGATAATCGGCGTAATGCCGCTAAACGGGACGATGGCAGAGTTTTCAGGATCAAAAAGAATTACTGACGAGGCCGGACGGTCTGTTTGTTCTTCCAGTTGCCAATTTTGTGGATTTAAGTCAATACCGCCGGGCGGCTCTTGAGGGTCCAAAGAAGAACTGGCAGATTTAGGATTTTGCTTTTGACTTTTAAGCCAATCTTCAATTTTAGGTTTTAACATTTTAATCGCTTCTGCAAAGCCCTGCGCTGAAGTGCGTGCACCATTGTGACGCACGCCAAGATTTCCGACCGTTTGCGCATATTCATATTGGACTCCCGGAATTTCCACAGCCAAACGCGTTTCGTGTCCGCCTGCTCCTTGACTCTGTACAACATGCAGGTCAAACACTTGTCCAGCAATATTAACCTGTATTAAAACATCCGTCGTTTGATTCTTATACTCTGGCTCAATCAAATTTAATCGCTTAGATTGAATCTCATCGAGTGTCAAAACCTTTGTGGACTCTCCCAAAGGAGCAATAGACACAATCCCTTGGCTAAGTGCAGTTTTATTAAAATCGATTAAAGCCTGATCAAATACTTTAGAAAAATCTGTCCCCTCTGCTCTGGCATAAAAATTCCCCGGCCACCCTTGCGGCCGATCATTTTTAATAAAACGAATATTGACTACTTTTTTAGG
>CAZNNZ010000172.1:0-2734 GCA_964574575.1 uncultured Planctomycetales bacterium
TGTATTCATCGCGCAAAAGGTTTTCGATGGCTTTGAGCGTTCCCATCGCAGAACTTGGACAGGATCCGCATGCGCCTTGATAGTTGATGCGCAAAACGTTATTTTCTAAAGCGATAAGTTGCAAGTCTCCGCCGTCCATTTGTAAATAAGGACGAACATTTTTATTGATGATCGCATCAATTTTGATTAGCTCTGGATCGGTTGGCGGCAAAGCAATTTGCTTAAACGGTTCATCAGTTTCAAAGTTGGGGTCATGAGTCGGGATGTTCTGGAGAATAATTTCTTTGATTTTTTCTTCGATTGAGTCCCAAGTTATACTGCCATCTTGTGTGATGGTTATGTAATTATCAAAGAAATAAACTTCGGAAATGCCAAGAATTGCAAAAATCTTTCTGGCCAAAGGGTTTTTGTGGCACTCTTCAGCATTGTGGTATGTGACATTGCCACTGCTCTTAACGGGGGTATTAACAACAAATTTAAGTGCGTTGGGATTTGGCGTGCCTTGTATCATTATCCGGTATTCCATTGTAATCTCCTTGAGAAGGAAAAAATATCTTTTATGACGACAATCTTAACAAAGATATTCTTAAAGTCAAGAAATTAATAAGTCGTCTTATGCCTTAATTGAGGTTTGGTCTGCCGGTTTGCCCAAATGCGCTGGTGGTTTTTAAGCGTCGATGTAATTATGGACGATGTAGTCAGCAAAAGGAAAAGCGCACGTAAAAGCTGGAGAAACGGCGTTTAAGATGTGGATGCTATTTTTGTCAGCTTCGACTACAAAATCTTGGACGAGGGAAAGATTGGTTTTATCTAAAAGTTGGGCACGGATGCCGGGTTTAGTCCATGTTGTAAATCCGGCAGGATCAATTTTTTGAACCATTGCAGTCGCCAGACTTATAAAATATTTCTTATTGTATTTGCGTATCTCCTCAAAAGCCAATTCGCGGAATTTAAAGGAGTTGGTTAAAAACAGCCGGCTTTGATAACCCACTGTTGATCTAAACTCAGAAAAATCAAATTTTGATAAGCCCTGATAATTTTCGCGCCAAAAAGCGGGAATTGCTGTCGGGCCAATTTTGATGTCCCCTGTTACTGTTTTGGTATAGTGAACGCCCAAGAAAGGATTTTTCAAATTAGGGACGGGATAAATGTTCATTTTTATATCAGTTTTGTTCTTGGTATATTTCAAATAAAGCCCTTTAAACGGCATCATTGTATAACGATGACCAAAGCCAAAGGCTTGTGCCACTTTGTCGGCGTAAAGTCCACTGCAATTTATGATTTTTGTTGCAGTAAAATTTCCTTGAGTTGTTGTGATTGTATTGTTTTGATGAGATAAATATTCACATTTAAAAGAGAAATCAACGTCGAGGTTTTTTAAATCATTTTTAAGTGTATTGCAAACCTCTTTGGGATCGACGCTGGCGGTGTCCGGTGAATAAAGGGCTTTTTGGAAAGTTTTGACATTTGGCTCAAGTTCTTGTGCTTGGCTTTCGGATATGATACTGACATTTGAGCCATTGCGTTTGCCGCGGCGCTCAAGTTCAAAGAGCTGATTTAATTCGGCTTCATTTTGGGCGACGACGAGTTTTCCGCATTCGTTGATAGCAATATTTTTTGTGCGGCAATATGCCTTCATTTGGCGGCTGCCTTCGACGGTAAATTTAGCTTTCAGACTGTCAGCGGTGTAATAAAATCCTGCGTGCAAAACGCCGCTGTTTCGTCCCGAGGCGTGTGCCGCGCAATCTTCTTCTTTGTCGAGGATAATGATTCGAGCTTGGGGGTACTTGGCTTTTAGCGATCGTGCAACACTCAAGCCCATGATGCCAGCGCCGATGATTAAATAATCGTAAGATTTTTGCATTTATGAAATATAAAGGTTTTACTTGTATTTTTCAAGATAATGTTAAAATATTCGCATGTCAGAAGAAAATTTTTATCATCCTTATCTTTTGGAAGTTGAAGCTCGACGTTATTCATGGTGTTCGTGCGGGCATTCCAAAAAGCAACCTTTTTGTGACGGTAATCATGGCGAAAGCGGATTTTTTCCCAAGACGATTACATTTACTGAAAAACAAACCGTTGTTTTTTGCGGCTGTAAAGCAACCGTCACTCCCCCATTCTGTGACGGAAGTCACAAGCATTTTAAAACTAAATAATACAGTAAGTATGTGTGGGGACTCTTTAAAGCCATATTCGGCGAGTTCCGCAGCCAAGTCGCTTACGAAAAAGTTTTTATTTTGATTAAGCGACTTGAGCGAGGACTGTTTGAGCAAGAATATGGCTTTAAGGAGTCCCCTGCGAATTATTTTTCTAAAACATAAATCCCGATATGGGCAAAGAGGTTTGGGAAAAGCGGAATTTCTTTTGTGGTGTCGATGGCGCGTTCTTCGCAGATTTTAATTTGGTTGACCTTGCAGAACACTTTAAAATCTTTAAGAGAAAAGAAACGCAAATTCGGTGTGTCGTACCATTCGTACGGTAATTCTTTGGTAACCGGAACTCGCCCGCGAAAGAAAATTTGAAAACGCGCTTGAATATGGCAAAAGTTAGGAATGCCTACAATAACTTTTTTGCCGACGCGCAAAGCCTCAAGGATGGCTTTTTGAGGGTTGAGCATCTGTTGCAGGCTTTCATTAAGGATCACGTAATCAAAACGTTTGTCCGCATATTCATTTAGCCCCGAATCAATATCTCCGTGCGAAACTGTCAGGCCTTTGGACATACAAGAATA
>CAZNNZ010000173.1:0-2710 GCA_964574575.1 uncultured Planctomycetales bacterium
CTTGCGGTAAACCGCAACCGAAGGCAAATTTTGCATTCACTTTTTTGTGCGCGACATATCGTCGCGAAATGAGTTGTAATGCAAAATTTGGGATTATTTTTGTTGAAGTTTAAATGCCTCCAGCGCATTTCGCATGAGACAAACAACCGTTACCGGCCCGACCCCGCCGGGAACCGGCGTAATAAATCCCGCGTGCAATTTGGCGCTTTCAAAATCGACATCGCCAACCATTTTTCCATCAAGAGAATTGATCCCCACATCAATAACGACAGCACCCTTTTTAATCCACTCTCCGCGGATAAAATTTGCTTTTCCTATGGCCGCAACTAAAACATCAGCGCGACCAATATGTTCCTGCAGCTTGCCTGCTTTGTCGGTGCCACTATGACAAACTATTACTGTCGCACTCTGCGCCAATAAAAGCAGTGCTACAGGTTTACCAACAATTTCACTGCGTCCGACGACGACCGCCTCCTTACCGCGCAGAGAGAAATTTTCAATCGCCTCTAAATGGGCCATCACCGCCGCGGGCGTACAGGGCAAAATCTTTGTCCCGCCTAAAAGCAATTGCCCTAAATTAGAGGCATTGAGCCCTTCGACATCTTTTAAAACCGAAATGTGTTTAACCGCTGACTGAAAATCAAGTCCATGAGAAAGCGGCTTATGCAACATCACCGCGTTAATACTGGCGTCTTCGCTTAACCGGTCTAATTCATATTCGAGTTTGCTCTGCGAAATATCCGCAGCAAGAGTTAACAATTCATAATCAATGCCAACCTGCGCTGCAACACGCTTCTGAGAATTTGCGTACGCCGATGCGCCATGATCCTCGCCAACAATGACATTGACCATGCGGACATTTTTTGCAGTTTGCGCTTTCCATTCGCTGACTTCGCCGGCAAGCGCGTCACTTAATTTTTTTGCGAGAAGTTTTCCGTCGAGAATTTTTGCTGACATAAAGATTTAGCTCTGATTGATTCTAACGTTAAACATCGCCGACTTATACGCGGCGCCTAAAAGCTCAAGAGCAACTTCGACATCGCTGATTAAATATTTGTTGCCTTCTAAAACAAGATAGGGAGCTAAATCCAGCGCTTGATAACAACACCGAGCAATCTCGAGCGGAACTTCACAAGCACGTTTGCGGGCTTGTTCTTTAGTCGCCTCATCAGCTTTGCGAGCTTTGACAAATTCCAAATAAGCTTCTGCATCCAAATCCACTAATTCCAAAAAACGTTTGCGTAAGATTTCGCTCTTAGCAAAAATCTCTTTTAATTTCGCATCAACATCAGACGTCTTTTTTCCCAAAGAATAATTAACAACCATCGAAAGCAAAGCGGCACCCAAAGCGCCTGACAAAGCCGCCGCTGAACCTCCGCCGGGAACTGCAGCTTTTTGGGACAAAACATCACAATACTCATTAAGTGTATAGTCCTGAAATTTTTTCACTTTGACTTCCTGTTTTGGGGAATTGAACTTTTCTGATAAAGAATCAAATGACTGCGTCATATTAGCTTATCGAGCAAACTTTTGCAAATCAAAAACCTTCAAAAGCATTTTGTAAATACTCAACCTGCGGACAATTAGATTCTGGCAAAAGAATCGAAATGACATCGAAACGAAAATCTCTGTCACTCAAACCTTTCATTTTCAAATAAAGCAAAGCGGTTTTCATAATTTTTTTCTGCTTACGCATTAAAACCGATTCCATACCAGAACCAAATGCGAATGAACGGCGGGTTTTGACTTCTACAAAACAAATCGTGTTCTTGTCGACGGCAATAATGTCAATCTCGCCAAGCCGGCAGCGAAAATTCTTTTCAACAATGCGCAATCCACGCTTTTTTAAAAAATCGACCGCTATATCTTCTCCCTGGATCCCAAGTTTTTTTCGCAGCAAATCTTTTATTTTAGAGAGCATGCCGAAATGTCCGCCGATGAATGGGCGATAATCCGTGGAGTGCAATCGCCTTTTTGTGCTCTTTAGTCGGATAGCCCTTGTGCTTAGCAAAACCATACTCGGGAAAAATTTTGTCATAGGACATAAGCAGCCGATCACGCGTCACTTTTGCCACAATCGAAGCGCAAGCAATTGACAAACTTTGCGCATCACCGCCGACAATGGTTCGATGCGCGTAAGGCAAATCTGATGAAAACTGATTGCCGTCAATAAGCAAACACACCTTATCAGCCCTAAGTTGCACCTGCATGGCCAAATCTAAAATGGCCGCCTTCATCGCCATAAAGGTCGCCTGCAAAATATTATGTTTGTCGATTTGCTCTTCGCTGATTAAACCAACACCAAAATCGCAATTGGCAACAATTTCATCAAAAGCGTCTTGACGCTGTTTTTCGGTAAGTTTTTTGGAATCATCAATACGGGAAGAAAATTTATAATCACTTACACAAACTGCGGCCGCGACAACCGGACCAGCCAAAGGGCCACGCCCGGCTTCATCAATACCGACAACCAAATCAAAACCGTCTGCTTTGGCTTTTTGTTCGTGGGCTAGCATCAAATAGAGGAAAACTTACGCGGCAACCACAGGTTGCTTTTCGGCTGCTTTTTCGACTTTAGAAGCTTTACCGACTCGACCACGCAAATAATAAAGTTTACTGCGATTAACTTTTCCTTTGCTGACAATCTGTATGCTATCAATAACCGGAGAATTAAGCGGAAAAACTTTTTCAACCCCTTCGCCAAAAGAAA
>CAZNNZ010000174.1:0-2710 GCA_964574575.1 uncultured Planctomycetales bacterium
TCCTTTTTCGGCTCAATTGTTTGGCGCCTCTATGGCGCAATTCGCCTTAAAAGAACTCCCCTAACCGCTAATCTATAGGTACATTTATACAGCATAATCCCATGAAAATCTATAGCCCTAAAAGCTATTTAGTAGTAGTATTGAAGCTTAACGTCAATCCTATACAAAAAAACTTTCATGATACTTAAAAACGAATACGAACCAAAACTCATCACTGTTCTTAAAGAAGGTTATTCTTTAAAAACCTTCTCCAAAGACTGTATTGCCGGCATTATCGTCGGCATTGTCGCTTTGCCGCTGTCGATTGCTTTTGCTATCGCCTCAGGCGTCAAACCCGAGCAAGGCTTATACACTGCCGTTATCGCTGGTTTTCTTATTTCCCTATTAAGCGGCAGTCGTGTACAAATCGGCGGACCGACGGGCGCTTTTATCATCATCATTTACGCGATTGTCCAAAAATTTGGTTACGACGGACTTGCTTTAGCAACCATCATGGCTGGGATTTTATTGATCCTCATGGGAATTGCCCGTTTAGGAGAAGTGATCAAATACATTCCCTATCCTGTCACTGTTGGATTTACCAGCGGGATTGCTCTGATCATTTTTACAACACAGGTCAAAGAATTTTTAGGCCTTAGCATTCCAACCCCCGAACATTTCATCCCCAAATGGATTGCTTACACACAAAATTTAACACTCGCTGATCCTTTGAGCATTTCTTTAGGAATGCTGACGCTAATTATCCTTGTTTTTTTACCTAAACTGACTCTCAAAGTCCCCGGCCCTCTGATTGCAATTTTTCTTACAACTTTTCTTGCCCAGTTTTTCAATCTACCGGTAGCTACAATCGGCAGTCGCTTTGGAGAAATACCCAACCGTTTCGTTGCGCCACATATCCCGCATGTAAGTTTTGAACTCTTAGGCCAACTCTCCTCTTCGGCGCTGGCAATCGCTTTGCTCGCTGGAATTGAATCACTCCTTTCGGCAGTTGTCGCCGACGGAATGACCGGCCGCAAACATCGATCCAACATGGAATTAATCGCACAAGGTGTCGCCAATATTATTTCTCCTCTTTTTTCTGGCATTCCAGCAACAGGAGCTATTGCGCGTACAGCCACCAATATCAAAAGCGGCGGCCAAACGCCTATTGCCGGGATCATTCATGCGATCACAATTTTGCTGATCTTTCTTCTTTTTGGAAAATGGGCAGGTTTAATTCCGATGGCAACACTGGCCGGAATTTTAATTGTGGTCGCCTATAAAATGAGCGAATGGCGTCTGTTCGTTAAACTCTTTAGAAGTCCCAAGAGTGACATTATGGTTTTATTGATCACTTTTTTGTTGACGGTTTTAATCGACCTGACAGTGGCGATCGAAGTCGGCGTTGTGCTCGCTTCATTTTTATTTATGCGCCGTATGGTCGATGTCACGGAAGTCAAATCAATCACAAAATTTATCAACGAAGAGCTCCACAAAGATCTTTCTGATAATCCGGCCGACGACCCTAATGCTATTTCCGCCCGCAAAATTCCCGTCGGTGTCGAGGTTTTTGAAATCAACGGGCCCTTCTTTTTTGGCGCAGCTGATAAATTTCGCGACACCATGCGCGGCATTCAAAAACCTCCCAAAGTTCTTATTTTAAGAATGCGCCATGTGCCCACCATTGACGCGACTGGCTTGCGTGCGCTTGAGGACACACTTGACAAAGCTAAAAAAGACGGGATTACGGTTCTTCTTTCTGCAGTCAATGTACGGCTTATGAAAAAACTCAACAAAAGCGGTATGATACAGCGCATCGGGGAGAAAAACATTTTACGGGAAATCGACGAAGCCCTAGAATACGCGCGCGAAATTTTAAAAAATAAATAATACACTCCGCTTCGCACAGCCACCCGGGTTTATTTTTCTTCGTAAAGATCTTCGCGGCGTTTGTGAATTTCGGGATCGGAGAGATATTCATCAAGAGTCGTGTGGACGCGATCGATGTGTCCGTTGGGAGTAAGTTCAACAATACGATTGGCAACGGTCTGAATAAATTGATGGTCGTGAGAAGAAAACAAAATCGCATTGTCGCATTTGATAAGTCCGTTATTTAAAGCGATAATCGATTCCAAATCCAAATGGTTGGTCGGATCGTCAAAAATAAGCGCATTAGCCCCCGCTAACATCATCCGCGAAAACATACAGCGCACCTTTTCTCCGCCGGACAAAACGCGCACAATCTTAAGTGTTTCCTCGCCGGAAAAGAGCATTTTTCCCAAAAATCCGCGAATAAAGTTTTCGTCCTTCTCCTTAGAATACTGACGCAACCAATCAATCAAATTTAAATCCGATTGAAAAAAGTTAGAATTGTCTTTAGGAAAATACGCCGTTGAAATCGTTGAGCCCCATTTAAACGTCCCGCTGTCTACGCCAAGCTCACCGGACAAAACCTGAAAAAGTGTCGTGGCCGCTGAATCATTGCGGCCAATAAAAGCAATCTTGTCTTCCTTGCTGACATGCAAAGAAAAATCCTTAAACATCACTTTGCCTTCAATAGATTTACTTATTTTTTGAATATCAAGGATATCATTACCCGCTTCGCGCTCGGGCTTAAAGGAAATAAACGGATAACGCCGCGACGAAGGGCGGATTTCTTCGAAAGTCAACTTTTCTAAAACTTTCTTACGCGACGTAGCTTGTCGAGACTTAGAAGCATTCGCGCTAAAGC
>CAZNNZ010000175.1:0-2614 GCA_964574575.1 uncultured Planctomycetales bacterium
ACATAAAATTACCGCTAATTGTTCGGGATTAGTTAAACACAATGCGCTTTTAAAAGCCCGAGAAGTTGCTGATCGTTTAAAAGAAGGAATTGTCATCGGCGCTGATACTCTGGTGTATGCTGGACACCGTCGGGTTATCGGCAAGCCAAAAGATTTGGCAGACGCCAAACGGATTTTGAGAATTTTATGTTCCGGACCGCATTGGGTTTATACGGGGCTTGCAGTTATCGACGTTGTTTCTGGTAAAACTATTCTTGATTATGAAAAGACCAAGCTTTTTATGCAAAGGCTTTCCGATGAGGAAATTGCCGAGTATCATAAGCATACTAATCCTTTAGACAAAGCGGGCGGTTTTGATATTGAAGGCCGCGGCGGGCTTTTTATCCGTCGGGTCGAGGGCTGTTACAGCAATGTAATTGGCCTGCCTTTGCCAAAATTGCGCGTCATGCTTAAAAGTTTTGGGGTTTCTATTTTATGAAGATTTTTTATTGTCTGCTTTTGATTGGCTTTTTTTTCTGTGGATGTACCAACGAATACAACTTGGCGACGGGGAAAGAAGAAAGCCTGCTCTATAGCAGCGAAAAGGAAATTAATTTAGGTAATGCTGTTGCCGCACAGATTGCCAAAGAAGCTAAGTTCGTTACGGATTTAGATGTCAATGCGCGGGTCGATGGAATTTTTGGTCGTTTAGTTGCTGTCAGTGACCGCAAGGATTTGGTTTTTTCAGTCAACATTATCGACGATGAAACTGTCAATGCTTTTAGTATTCCCGGCGGTTTTGTTTACATTTATAAGGGGCTTTTAGATAAGCTCCCCGAAGACGATCAAATTGCGGGAGTTCTCGCGCATGAAATCGGGCATATTACAGCTAAGCATGGTTTAAAGCGAATGCAAAATTCATACGGTTCGCTTTTGATGCAAGTTGCCGCGATAGGTTCGGGCGATGCTCAGTTAGCTCAAGGGGTCAATGCCATTATTACTTCTTTATATTTTGCGTATTCGCGCGAAGATGAGTATCAGTCTGACGAATTGGCTGTTAAGTATATGAAAAAGGCTGGTTTTGTTCCTTCCAAGATGATTGATGTCCTTGAGGTTTTAATGAAAGAAGAAGAAAAAAGGCCTTTGGGGCCAGCGAATTATTTTCGGTCTCATCCGTATCCTAAAGAACGTATTGCGGTGGTTAATAAAACGATCACTGGGAAGATCAGTTTTCGCGATTATCTGAATTTGATTGGAAGTGATAAACAATGAAAGAAGTTGTGTCATTGCGAGGAGCCTGCAGGGCGACGTGGCAATCTCTTAGTGATTGCTTCTGTTCGCTTTCAATGACGTTAGTTTGTTTGGTGGTGCTCACCGGTTGTAACGCGCAAGCCAAAGAGAATAAGGCTTGTTATAAAAGAACATGTTATGTCGTCGAGCTTGCAATTTCCGACGAACAAAAAATAAAAGGTCTTCAGAAGCGTGACTATCTGGATAAAGACAGAGGGATGTTGTTTGTTTTAAGTGGCAATGCTCCGCAAAAGTTTTGGATGAAAGAAACGTTAATCCCTTTGGATATGCTTTGGCTTGATTTCGATGGAAAGATTATTCATATCGAACATGCCGCTGCCCCTTGCGAAAAAGACCCTTGTCCGAGCTATGGACCTAATCAATCTGCTTTTTATGTCTTGGAAATCAATGCTACTCAGGCCGCAGCGCAGGATATGCGCGTAGGCGAGCGGATATCGCTGGAACTCAAAAAATTTTAGAGAATAAAACCAATTATTAGCTTACGCTTTTTTAGGTCGGTAAATGTGCGTGCTTTGGCCAAAAAAGCTCTCCGCGGTTTCCATCATCGTTTCCGAAAGTGTCGGGTGAGGATGAATCGACATCTTTAGATCCGTGGCCAATGTTCCCATCTCGACAGCCAAAACGCCTTCGGCGATCATTTCTCCTGCACCAACCCCGCAAATAGAAACTCCTAAAATTCTTTCAGTCTCGGGATCGATGATAAGTTTGGTGAGTCCGTCGGTGCGGTTTAAAGTTACCGCGCGGCCTGACGCGCCCCACGGGAATTTGACGACTTTAATGGCTTTGCCTTGCGCGAGTGCTTCAGGTTCGGTAATGCCGCACCAGGCGATTTCGGGATCGGTAAAAACAACGGCAGGAATAGCCATCGGTTCAAAAGCAACTTTGTGTCCAGCGATGGTCTCGGCGGCGACACGGCCTTCGTGCGACGCTTTGTGCGCAAGCATAGGATCTCCGGCGATGTCGCCGATGGCAAAAATTTTCGGATCCGTTGTCCGCCTTTGGGCGTCAACTTGCACAAAGCCCCGGGTAGTCAAAGTGACTTTTGTGTTTTCTAATCCTAAATTTTTGGAATTGGGTTTGCGGCCGATGGAAACAAGAATTTTGTCAAAGGTTTCACTGGTGACATTTCCCGCTTTGTCTTGAAAGCTCACCAGAACTGCGTCGGGCAGGTCTTCAATTTTGGTGACCTTGGTTTCAAGTTTGAGCGCGCTAAAATGTTTTTTCATCCGGTTCTCGAGGATGACACCCAAATCGCGGTCACAGCCAGGCAAAAGATACGGCATGGTTTCTACGATTGTGACCTGACTGCCAAGCTCGCAGTAAA
>CAZNNZ010000176.1:0-2555 GCA_964574575.1 uncultured Planctomycetales bacterium
TAAAGAAATTGAAAATAATTTTAAGCAAAGCGCCGATGTGGACATGGGTGTTATTTCTGAGGCTGGATGTCCGTGTGTTGCGGATCCGGGCGCTGCCATTGTTCTTTTGGCGCACAAACATGGTCGTGAAGTTGTCCCGCTCGTGGGCCCCTCGTCTATTATGCTGGCTTTGATGTCGTCGGGTTTAAATGGACAGAATTTTGCTTTTAATGGTTATTTGCCGAAGGAAAGAGAAGGGCGTATCAAAAAACTTAAAGAGCTTGAAAGGCGATCCGCATCTGAAAAACAAACGCAGATTTTTATGGAAGCCCCTTACCGTAACCAAAATATGTTGGCCGATATTTTACAAAATTGTAGTCCCAGCACAATGCTTTGCATCGCCGTGGATTTGATGAGTCCGACGCAATATATAAAAACATTGAAGATCTGCGATTGGAAAAGTCAGAAAGTCGACATTAATAAAAGGCCAGCCTTATTTCTTTTTCAGGCTTAAATTTTAGAAGGACATAAGATGAAAATCGTGCGGCGAAAAATTGGAAGCATTGGTCTTTTTGTAATTTGTGTGTTTCTGCTTTCTGTTGATGCTTTTGCGATAGAAGATCACCAAACCATTTCTTTGAATCTCGCGCAGGCGATACAAATGGCTTTAACGCGGCATGCGGATTTGATCGTCGCAAATGAACGTGTTAAGCAGGCTTTAGCCAACATCCAACAGAATGCCTCGCCACTATTGCCACAATTTAAAGGGATCGTTTCTGAAACTCGCCAGACGAGGGATTTGCGCGGCGTTGGACTTGAATTGTTCGGAAGTCCTTTAGTCGGTCCGTTTAATGTTTATGACGCGCGATTGCGGCTGACGCAAACGATTTTTGATCCTAGTGCGATGGCGCGTTTTAAAGCTAGCCAACAGGGGCATGTTGTTTCTGTTGCCCAGCAAAAGAAAATTCAGGAAGATGTTTTGGTTTTGGTGGCAACGCTTTTTATTGAGGCCAAACGTTCGCAGGACCGTTTTTTTGTTGAGCAATCAGCATTGCGGCGGGACAAAAAAGAAATCAGTATTATTTTTTCGCGTTTTAAATCTGGTTTAAGTTCATCGATGGACATGAAAAAAGCGCGGGCAAAATATGCGCATGCTTTGTATAATTTTGAGACTGCAAAAAAACAAGCTTTAGAGCGCAAGCTTGATCTTCTGGCGGCATTAAATCTTTCGTTTGAACAGAAAATCTATTTTGTTTGGGATGATGAGCTTTTCAAAAAAGAAATTTTTGTATCCTCGCAGACAGAAAATCAATCGGATGTCCGTCTGGCCAGTGAACAGTTTAAGCTAAGTCAAAAAGAACGTCAGGCAAATCAATCGGATTTTTGGCCCAAAGTTTCTTTCTTAGGTGAATACGGGCCCAACGGGATGTCGCCAAATTCAAAGGATTCCAGTGAAACGTATGCTTTGGGTGTTACGGCCAGCATTCCTATTTTTGAAGGCGGGTTGCGACAGGCTAATTTAAAAGCCAGTGAAAATGCTGTACATATCTCGCAAACGCAGTGGCAAAGTGTTAAGCGCAATGTAGAAGCGAATTTGGAAAGTCAGTATGCGATTTTATCCCAGGCACAATTTTTTGTTGAGGAAAATGATAAAAATATTGCCGTTGCCGACGAAGAGCTTCAGTTAGCTCGCAGTAAATATCAAGCTGGCAACGCCAGTAGTTTGGATTTGTCTTTAGCAGAAGTTGACTCTCAATTTGCGCATGATCAAAAAGAAGAGGCGCTAAGTTATTATTTACTGGCTAAGATTAATCTTGCGCGTTTAGGAGCAGACGTTGAAAAATTTTTGTTGGACAAAAAATAAGGAGCGCAACGTGAAACAGTTCGTAGGTTTGTTTTTGGTGGTAATGTCGGTGACAAGCGGTTGTGGTTACAACTTTGATTCATCGGCTATGAAATTTTCAGGGACTTTGGAATTGACAGAACATGCGCTGGGAGCCAAAGTCGCCGGCCGCTTGATAACAGTCAGCGCCGACGAGGGAAAAACGGTTGCGCAGGCACAAGAGATTGCGACTTTTGACCGCTATGAGCAGAACAAGCGCGATTTTGAGCGTATTGAAAACCTTTTTAAACAAGGGGGAGCAACTGCACAGGATTTGGAACATGCCGCTTTGGCAGTAGAGGATGAGCGTATTGTTTCGCCGATCGATGGCGTTGTCTTGGTTAAAGTTCATGAAGTCGGTGAGGTAGTCGCCGCTGGTTCTCCGGTTTTTATTATCGGGGATCGTAAAAATTTATGGGTAAGAATTTATGTTCCCGAGGGAAAAATTAATAAAATAAAAATGGGGCAGAAGGCGAAGCTTGTTTTTGATGGATTAAAAGAAACATTTAGCGGTCAGGTAAGTTTTATTTCTTCGCAGGCTGAATTTACTCCGCGCAATGTGCAAACACCTGAGGAGCGTGTTACACAAACTTTTGCGGTTAAAGTTGCGCTTGAAAATGCACCCGAATATTTACGCCCGGGTGTTGCGGTTGATGTGATTGGTGCTGATTTTTCCGATGCTTTTCCTGATCCG
>CAZNNZ010000177.1:0-2550 GCA_964574575.1 uncultured Planctomycetales bacterium
ACTCGAACCAGGGACCAAGGGATTATGAGTCCCCTGCTCTAACCGACTGAGCTATGGGCCCCAACATCAAATCCAGAAATTCCTCGCTCATGGCGAAGAACTGTAAATACTTTGCAGTGCTTGAGCTATAGGCCCGAGTCAAGGCCACACAAATTAAAAAAAATGTCTCAAGAAGATTGTTTAGAATATCACAAGAGGGAGTAACTTTCAATTGCAAATTCTTTATTCAACAATTTTCAAAATGACTTTTGCGGTAGGTTTAAGTCCTTTTGTACTCTCAAGATAAATGCCGCGGATTTCAACATCTTGGGCTCTTTTGTAACCCTCACCTGTAAAATCAACGCTTAAAGCTTCCTCAGCCCTTAAAATGATTTTATCTTTTACATATGTTTGCTTGCCAATCGTCGTAGGCAAACCCATATTTTTTTTTAATCGTCTTTCGATATCACGTGCTTTTCTCTGAGCTTCGCGAGCTTCTGCTCGGGCCTGCCGATCCTCTTGACGCTGTCGCTGTCGAATTTGCTTCGGAGAAAGTATCTCTGGTTCTCCATCCGGATAAGTTCCCCAAAAAGCATGATTTAACGTAAAAAAAAGAGTTTCTTCGCTTAAGCCTTTAACCAATATATTTGTTTTTGAAACATTAGCTAAAACCGCCTTAAAACGAATCGGCTCACCAATATGGTAAGTACTTTCTTCAGGGACAATCATAAAACGCAACGGCAAAAATTGTTGCTGATAATCTGCCAATTCTTCGCCTAATTTATCGACTAAAGCCGCAACATCAAATTGCCGCCGCAAAGGATGCTTAACAACATATCCCGAGAACTGCAAATCCAAAAGCGGCATCGGATAATTAAAATACCCTTGATGCGACGTATATGTTTTGGCAGTAATTGATTCAACATCCAACTTAAAAGCATAGGGTGTGGTTTTCCCGCCGGCAGAAGGAATTTGCGTCTCATAAGTTAACGTCAAAAAACCATCCTGATTTTTAACCAAACATTTTTCATCAAAGTCGACTAATTCCTTTGATTTTTCCTTGACTGTTATTGCTTGATCATAAATTCTTTGGACAATGCTATTGATTTTTGTAGTGGTATTTTCAACAGGGGCAAAGAGATCTTTGGCTTCTGGGGCTTGGTCTTGAGCATAGACATTTATACCCGCATTAAGGGAAACAAAAATCAGCGAAAATATGATAAAAAGGGATCTCATAGGATTGATAATCTTCTACAATATAGCATACAAAAAAACATTTGCCACTGTCACTTAAAGTAAAAACCCCACACCAAAACGATGCAGGGCTTTACTTAAAATAAACCTTAGCGTCAATTACGCAGTATTTTCCGCTTCTCTTAAAGACATATCAATAAAAGACTTGATACGTCGTGAGCGGCTAGGATGACGCAACTTGCGCAAAGCCTTTGATTCAATCTGGCGCACACGTTCACGAGTAACATTAAATTCGCTGCCGACTTCCTCGAGTGTCCGGCTTGTCCCGTCATAAATCCCAAAACGCAATTCCAAAATCTTGCGTTCACGTTCATCAAGAGTTTGTAAAACAGCGCCAATTTCTTCCTTCAGCATCGAATGCAATGTTGCATTCGCCGGCGAAACAGCTTTTTTATCCTCAATAAAATCACCAAAATTCGTATCGCCCTCATCGCCAATCGGCGTCTGCAAAGAAATAGGAACTTGAGAGATTTTCAAAATCTCTTTAACTTTGCCGACGGGAATACGCATCTGTTTGGCAATTTCTTGTGCGGACGGCTCGCGCCCGCTTTCTTGAACAAACTGACGAGAAACGCGAATAATTTTATTAATTGTTTCCGTCATATGCACCGGAATACGAATCGTTCTAGCTTGATCGGCAATCGAGCGGGTAATCGCTTGGCGAATCCACCATGTCGCATACGTTGAAAATTTATATCCACGTTTATATTCAAACTTTTCAACCGCACGAATAAGACCCATATTCCCCTCTTGAATAAGATCAAGAAAAGAAAGTCCGCGATTGATATATTTTTTAGCAATACTAACAACCAACCGAAGATTTGCCTCAACTAAAAGTTTTTTGGCTTTATTAAACTTCGCCTGTCGAATTTTAATGACGCGCAATTGTTCCTTAATTTTTGCCAGAGGATCAGCAAGCTCTTTAAGAATTTGCTTTTTTTCTTTGCGCAATTCATCAACATCAGCGACAGCGCGACGGCTTTTAAGAGCATGATCAATCTTTTCAATACGCTCAACCCAATCCGCGATCCGGACAATAACATCCTCATTAAACGCGGCAGTCAATTTAAATTCGGCCAAAGTCATTGCAGACTGCACCGTCCCAACACGACTAGTTCGAACCTTTTTAATAATCCGGTTTAAATCCCGAATAAGTTTTGGACGACGTTCCAACTCGTCCTTAACAACATCCTCGACGTTAACTTCGCCGTTTAAAACTTTATTAATCATTTCCAAAGCGGCTTTACGCGCATAAGCCGTCATAAACAAAGCCTCTGCCCATTTTTGTTCAGCCTCTTCAATACGCTTGGCTACAGT
>CAZNNZ010000178.1:0-2443 GCA_964574575.1 uncultured Planctomycetales bacterium
CTTTTTAATCGTCTGCAATTCATGCGTCAGCCGCTCCTGCAAAGCCGGGGTCATTAGCCCATAACGCTCCCGGATGCCCTTAGCACAAAGTTCTTCTAAGTACTCATCCTTACCCATGCCCCCCGGCGGCGTATAGTTGGGCAAATGATATTGGCCAAAACGCAAATCCAAATTACATTTATCCGCAATCTCGACGGTATTCTTAAGCGCTTCGGGAACCCACAAAAATTCGCGTTTCATCTGCTCGGGCGATTTAAAGAAAAACTGGTCTGTCTTTAACCGCATGCGGTTAGGATCATTTAAAAACGTCTGCGTCTGAATGCATAACAGCGCTTCGTGTGCCTTGTACTGCGTTTGTTCAAGATAATGCACATCGTTGGTAACAACCAAAGGCAAATCGAGTTCTTTGGCAATTTTAAGCAGGCCTTCATTAACCGGCTTCTGATCAGGCAAGCCGTGCTCCATAAGCTCAATATAAAAATTTCCCTTTCCGAAAATCTGGCTAAATTCCGAGGCGGACTTTAGAGCGGCGTCATAATTTCCCTTCATGAGATTATAGGCAACTTCACCGCGCAGGCACGCCGAGGTGCACAAGAGCCCTTCGCTATGCTGGGCCAAAATTTCTTTGTCCATGCGCGGACGGTAATAAAACCCTTCCAAATATCCGGCCGAAACAAGCTTCATCAAATTTTTGTAACCCGTATTGTCTTTCGCAAACAAAACCAAATGCGACGCGCCCCCCTGTTGGGGACTGCGGTCAAAACGGCTTACCGGCGCCAAGTACGCCTCACAGCCTATGATCGGCTTGACCCCGTATTTGATTGCCGTTTCATAAAAGGTGATCGCACCAAAAAGATTTCCGTGATCCGTCATGCCCAATGCAGGCATTTTGTACTCGGCGGCTTTTTTGATCAACTCTGTAACGCGGCAAGCCCCGTCGAGTAAACTGTATTGGGTGTGAACGTGCAAATGGACGTAATCGGAAAAGTGCATAAAAGGTCAATACTATTGAGGTTAAAAATGTGTTCTATATTAGCACAATAATTTTGGGACAGAAAAATTTTTTGGGGCATTAATCAATTTGATCTGCTTAACTGCGAAGTCGGTTTTAAAACTGGTTTTTCAGTAAGAAACAGCGGCAAATTGACAACCGGCACAATATTAATAATCACCGGCACTAAACCGTCAAACTGCAGATTTTGCAACTCTTTGGTGTCAAAATTAAATTCGACAGGCTCAGCTTGGCCGCGGATATCCAAGGGCGTTTTGCCGGCCGTCAAATCAATCCCGCCGACGGCGGAAGAAGACTTCATGTTTTTTACGATCCCCAACAACCGGACAGCCTGAGGTTCGTTTGTCCAATAACTTAATTCACGAATCATATCGTTTTCAAAATTATTAACTCGCTCTTGAAAAATTTCACGGCTTTCTTGACCCCTTAGAAATTTAGAAAAATCATCAGATTTTAACTGACGTGCTTTCTGAATCGCATTTTCCAACTTAGAACGATCAATTCTATCAGCCACATTTTTATAGGAAAAAAAATAAATCGCCGGATCACTGCTCTGCCATGCCGTTTCATAATCATAAGCAACAAATTTCCCATCATAAGTAACATATATATTTTTTGAAAATCCATATTGCGCTCTTAAATCCTCAAAATCATCAAAATGCATCAGGTGTGTAAAAACAACCAATTCTTCTAATCCGTTATAAGATTTGTCCGTTTTATATTCTTGCACCTGCTCAATCACGCGTGCGCAATCGTAAGGCTCAGCCATTTGCGGCAGAATATTCCCAACTTTAACGGCCTGTTTAACTAATACTTCAAAATCAGACGCAACCTCAAACTCTTGATGCTTAGGCACATGCATTCCAAGCTTTTCGGCTACAGCATATCCTAACGACTCATTATTGAAATTTTTTTTATCGCTATAAAGTTTTAAAATACGAACATTCCCATCCGGCACCCTGATACGCAAAGTCATCCGACGGTATTTTGTAATTATATCTTGACTCATATATAGGACTTGGAGAACCTCTGATCGGGCCAAATCTTGGGAGCTCAAGAGAATTTCCCTCGGGAGTTCAACTTTATTTACCGACGATTGCCAGTTTGAAAAATCCAAATTAACAGCAATCTCAAACAAGCCGGAACTCGCAACGCCAACTTTCTTAGGCAAGCCTTGACGATATTCGGTCACAACGCTCAAACCAACCAAACCCATTCCACCGGAAAAATATTTGCGCGGGAAGGTTTCTTGAGTGAGAGGGTCGTAGTCTTCTTTAATATAGTTATAAACGCCTTTCTTAAACGCCTCGACGTATTGGGCGTAAATTTTTTGAGCTTGTTCTTTATCGTCTAAGTCAATGCCGGCTACTTTGTTTTTATCAACATACACCTGTGAAAGGATACTGTCCTTTAAGCGTTTCTTGTACCAGT
>CAZNNZ010000179.1:0-2400 GCA_964574575.1 uncultured Planctomycetales bacterium
TATAGGAAGTTGTTAATAATAAAAATATACAAGATTTTAAAGTATGGTGACAACCTGTGAAATACCCTGTCTTTTGAGTTTTTAAAACGCGTTCTGACTCGGAATACCTTTGACAAGCTCAGCGACATTCTCTGAAACAAGACTTTCCTTACGGGCGACAACAACAGAATCCTTAGTAGCCACGCGCTGACGCACGCCAATCTGGGCATCACCCATCTGAATCTTTATAATCTTTCCATTAACAAGCGCATCAGCTATCTTTCGGCGCGCTTGGCGAACCGCACGACCGAAACTTGCCCGCGAGAGCTTCATTGCCAACGCACCTTCACTTTGGCTAAACATTTGAAAATCAGACAATTTAAACGCCTCAAACTCGTCAATATGCAAAATAACCTCCTCCGGACGACCCGGCTTACCACGCGGACTAAATTGCCGCACCGTCGGCATTTTTTGAATATAACGAACCTTCTTAGGACGTCCTTGATGGCTCACTTAAGTCTCCTTCCAAAAATAAACCATAAATTATTTACAAAAACCCGTCCAGATTATTTGACCAATTGCCCAAAACAACCGGCCGGTACTTTTGAGCATATGCCCATAAGTACTATAGTGTTGTTTTGAGCATTTGTAAAATATTATCCAAGGATTTTTAGAAGAGAAAAATTAACTATCCTTATAAGATTTGGAGAGCTGTTGCAATAAAGCGGGAAAGTTGTCTAACATCACGAGCAACGTGTTCAAGCACTGGATTAGACTCTTCATTCTTTGTACAAAGATTAAGCACGCCTACTACCTTCTGCTGCACAACCAGCGGAATAATAATCGAGTGCTTAATTTCGGGGCGCTTCAAAAGTGGCCGCAAAGTTGCGTCACTTTCTGTTCCTTTTATAAAAAGCGGTGTCTTCCCTTTTGCCGCTAAACCAGCAATCCCTTCACCAATTTTTACGCGAGATTGCATTATATTTTTTTTGTTTTCAAGCCCACGCGAAACACGGATAACAAATTCTTGACTCGGCTCATCAAGAAGCATTATCGAGCCACCCTCTGCATTAGCCATTTTTATCGCATTATCAAGGATAGAAACCAACAGCTGATCTTGTTGAATGGTAACAAAAATATCTTCTGCCGCATCAATAATAGTTGGGCGAACTACCGAACTAGCTGATTGCATAAACTGAAACTTTTGCTTTTCAAATTGAACCTCCAGCACATCCTTAACAACTTCAGCCAATAAATCCAAAATGGCATCCAATGCAGATTTTGACACTTGTGCGACAAGATGGATATCTTTTAAGAAATCCTGACCACCTAAACCCAATTGCTCTGCTAAAGCCAAATATTTGCTATCAAACCACGGCTTATTAACAACGACCGGCCCGACAATTAAATAAAGCTCAACCTTATCATTTTCAAAAGCTATGGGAACAGCAAAAACATGCATCTCAAAAGGATCGATCATTTGCAGATAAATCTCGCCTTTATCAAAGTTTTCTAAAACAATATTTTTATTTTCACTGAACCCTAAGCCAAAAGTTTTTTCAAGAAAAACAGCGCCAAAACTACCATTTTCGCCTGACTGACTTAGAGGAACAATGACATTCCCATTGGCATCGACGATAAAAATACTCGCGGCAAGAACATCTTCGAATTGATTAAGGAGGGTACGCCACTTTTCGGGCGCAGATCGAATTGCATTGGCCGAAGGATTCAAAGACGGATTTTCCATTGACAGTATTATATACCTGCCGCCATTTTAGGCCATCATTTAGGCAGATTTTTTTCGCAAATAATTTAAACAGCCAATCATAAAGATGGCACCTAAAGCATTAACTGCCATGTCCTTAATGGAAAAAGAACGGCCGGGAACATGTAACTGAACAAATTCATTGAAAACTCCAAAAAAGAAAGCAATCGCAAATACAATAATTTGGTAGCGAAATTTCGCGGAAGCAAAAACAGCCCATAAAAGAAACGTCAAAACTATATAAACTGGAAAATGGGCAAAATCTAAGGCATGATCGACAAAAGACTGGCTAGAGACATCAACTTTAGGCGATGGGACAGTCGAAGTATAAAGGATAATCGACATAAATACTCCAGTAAGAATCAACGCTAACGGACGCGGCAAATAAAAATTAGACTTAACTTCCATTACAACCGTTTCTTAATGGCCGAAAATATCATTTCGGATTTTTCTTTATCGCCCAAAAGACCAACACGAATCTTGACGATTGCACTGCGTTCGGTTTTGGCTTCCACATTAATATTAATATCCGTGCCGTCGACAAATTTTGCGTTGATCTTAGCAGAAAGCCGGTCGCCTTTGTCGTCATAAACAGCTAATTTCAAATCCCGCATCGCACGGCTTGCGTCACGATGAACTTTTTAAAGCGGCACATT
>CAZNNZ010000180.1:0-2387 GCA_964574575.1 uncultured Planctomycetales bacterium
TCTCTCTGCCCAATTGGTTTTTCTTCTGTTGGTAAGTTTTAGCGCGATGGATCTGATTGTTTTTAATGCCCGTTTTAATAACATTACCTCGCCATTTTATTTTAAAAATGCTTTTTATCCAAAGCCATTTAATTATCGCGACATTCCTGCATCTTTGCGTCAACAGATGGACCTTGTCAATTATCGGGTTAGTCATCAGGACCGGCAGGATTTTAATGCAAACAAGAACTTGGTTTTTAATATGCCAAGTTATACGGGTACCGTCGGATATATGACCAAACGATTTTCAAAACTTTTGACGGCATTTGGTTATGTTGATGGAATTTATATGCTTTATCCGGAAGATGCGACGGATAATGCGCGGTTTTTGGATATTTCTGCGGTTAAATATGTTTTTGGCGAGGATGGGAAATTAATACAAAGGCCCAGCGCTTTGGGCCGTTTGAATTTATTCTTTTCTGCGGAAACGATTGATAATGATGATGTGCTTTTGGCTCGGCTTAAAGATAATAGCTTTGATGCGCACAAAACGCTTTTGATTTCAGCGCCTATCTTGTTAGCAAACAATGAGGCGAAACAAGCTTTTGTGATTCCAATTGATAAAGCAAGTCCTAATGTAGTAGAAAGTCATTTCAAGTCGCCATCGTCGGGGTATTTGCTTTTTGCTGATTCTTATGATGAGGGTTGGAAAGTTTATTTAAACGATGTCCCGATTCGAATATTAAGGGCTAATTTTAATTTTATGGCGTGTGTGATTCCTAAAAGTGGAGATTATCTCATTCGTTTTGTTTATGACCCGCCGGGATATAGTCGTAACCTGTATTTGACTTTTTTAGGATTGGCCATTTTCTTTTTTGTTATTTTTGTCGCAAGTGTAAAAAAGTTCTGTTTTTTGATAAAAAAGAAATAGATTTTTAAATTTTCAGTTGAGAGTAGTATAAAAGAAATGATTTTTGCTTGGTTGATTTCTTGGAGGGTGGCAACGTCATGTTTTTGAAAAAAATAAAGTTTGTGTTTTGCGTGTTCTTTTTTGCGGCTTGTTTATGCTCGCTGATATCTTGTGATAAAAAACTTGGGCAACAATTACTTTATAATAAAGCTCGCAATTTGCATGATCATGGTCAAATTGATAAAGCGATTGAAATTTATAAGCGTGTTTTAGAAATGGAAGGGGATCATAGCGAAGTTAATTATGATTTAGGTATAGCTTACGCAGACAAGGGTGATGTTACTAATGCTAAAAATCAAGTTGAGATTTTAAGAAGTTCTGGTCGTGCTGACTTAGCCGAGGTTCTTGCCGAGGTCATTCGTGATTCCAATTCCAATCGGGTACGAAAAAAACTGCAGGGTGAATATGATTCTCAGCAAAAAGATAAATAATCAGTTATAATTCTCGCAAAATATTCTTTAAGAGTTTATGAAAGCATTAGAAATCACAAATTTGACTAAGATTTATGCTAACGGTACGCAGGCCTTAAAGGGGATTAATCTGCACGTTGAGAGCGGGGATTTTTTTGCCCTTTTAGGCGCTAATGGCGCCGGCAAGACGACGATTATTGGAATACTTACGGATTTGGTTAAAAAAACCAGTGGTCAGGTAAAAGTTTTAGGGCATGATATTGAACATGATTTTTCAAAAGTTAAAAAATTTATTGGCGTTGTCCCGCAAGAAATCAATTTGAATATTTTTGAAAAAGTGATGGATATTCTTGTTACGCAAGCGGGATATTTTGGTATCCCTCGTGGTCAGGCGATCAGTCAGGCAGAAATGCTCACCAAGCGTTTGGGTCTTTGGGAAAAACGTTTTAGTGTCTCGCGGACTTTGTCAGGAGGCATGAAGCGCCGGCTTATGATCGCACGTGCCCTGATGCATAGCCCAAAGATTTTGTTTCTCGATGAGCCGACGGCGGGCGTGGACGTTGAGATTCGTCATGAAATGTGGCAGTATTTGCGTGAATTAAATGTCTCAGGAATGACAATCCTTTTAACGACGCATTATCTTGAGGAAGTCGAACAAATGTGTCGCAATGCCGCGATCATCAAGGGCGGCGAAATTATTATGCACGATTCGGTTAAGAGAATGGTTTCTTTGATGGAGAGAGAAGTTTATCTTGTCAGCGTTGTGCATGTTAAAGACATTGCTTTGTTGGCGCATTATGAACCCAAAATTATTGACGAGACAACGCTTGAAGTGGAATTAAGTCGCAAAGAAACTCTGCATGATTTTGTCGCGGCCTTAGCGAAAACAGGAATGATTTTAACGGATATTCGGCCTAAGGGCCATCGTTTAGAAAAACTTTTTCTAGAGGTGTTGAGTGCTTAAATAACATGATATGTAAGTTAGCCGATTTATGAGGAGTCCTTTTAAGGCGAATTGCGCCATAGAG
>CAZNNZ010000181.1:0-1165 GCA_964574575.1 uncultured Planctomycetales bacterium
TGCGAAAATTGCGGTTAATTTCATACACACGTTCAAAACCACCGACGAGAAGGCGTTTCAAATACAATTCAGGGGCAATGCGTAAATAGACGTCCATGTCATACGCATTGTGTTTGGAAACAAAAGGACGGCCGCGCGCGCCACCAGCCTGCTGCTGAAGCATCGGAGTTTCGACCTCCAGAAAGCCGCGGGTGTCGAGATAATTGCGAATAAAAGAAATC
Source organism: uncultured Planctomycetales bacterium (assembly GCA_964574575.1). Classification (GTDB taxonomy): domain Bacteria; phylum Omnitrophota; class Gorgyraeia; order Zapsychrales; family JANLHA01; genus JADLGJ01. Next base: position 222 of record CAZNNZ010000181.1, read on the forward strand.
AGTTTGGTGCGCTTTAAAAAAATTTCACGGACGTTCGAATTGGCAATCATGTCGACGTAACGCTGGCGATAACGAACCTCAACGTCTTTTAAACCGTGCCACTTTTCCGGCAAAGTCATCAGTGATTTGGACAGCAGCGTTATTTTTGAAACCTTGACCGTTTCCTGCCCCGTTTTGGTTTTAAACAAAACCCCGTCGACGCCGATAATATCGCCAATGTCTAAACTCCCGACAATCGCAACGGCTTGTTCGCCAATTGTGCCCATATTAATGTAGAGCTGAATCTTAGCCGTCTGGTCGGCTAAATCCATAAACACCGCTTTGCCGTGAGCGCGGTTAGCCAAAATGCGGCCCGCTAAAGTGACCGGCGTCTCTTCGACAAAATTTTGCAGAACCTCTGCCATCGAATGCGTGGGTTTAAAACGCCGACCATAAGGCTCCAAGCCTAAGGCCAAAAGCTTATTAAGTTTTTCAATTCTAACGTGCTTTATTTCATCAACTTCCATAAAGAATATTCCTTTTTCCGTCGAAAATGGTCATAAAAAACAATAGAGGGATTATATAGAAAAGAGTGGGGAAAGTCAAACGCGAGGGAGCTAAAGTGGGGACCAATCCCCCGCCTGCGGCGCCGCTACAAAAGCTTTACGCCTCAACAAAACGTCGTCGGACTTTCCAAGCCAGTACCCCAGCGCCAAAAAGAAATAGAACACTGCTGACAGGCTCGGGGGTCACAACGGGAAGAGCCGTCGGGTGAGAAATAAAATCCTTATCCTGCATGGCTAATTTGAAAGCTTCAAACGCTTCGGGCGAAGAATCCAAGCGCCAATCTCGTTCCTTTTGGACATTAAACCAATAAAACGCCTGTATCCGCTCATAGTCGGTTTGCATTTTGGAAAAAGCATCCGCAATCCACGCAGGCTTGCCGGCAAACTCTGTTGACGCAC
>CAZNNZ010000181.1:1175-2384 GCA_964574575.1 uncultured Planctomycetales bacterium
ATCTTTGCCAGTGAAATATTTCGCCAAAAGATCTACTCCCCCCGGCGTTTGATTAGGCGACCAAACAAACTCAAGATTAGGAGCCAACGGCTTCATCACGTTGTAAACATGACGAAAAGCAGCTGTATAAGCAAGCGGCTGATCTTGCCACGAATACCAGCCGCGTGTCGCAGGATTATCGTCCTGAATCATTTCATGGCCATAACGCAGACGCGTGGTCGAACCATAACTGTTAAGATCCGTCGCCAAACTACGCAAATAATCATCATACCTTCCGCTTGCCACATCCTCTTGCAATACCCAAGGCTCTAAAGTCAACATCGGAATAATATTTGTTTTGTACCCGTCGTGATAATTGACCGCTGTGTTCAAATAAGCCGCAGGAATGCCGGGCTGATTTATATCATTAAATCCCAAAAACCAATTAAAAGTGCTGATATGTTTGCCTAAGCTTTGCTCAAAGTCCTTGATTTCTTCGGCCATCGGCAAAGTGCCTTGCGAAACATTAAAAGACGCAATACCAATTTCAATGGCCGCAGAGGCTGAAGAGACAAACAGCACGACGGACAATAGAACAAAAATAAATTTTCTCATTTCAAACTCCACTTTTTCTTTAAATTAAGCAAGGGATTGTATTTTAAACAGAGCGAGACTGCTGCAGTACTTTCAAATCGTAACACAAATTCTTAAAAAAGAAGAAAAAGTTTTTTACCAACCAACGGCCAGACGATTATCGAGTAATTCTTGATTTAAAAAAACACCTTCTGCGGCAACCTGGTCGGCATCGCTTTGCCCGGACAAATAAAAAACATCAACTAGATAACGGCCGTATTTGTCGTCCTTATGCGTTTTGATCACAACAAAATCGCACTGACTAATACGCTCTTTAACAAACGCATCCGCCTTTTTACCCTCGGGCGTATCGATCTCAGGGGTATCAATGCCGCGCAGACGAAGTTTATGCTCCTTATAAACCATAAACCCCAAGTCCACGTCGGTCAAAAGCGTGTCCCCATCAATAACTTTGAGGACTTTGGCCTTAAACGTATAAAGATCAGAAAGTTTACGATTGCTGGTATGGAGGCTGTAAGCTTTACCGGCTTTGACTGTTTCAACAATTTGCCCGCCGCTAAACTTTGCCAACTGCGCCGAGGGCGAATTATAAAAAACATCAAAGCCGCAATCGACACTTTTTTTAACCTCTTGCCC
>CAZNNZ010000182.1:0-2331 GCA_964574575.1 uncultured Planctomycetales bacterium
TTATAACAACCTGGCTTTTCATTAGCGTGATTAATTTTTTGTGCCAGTGCCTTGTAAAGGACATCATTGATTAAAGTTGATTTGCCGGAGCCTGAGACGCCCGTAATGCAGATAAAGGTTCCTAAAGGAAAAGAAACATTGATATTTTTAAGATTATGTTCCGTAACACCGCTTAACGTTAGAAATTTCGAATTGATAGTCTCTCGGCGGTGTTCTGGCATTTTAATATTAAGTTGACCCCGAAGATATTGTCCGGTCAAGGATTTTTCGGAATTTAAAAGTCCAGGGATATCTCCGGCATAAATCACTTGCCCGCCAAATTCTCCGGCGCCGGGGCCCATGTCAATAATGTAATCGGCGTTTCGGATCGTGTCTTCGTCGTGTTCTACGACGATTAAAGTGTTGCCGATATCGCGAAGCGAATGCAAAGTTGATAATAACCTTTCATTGTCTTTTTGATGCAGGCCAATGGAGGGTTCATCAAGGATATAGATGACGCCAACAAGTCCAGATCCAACCTGGGTAGCCAGACGGATTCGTTCGGCCTCCCCGCCGGAGAGTGTTCCGCTTTTACGATCTAAAGTTAAATATTCAAGGCCGACATCAATGCAAAAGTCGAGTCTGCGCTGAATTTCTTTAAGGATTTGTTCACTGATCTTTTTTTGCTCGGTATTAAGATTGAGCGAATTAAAGAATTTTTTCCCTTCTTTAATTGAAAGCTCTGTGACTTCGGCAATGTTTTTGTTGTTTATTTTAACAGCGAGAGATTCTTTTTTAAGACGTTTGCCTTGGCAATTTTGGCAAGGCGATTCAGACATATATTGGTTGATTTCCCCCTGCAGCCATTCGCTGTCGGTTTCTTTGAAAAGACGCTTAAGATAATTGAGAATTCCTTCAAAAGGCTTGCCCCAGACTTCGTCAGAGGAACCTTTGAAAATAATATTTATAAATTTTGCGGGTAAATCTTTAAAAGCTGTTGCTTGCTCAATGCGGTATTTGGCGCCGATTTCACGCATGACGGCGCGATAATACATTAAATAGTTTTTGTTGCCTCGTTTCCAGGGAGCTATCGCTTGTACCCAAGGCTTGTTGACGTCAGGAATAAGTAAATTAGCATCAATTTCCATCTTTGTACCTAAGCCATTGCAGTCGGGACAAGCGCCGTAGGGTGAGTTAAAGGAAAAAATGCGCGGTTCGATTTCTAATAAATTTGTGCCACATTCAACACACGCGTAGCGTTCACTGAATGTTTTTTCCGGTTGTTGGCCGTTAAAATCAATGATCACGATTCCCTCGCCGATTTTAAGTGCGGTTTCTAGTGAATCGGTTAAACGTTTTTTGATTGCACTTTTAACAATCAGCCGATCAACGACGATTTCAACGTGATGAATTTTAAATTTGTCGAATTTTACTTTGTCGGTGGTTTCATGAATTGTGCCGTCAGCGCGATAACGTACAAAGCCAGCCTTTGAAACTTGTTTGCCGATATCACGATATTCGCCTTTGCGTCCACTAATAAGCGGTGCCAAAATATTGATTTTTGTCCCTTGCGGTGCTGCCAAAATTTGCTGTGTGATTTCTTCGGTGGTTTGGCGTTCAATAAGTTTGCCACAATTGTAACAATATGGTGTTCCGACGCGAGCGAATAAAAGTCGAAGATAATCATAGATTTCAGTTTGAGTTGCAACAGTTGAACGCGGGTTTCGGCTGGTCGTTTTTTGTTCGATGGAAATTGTTGGGGACAAGCCTGTAATATATTCGACATCGGGTTTTTGTAATTGTTCCAAAAACTGGCGTGCGTAAGCTGATAAACTTTCAACATAGCGGCGCTGTCCTTCGGCGTAAATCGTATCAAAAGCCAAGGATGATTTTCCTGATCCGCTAAGACCAGTTATGACCGTAAATTTATTGCGTGGTATTTGAACATCAATGCTTTTGAGATTGTGCTCACGGGCTTTGTGAATTGTAATATAGTCAGTGTTCATTGGGGAAAATAGGGTTAAATATCTCGATAACTTTACGTCAATTTGATATTTCCGTCAAGGCAAAAGCCATGTGGACAATATTATTAAAAATAAAATAACCCTCACACTTATTTTTGTCGCAAGACAAAAAATGCCTGAGGGTTATTTTATGCTTCCAAACAGTACTACTTACGTTTTTTAGCAACTTTCTTTGCAGCTTTCTTCTTTTTTGCACCACCGCGAACCATAGCGGCGCAAGCGATATCTCCGTCTTTATCGACGAAATAAAGAAAGCCAGGTTCTTTCTTGATGCCGGCTTTGGCAACTTTTTTAGGTTTGCCGCCTTTTTTGTCACCACGAGCCATAA
>CAZNNZ010000183.1:0-2284 GCA_964574575.1 uncultured Planctomycetales bacterium
TGGAATTAAAACCATATTTTTTGGCTTTCCAATGCAGATACAGAGGATCATCGGGAATACAATGCCCGCCGACGCCCAAGCCCGGATAAAACGGCATAAACCCAAACGGTTTTGTTTTAGCCGCCGCAATAACTTCCCAAATATCAATATTAAGTTTATGGCACATCATCGCCAACTCATTAATCCAGCCGATATTTACAATGCGAAAAGAATTTTCTAGAAGTTTGGTCATCTCGGCCGCATCCGCGGAGGAAACCAAATGAACTTCCTTAATAATCGTTTCGTAAAGAAGTTTGGTTATTTGCCCACTCTGTTCATCAATCCCGCCGACAATCTTTGGAATTTGCGTAACGCTATAGTTTTTGTTACCCGGATCAATGCGTTCCGGCGAAAAAGACAAAAATAAATCTTTGCCAACTTTAAGTCCAGACTTTTCTAAAACGGGCTTTACCAATTCACGCGTTGTGCCCGGATAAGTCGTGCTTTCTAAAATAACCAACGTATCTTTTTTGATATATTTATCAATTGTTTTAACAGCGTTGACGATGAAGGAAACATCGGGCGCATACTTACGGCGCAGCGGAGTAGGCACACAAACAATAATCACATCAGCCATTTTTAAATACGAAAATTCCGTCGAGGCCGTCAAGCGTCCATTATCAACAACCCGTACAAGATCTTTTGCTGCGATATCAGCAATATAATTTTTTTTCGTGCCCACACGATTAACACGGTCTGTGTCCATGTCAAGCCCATAAACCTTAAAACCTGCCTTGGCAAAACTCACAGCCAAAGGCAAACCTACATAACCAAGACCTAAAACCGCGACAATCGCCTTCTTGTTTTGAATTTTATCTCTTATATTTTTTGACATCACTCTTTCCATTTTGTCATTATGATTAAGCCGTGCCGCGACCAATACCAAAATATTCAAATCCCAATTCCGTCAAGTTATCATTTTTATATAAATTACGACCGTCAAAAATCACAGGCTGATGCATCAACCGTTTTAATCGTTTAAAATCCACCTGACGAAATTCTTCCCACTCGGTCAAAACAACCAAGCAATCCACACCTTTTGCGGTACTGTAAACATCTGAACAAAAAGCAATGCCTTTAAAAATACTCTTTGCATTATCCATCGCCTGCGGGTCATACGCTTTAATTTTGGCACCTTCCGCCTGCAAACGTAAAACAATATCCACCGACGGAGCATTGCGCATATCATCTGTATTTGGTTTAAACGCCAGCCCCAAAACCCCAATCGTTTTGCCCTTTATAATCCACAATTTATCTTCAATCAAACGGACAAAAGCTTGTTTTTGTTCTTCATTGGTCGCACGAACAGCTTTTAAAAGATGAAAATCATACCCGCTTTTTTCGCTCAAACGAATAAAGGCATCGACATCCTTAGGAAAACAACTGCCACCAAAACCAATACCCGCATTAAGAAAACTCGGCCCAATCCTCTTGTCGTAACCCATGCCCTCGGTAACTTGAAGAATATCCGCCCCAACCTTATCACAAATTTGCGACAAAGCATTAGCAAAAGAAATTTTTGTCGCCAAAAATGAATTCGAAGCATGCTTGATAATCTCAGCAGAGGTCATGTCTGTCACAATAATGCGGGTCTTAAGAGGTTTATAAATTTCCTTGAGCAATTCTTCAGCTTTTTTAGATTCAACGCCGATAACCACCCGGTCAGGATTCATAAAATCCGCAATTGCCGAGCCCTCACGCAAAAATTCCGGGTTAGACGCCACATCAAAACGAACATTATGCCCGGGCTGTTTAAACTCTTTGGGTAAATTAACTTTAATGGTATGCTCAATACGCTTACCTGTTTCCGCCGGAACTGTTGATTTTTCGACGATGAGCTTATATGAATCCATACTCAAAGCAATCTGGCGCGCCACATTTTCAACATATGTTAAATCCGCATCCCCGTTTTTTTTCGAAGGCGTTCCTACGGCAATAAAAATTACCTCTGAGCGTTTTGTCGCATCCTTAATCGTTTGACAGAAAAAAAGTTTTTTCTTCTTTATCTGTTTGGTCATTAGCTCCTGCAAACCGGGTTCATAAATCGTGGCAATGCCTTTGCGCAATTTCTTCAATTTTTCACGGTCATTATCAACACAATAAACCGTATGCCCAATAGCGGACAAACAAACTCCGGTAACCAGTCCGACATATCCTGTTCCCACAATGCCAATATTCATAAATACTTTCTTTTCTTTAAATTCCCCTTATCTAGCTCCGGCTTTAACACGGTTAAACCCAGAAT
>CAZNNZ010000184.1:0-2222 GCA_964574575.1 uncultured Planctomycetales bacterium
ACGCCCCTAGGTATAAATTTGAGACATGAGGCCTTTTCAACCAAGAAACGGTCCGTATTACTCAGAAACGGCCCGCATTACTCCTTTATCTAATTGTAAGCGAAAAACCGAGCGTCCCCAACACTTGCATGACAGTTGAAAGACGAGGGTCTGAACGATCTGAAAGCGCACGATATAAATTTTCTCGATTAAGTCCCGTTGCTTTTGAAAGCTTGCCAAAACCTCCGCTGACGCGGGCAGCCACTGATAATGCCGAAAGAAATGCCTTTTCATCGCCATCTTTTTGATACTCTTCAAGAGCAACCCCAACATAAGTCTTTAACTCTTGAGGATGTTTCTTGTAATACGCTAATTGCGCTTCATCGAATGTTCTAAGTTTTTTCTTAATCATGATACTCCCTCCAATATTCAAGCGCGTCCTTAATATCTTTGTCTTGTGAAGCCTTGTCTCCGCCGATTAATAAAATTATCAACTTATTTCCTTCTTCACCACAGTAAATCCGATACCCTTTTCCAAAATCCAAACGTAATTCAATGATGCCGCTAAAACGCTTGTGATCGCCATAATTTCCATGCCTGATTCTATCAATCCGTGTCTCGATACGATGCCGTATAATTTTATCGCGCAAAGAAAATAACCAATCAATAAAAGGCTCTTTACCGTCGTGCGTTTTGTAAATTAAGATTTGTTTTTCCATTATCCGCTTCAAATGTAGCTTATAAACTACTTAATGTCAAGCCCAACGATAAAAAAACAGTTGCGAAACCCTTTATTTTTAAAAAAGACTTGCCTGCCAAAGGCATGGCTTAGGGGATTTTTATATCGCCGTCTAAGCATTTGTAGGGGCGTATTGCAATACGCCCCTAGGTATAAATTTGAGACATGAGGCCTTTTCAACCAAGAAACGGTCCGAATTATTTTTTCAACACAAATCTATAATCTTATTTTTTATCAGCTACCGAAGGCACTAAAAAATTAGGAATATTCCCCGGCACACGGGAAGAATTTGAAAAAATTTTCCGCAAATCATCAAGCTTGTAACCTTTTTTTTCAAGTTCATCAAAAATTTCTTCGTAAGTTTTCTTGTAAAAATCGTCGGTCTGCTTAAAAAATTCTCCGGTTAAATTCGGCATATTCTCTACAAACTTCTTTCCGGTTGAAGAATCATAAAATTCATTGATCCGCTTTGCATCATCGGCAGTAAAATATTTTTTAAAAACCGCAATCGCTATTTCCTCAATTTCTTTTTGCCCAACCTTGCCGGCAATCTGATCAATAAGCTCTTGCGGAACTTTATTATACGTTAAAGAAGTCGTTAAAAATTGCATCCTAGCTTTTAACATTCTTTCACTGATAAACGGCATAATATTTCCTACCGCTTTAGAAATCTCCATGTCATCTTTAACCGAAGAATCGATTTGGGCATAAACAATCGTCGAATTCAACAGACAAGCAAAAACCAGCACGCACCAAAATCCTTTACTCATAACCGGTCTCCTATACTCAAAATTATAATGTAATTTTTATTAGATTATAAACGAGATCCTTCGAATTAAATCCCCATAAATTACCAAAGAGAAGCTTGCGGGATTTTTATTATACCCGTTCTAACGTAAATACTAGAAACGCAATGACCCGACAAGAAACGATCCGAATTATCCAATCAATAATTACAAACATCTGTTGGTGGAGGTGTACTTGTTGTAATTTCCCAACAAAGATCCATCGAACCAAAACTGTCGACCCAAAACCAACAATTAGGACCTTTCGTCCAACAAAAATAATCACATCCATACATCGTGCAAATACTACCTGATGTATTAGACCAATAAGAATAAACATCCGCTCCATAATTTGTTCTGCCCCAATATCCAGCGGGGATATAGCAACTGCAATTTGTTTGTTTAGACGCATACTCGCAATAAGATCCTAACGGACAAGCACCACAACCACAACCTGTAATTAAAGAAAGCGGAGGCGGATCCTTCTGACACCCTCCAGAAATAGCACGATACCCGGTATTGCACGTCGCCCGACATTTGGTGCCGTCACAAGCGGCCGCATAAGTCCACGAAATATTTCCGGTCAATCTTGTCGTTGCGCCACAAGAAGTCGCATTCGCATCAAGACCGCCTAGACAGGCAAAAACACAACCTGGATGAGAAACACACCGCGTCTCTGCCCCACTACAAGAGCATGTCCTTGTCTGTCGAATTTGACC
>CAZNNZ010000185.1:0-2202 GCA_964574575.1 uncultured Planctomycetales bacterium
AAAAAGCAAACAACATTTTACGCCAACCCGGCACCGACGCTTGCCCTGCGAAGCTAAACGAAAATATTTTAGCGAAGCATGGAGGAATATTCCGGATATTATTTTTTAGGCCAATAGATGGAGGACGCATGAAAGAGATATTAAAAAAGATTGATGAGGCTCAGTCAAAGATTAATAAACTACGGCCTTTTAGCAAAGAAATGACCCAACAAATAAAGGGATATTTTCGAGTTGGACTTACGTATTCCAGTAATGCGCTTGAAGGAAATTCTTTAACCATATCAGAAACAAAGGTGGTTATTGAAGATGGGCTGACAATCGCCGGAAAACCACTTAAAGATCACTACGAAGCTGCTGGACACAGTGATGCCTTCGATCATATGTATGCTTTAGCAAAAGGAAAAATAATTACCCTAGAAGACATCAAAAAACTGCATTCGCTTTTTTATCACCGCATCGATGAAAAATATGCGGGTGTATATCGAAAAGTACAGGCCATTATTACTGGATCCCAATATCCATTGCCTAAACCTGAAGTATTGCCCAAAATGATGGCAAAGTTCATTAAAGATTTGCTAAATTTGAAGAAAGAGAATCATCCCGTTGCTTATGCGGCTAAAGTACATAAAGAATTTGTGTTTATCCATCCGTTTGTTGATGGAAATGGGCGTGTGGCCAGACTCTTAATGAATGTAGCGCTGATGCAAACGGGATATACAATCGCCATTATTCCCCCGCTTAGACGAGTTGAATACATCAGTGCACTTGAAAAAACTCATAAAAGTGATACGGATTTTATTGAGTTGATAGCGTCGTGTGTCTATCAAACTCAACAAGATTTTTTGCGTATGGCTAATGGGGAAGATTGAGTGAAGTACGGAATTTTTATCTCATCGTGCCCTTGGCGGGCAGTTACTATTTGAGGACTTTGGGGAAGTTTCTAGAATCAATAAATTTATCGCAGGAACTGCATTAGTAAACGAGAAAGAGAAACTAAAAGTAAAATGGATATAAAGAGATTTCCGACATACCCAATATGGTTGAGATTTATTTTGACTCCTTTTGTTATTTTATGGATGTTTATCCGTGGTGGTTGGAGGTTCCCAATAATGCATGTTGATGTTTCGATTGCTAAAAAGAAATATCCTGAATTGGTTAAGGCCATCTCACAATGTTTATTTGAAGATGATCCTGTTGGAATCAATTTCGAGAATAATACTGATGAATATGATCCAGAAGCAGCGACAATCTTAGCAAAATTAAAAGATTGTAAATCAGAAAATGATGTATTAAAAGTTGTGTATACGGAATTCTGCCGCTGGTTCGGCAAGGAAACAACTGGTTCCATGACCCGTTATACGAAAGTTTCAAGCCTAATCTGGCAAATCTGGATTTTAAACAAAGCAAAATATTCCAGCCACCCATAAAGGGACAGAGACAAAATAATTATGATCACTAAATCAAAACAAACCATCTTTATTGAGACCTACGGCTGTCAAATGAACGAGGCGGATACGGAGATTATTCGTGCTGTTCTCGCCAAAGAAAACTTTGAATTTGTCAAAGACGAGCTTGCAGCCGACGTTGTGATGCTCAACACCTGCGCCATTCGCGAAAACGCGCATCGCAAGGTTTACGGCCGCGTTCACGAGATCCGTCACAAACGGAAAGGAAGGCCGGTCACAATCGGCATTTTAGGTTGTATGGCGACCAACTTACGTCAAGAATTGCTCGAGAATGAAAACCTTGCCATTGATTTTATCGCTGGACCCGACAGCTATAAACGTTTGGGCGATCTGATCCGTCAATCGGGATTACATGGAGAAAAACCTTTTGACGTGACCCTTTCTGAATTTGAAACTTACTCGGACATTTATCCGCAGCACAAAACTGGCGTCAATGCGTGGGTGTCTGTCATGCGAGGGTGCGATAATTTTTGTACCTTTTGCGTCGTGCCTTACACACGCGGCCGCGAACGCAGTCGTTCGGTCGAAAACGTCGTTGAAGAAGTCAAACGTCTAGCCTCGGAAGGCTTTCAACAAGTCACGCTCTTAGGACAGAACGTAAACTCGTATAAAAACGGCGACGCCGACTTCGCCGATCTACTTAATGAGGTCAGCAAGGTCGACAGCATCAAGCGCATCCGCTTTACCTCGCCGCACCCAAAGGATTTTCCTGATAAACTTATCGACGTCGTCGCCA
>CAZNNZ010000186.1:0-2121 GCA_964574575.1 uncultured Planctomycetales bacterium
CTGTCTGAAAAGTTAGGAAAAAGTTTTTCCTACAAACGAGCAGAAGATGTTTTTGTGGATTTGGCGAGCACAATTGCACCATTTAATGAAATGACTTATGAAAAAATTTCTGATCAGGGAATGATTCTAAAATAAGTATTATGACAATGACAGATATTCTTATTAAAGTGATTTTAGCCTGCGTGTCGGTTTTTGGCGCGTTTGGCATAGCTGGGCTTTTGACGTGGGTCGAGCGCAAACAAAGCGCCGTCATGCAGGATCGGATTGGAGCTAATCGGGCCAAAATTTTTGGCTTTAAAGCGCTGGGACTTTTTCATGCGATTGCTGATGTGCTTAAAATGCTTTCTAAGGAAGAATTTATTCCGCAGGGGGCCAATAAGTTTTTGTTTAATCTGGCGCCGTATTTGTCCGTCGTGTTTGCTTTAGTCGGTTTTGCGGCGATTCCTTTTGGTAATCAATTGATCATAGGCCAGAGGGTTATTGAGCTTCAGACGGCCAATATTAATATTGGTTTTATTTTTATTCTAGCGATGATGTCGATGGGCGTGTATGGCGTCGTGCTTGCTGGTTTTTCTTCGAATAATAATTATGCGTTTTTAGGCGGTATGCGCGGGGCAGCGCAGATGATCGCTTATGAAATTACGATGGGCGCCGCAATCATCGGGGTCATTATGGTTTTTAATACGCTGGATTTGCAATTGTTGATTCGGGCTCAAGGTGAATATCTTTTTGGCGGCTGGCTTCCTAAGTGGGGCGTTTTTGTCCAGCCGTTGGCTTTCCTTTTGTTTTTGACGGCGGCTACTGCTGAAACTAAGCGCACGCCTTTTGACCTTCCCGAGGGGGAATCAGAAATTATCGGGTATTTTGTCGAATACAGCGGGATGAAATTTGGCATGTTTTTTATGGCCGACTTGGTTGAAACGGTTTTAGTCTCAGCGCTGATGGCTACTTTATTTTTGGGTGGCTGGCAGGTTTTGTATTTGCACCCCGACGGCTTTCATTTTCCGTGGGGGACGTTTGTCGCGATGCCGCATTTGGCTGTTGTGAGTTTAGGTGTTTTGGCGTTTTTTATGAAACTGTGTTTTTTTATTTGGCTTTTGATGACTGTCCGCTGGACTTTGCCGCGTTTTCGTTATGATCAGTTGATGCGCTTAGGCTGGAAGATTTTGCTGCCGGCTTCATTAGTCAATATTGCGGTTACGGCCATTGTTATTACGGCTTTACGGTAAAATTTATGGAAAATCCTAATAAACAGCGTCGAGCGGAATTAGAAAAATATTTTGATCCCAAGGGCCCGTTTGCTTTGTTGCGTGTTGCGCAAATGAAACGCGCGTGGAAACAAAAAAACCGCCGTCAATTAAGCTGGTGGGAAAATACGTATATTCCAACACTTTTTTCCGGGCTGTGGTTAACTTCGGCGCATTTTTTTCGCAATTTAGCTTTGCATATTTTGCATCTTTTTGGACTTTGTAAAAATATTCCCGGTGCTGTCACCATTCAATATCCCGAACAAAAAAGACCCTTGGCGTTGCGTGCAAGAACGCGTCATCGGCTCACCAAACGTGAAGACGGCACGCCTCGCTGTGTCGCGTGCATGATGTGTGAAACAGTTTGTCCGGCCCGTTGCATCGAAATTACGGCGGCCGAACATCCGGATCCTAACATCGAAAAGTATCCAGCCGAATTTATCCTTGATTTAGGAAAATGTGTTTATTGCGGATTTTGCGTCGAGGTTTGTCCGGAAGATGCGATTCGCATGGACACAGGCCGTCTGGATATCGCCGAATATTCCCGCGGAAACATGATCTACGACAAAAAGCGTTTGCTTGACGGATAAAAGTTTTTTATCCTGCCTTTGACAAAATAAAAAAACTATTTTACACAGAAGCCAGATTACTTCCTTAGCTTTGATATCGCAATTTGCGATATCAAAGAATCATGGGCGAGGTGGATATCGAAAATTCTCGCTTGTTTTTATCGAACAAGGTAGTGCCATGCTATAGAAAAATCACTGATTGGTTTTTTTCCGCCTCGCTAAAATGTCTCACAGCTTTAGCAGGTACATTCCCTTAACTGCGGTTATTGCTGCGTTTAAAAAGGGCCCTTGATAGATGCCGATTC
>CAZNNZ010000187.1:0-1762 GCA_964574575.1 uncultured Planctomycetales bacterium
AAAATCCTATTGATGTCACCGGTGGAGCAGGTGTTGAAGGTTATCGTCAGGCGCTTAAGATCGCTTTTGAACAAGAGCGTATTAAGGCGGTTATTGTTTTATATTGTGAAACTGCTGTAACCGATCCGATGGATATTGCCAAAGTTGTTAAGGAATGTTTCGAACAGGCAGGTCGCAATAAGCCGGTTGTTGTTTCCATGGTCGGTGGGGAACGGACTCGTGATGCACTGGTTTATTTGAATGAAAATTTTATTCCAGCATCTAGTTTAGTTGACGTGTCAGTATCAGCGCTAAACATTGTTTATAAGTGGCGTGATATCAAATCACGGCTTGCTTTAAACGCTTCTTTGGAAGCGGCTCCAGAAGCGGTTCATGCGATTTTTGATGGGGTACGCAGAGAAGGGCGTGATATTTTAATGGAACATGAAGCGCGTAAAGTTCTTGAGCTTTGCGGGGTCCCGACTCCCAAATGGGCATTTGTTGCTAATGTCCAAGATGCTGTTAATGCGGCTGAAGCTCAGAATATGTATCCTTTGGCGATGAAAATTGCTTCGCCTGACATTGTACATAAAACAGATGTTGGGGGTGTTGTTTTAAATATTCGCAATAAAGAAGAACTTTATGAAAAATTTAATGCCATGATGGCTAATATTGCTCGTTTGCAACCGACAGCGAAATTGCTGGGTGTTAATCTTATTCAAATGGTCAGTGGCATTGAATGCATTGTGGGTCTAACAACGGATCCGCAGTTTGGTCCGGCGGTTATGTTTGGATTAGGGGGAGTTTTTGTTGAAGCGCTTAAAGATGTGGCTTTTCGAATCGTCCCCTTTGATGTTGCGGATGCGCAAAGATTAATTGGAGAGATCAAGGCAAAGAAAATTCTCGAGGGCTTTAGAGGAATGAAAGCCGATCAGCCGTCGATTATTAAAACGTTGATCGCGATTCAAAAGTTGGCCCCCTTTGTTAAGGAAATCGATATCAATCCTTTGCTGACTAATGAGAATGGGTCTTATGCAGTTGATGCTCGTATTGTTTTGTCAAAAAAAGAAGTTTAGGAATATATAAAAAAATTCTCGTCGGGATTGCTTTTGGTGTTATCTGCTCGTATACTTAGAATGGAATTTTTAAGGTGGTGCGATCTTAAAAGAATAAATTAGTTTTAATAGGGTCTGTTCTTTAATTGTTGAAAGGAGCTTTTATGAGCATGTTTGCCAAGAATATCAGCGAAGAAAAACTTAAGTCCTTGGAATTTGCTGAAGATGCTCGTGAGAGCCAGTGGAAGTATCCTAGTTTTGTTCTCAAATTGTTTTATGGTCAGCTTGACTGGAAGCTGATTTCCCCGTTTCCCCGCCAAAGTGATGAAGATAAGAAAAAAGGTGATGAGTTTTTAGCAAAGCTTAAAGCTGTCCTCTTAGAACATGTTAATCCAGATGAAGTTGACCGCACTGGAATTATTTCAGATAAAGCTTATCAAGCACTCGGTGCGATTGGTGCGTATGCGATTAAGATCCCGACAGAATATGGCGGGCTGGGGTTAAGTCAAATTAATTATAGTCGAGCGATTCATCTGGTAGCAAGCTATTGTGCCTCGACGGCGGTTTTATTGTCCGCGCATCAGTCGATTGGTGTACCGCAGCCTTTAAAACTTTTTGGGACTGATGAACAAAAGAAAAAGTATTTGCCGCTTTTTGGTCAGGGTGCTATTTCCGCTTTTGCTTTGACTGAAGCTGAGGCTGGTTCTGACCCACGTAATATGCAAACG
>CAZNNZ010000187.1:1772-2119 GCA_964574575.1 uncultured Planctomycetales bacterium
ACAGCGACTCCTATTGAAGATGGGAAATATTTTTTAATCAATGGCGAAAAATTGTGGTGTACCAATGGCCCTATTGCAGGGGTTTTGGTCGTTATGGCGGTTACTCCTCCAAAGATTGAAAATGGCAAAGAGAAAAAACAGATCACGGCTTTTATCGTCGAGACTAATTCGCCGGGTTTTGAAACTGTTCATCGTTGCCAATTTATGGGTTTGCATGGGATTCAAAATGGCTTGCTTCGTTTTACAAATGTTAAAGTCCCTCGTGAAAATATTATTGCTGGTGAAGGCGAAGGTTTAAAGATTGCTTTGATGATTTTAAACACTGGACGGTTGACTTTGCCAGCAGC
>CAZNNZ010000188.1:0-1981 GCA_964574575.1 uncultured Planctomycetales bacterium
GCCAACTTTATCCTGGGCATCATGCCCTTGCGGGCCTTAACGCGTAACTTAACATTGTCTGCAACTGGTTCAGCAACGGTAACCGTAATATGTGTCGCCTGAACTTTTGCAATAAGCACACCCGAAATTTCATTCTTTTCTTCAATAACTCCCATGATCGAAATCACATCGACCGCCGCCTGCCAAACATCTTGCATAGTGTTCCCGCCAACTACTCCCTCGACGGTGTCCGGACTAATCGCATAGCCACCCAAAGCCCCAACCCCGCCAATAAACAAATAAAAACAACCGCTTGCGCTTAATACCATCGCCGCCAAAAAAAAAGAAAGAAAACTTCTTTTTACCAAAATCTTATGCATCCGATTGGTCCCTTAACCTACACGGCAAAATTCCGACTATCCCTTGCAAGGCTTGCGGCCATGATTAGCTTTTTTGGAGCGCCAATTTAATTTACCGACTTTGCTTTTACGTCCCATTTAAAAATCCTCCTTAATAATTTTAGGTACCATCGTACTACGGACATCCCAAAAATCAAAGCAAAAACTTTTTGACCTCACAGACATTTTTCACGACGGCCAAAGGCTTTAAAGCCAAGAGTTCTTCTCTGCTATTAGATCCTGTTGCCACCGCAACTGTTTTAACCTTAGCGCGACGGCCGGTCAAAACATCAATACCCATATCGCCCACGTATAATGCTTGGGATGGGAAAAGTTTTAACTTTTTTAAAATCGCCTGAAGAATATCCGGCGACGGCTTAGGACGCACCACTTTATCCCCACAGAGAATTTCGTCAAAGAAAGAATAAATTTTCAAATAACGCAGAACAATCAGCGAAAGCTTCGTAGGACGATTGCTGGCAATGGCAAGGCTAAATCCCTGCTCTTTTAAATATTGCAAAATCTTAAGCGCGCCAGGCAAAAGTTTCGTATCCTGCCGCAAGGCCAGCGCATGATGCCGCCGATAAACCCTAAGGGCCGCATCCAAATTTTTGTCACCCATAAACGACTGCAAAAGATGCCGATCACCCCAACCGACGGTACGTTTAATCGTCTGATGCGTAATCGGCGCAAAGCCAAATTTTTTAACTGTAAAATTTACACTCCGATACACCGCCGGATAAGCATTGATGAGCGTGCCGTCTAAATCAAAGATGACTAATTTTATTTTCATAATTTCTGTTCATGCCTTAACTGACCGCAAGCGGCGGAAACGTCCCTTCCGCGCGGTGTGCGTATCGTTGCATAAATTCCAGCACGCTCCAAGCTTTCCTGAAAATCAAACATCTCTTGTCTCGTCGGAGTCTTATGGTCAAACTCCGAAACAGGATTGTAAGGAATCAAATTCATTTTACAAATCATGCCCCTTAAAAGACCACTTAATTCCCGCACAGCCTGCGGGCTGCACGTCACATCTTTAATTAAAATATATTCAAACGTAATCTGGCGTTTGGTTGCCTTAATATATTCGCGGCACGCGGCGATAAGCTCATTCATCGGATATTTTTTATTAACGGGCATAAGCACTTTACGCGACTCGTCATTATACCCGTGCAATGAAATGGCCAGTTCAATTTGCAAACCTTCCGTGGCCATCTTTAAAATTTGCGGAATAACTCCACAGGTGGACACTGTTATCCGTCGGGCGGCAATGCCTAAGGCTTGCGGCGCATTGATCAAACGAATCGCCTGCATCAAATTTTCATAATTATCCAAAGGCTCGCCGGTACCCATAAAAACAATATGTGAAAGCGGCTGCATCAGACTTTTAGATTTAGCATAAAGAATTTCTGTGATAATTTCGCCAGCCGTCAAATTTCTCGTCCAGCCACCTAAACCGCTGGCACAAAATTTACAGCCAAACTTACAGCCCGCCTGCGTTGAAACACAAACTGTTGCCCGCGCCTTTGAAGGAATCAAAACGGTTTCAACATTTTCACCGTCTTTCATCGAAAGTAAGAACTTCTTTGTCCCGTCGAGCGAAT
>CAZNNZ010000189.1:0-1906 GCA_964574575.1 uncultured Planctomycetales bacterium
TGGCCGAACTTTCGACCCGGCAGATCGCTGAAACGGCGCAAGCCAAAGGAATGCCGGAGAACGCTCAAGCAGGTAAGAAGGGTGGTGGCATTGCAAAGAGGGCTAGATTAGAGCTAGAAGCTAAGACTGGCAACAAAGTTGTGTCCAGTGGGAATTTTCTACCGCCGAAAAAGGCGCAAGAATTCGTAAGAAAAATGTAATGTGTTCTGATTTTCCACAAAAAGGATTTTAATGAAATTGGCCCAAAAAGTTTTTTCATTACTTTTTAAGGCCGCTATTGTCGTCTTAATAGTGCTGTCGACGACTTTTGGATGGCTCCCGACTGCTTCTGTCAATTTTGCCTCGAATCAATCACGTCACGAAATAGCTGATTATCTTTCCACTGTTGTTCATAAGCTGGCCGGTGAAATCGGCACGCGAAATTATCGTCATTACGACCGGCTGGAAATGGCCAAAAACTTTATTGCTCAAGAATTTGAGAAATCAGGCTATGAGGTTTCCTTTCAAATTTATTCGGTCAAGAGGCAATCTTTCAGTAATATTATTGCGACCAAAGGAGGCTCGCTTGAAAAGAATCCTTTGATCATCGGCGCGCATTATGACAGTTGTTTCAATCCCGGCGCGGATGATAATAGTAGCGCCGTTGCCGGAATGCTATCCTTGGCAAAATTACTGTCTAAAGATAAGAATATTGGTCATATCGTTTTTGTGGCATTTGTAAATGAGGAGCCGCCTTTTTTTCAGAAAAATACGATGGGCAGCTGGGTCTTTACGAAATCCTTAAAAGAGGCAAATATTAAAATTCAAGGCGCTATTGTTTTAGAAATGATAGGATTTTATTCCAACAATTGGTTCTCGCAGAAATATTTGCCTTTGCTGGGATCGTTCTTTCCGAATAAAGGAAATTTTGTTGGTGTTGTTGGTGATTTTCAATCGCATGAGTTGGTTGGGGAATTGTCTAAAGGATTTAAGAAAGCATCGGGCTTCCCATTGAGGACAATAGTTGCTCCGAGATCGATTCCGGGCATTAATTTTTCTGACCATTGGTCTTTTTGGCAAGAAGATTATCCAGCAGTCATGGTGACCGACACGGCTTATTTGCGCAACAAAAATTATCATCATCAGACGGACTTGCCGGAAACATTGAATTATGAATATATGGCCGAGGTCATTATCGGGTTAAAAAGCGCTGTGCTTGGACTTGTGGAAAATGCCAGAGACACACCGTAACCCGAATTAAATCATTGTCATTCCTGAAGTTTTGAGTAAAATCATAAAAGTTTAAACAGAATTAAAATATTCCCTAATTCAACAAGAGGAGAAAACGTGACTACGCTATTTGATCCCTTACAACTTGGAGATTTGGTTTTAAAGAATCGTATTATCATGGCGCCTTTGACGCGCATGCGCAGTAAGCAACCCGGAAATATTCCCTACGAATTAAATGCCCAATATTATGCCCAACGTGCATCTGCGGGGCTTATCATTTCGGAAGCAACACAAATTTCGCCGCTGGCCCAAGGTTATCCTGCCACGCCGGGAATCCATTCGCCCGAGCAAATCTCCGGTTGGAAACTTGTCACCAATGCGGTTCATCAAAAGGGGGGAAAGATCTTTTTGCAGTTGTGGCATGTCGGGCGTATTTCGCATTCGTCTTTACATCCGGCAGAAGGTTTGCCGGTTGCTCCCAGTGCGATTGCTCCGTCCGGAAATGTCATGAACGCTCAGTTTAAGCAAGTCCCTTACGAAACTCCTCGGGCTTTAGAGCTCCCAGACATTACTGCGATTATTGCCGACTATAAAACCGCCGCGCAAAATGCCAAGGATGCGGGGTTTGATGGAGTTGAGGTCCATGGCGCTAATGGATATTTACTCGATCAATTTTTGCAGGATGGTTCAAATAAAC
>CAZNNZ010000190.1:0-1904 GCA_964574575.1 uncultured Planctomycetales bacterium
CTTGCACCGCTTTCATCATCGGGTTTGGCCCACAGGTATAAAGAAATGTCGTTTTCGAATTCAGGGGAATTTGCGAAAACAATTGAGAAACCCGTCCTTTGACACCCACGCTGCCATCGTCGGTTGCGACAAAAATCTTGCACCCGTTCTTTTTAAATTCTCGCATATCAAAAATGTGTTCGCCGCTGCGCGCGCCGTAAAGCAAAATAAGTTCGTACCCTTTAGCTTTAAGCGAATCCGAAAAAAACATAAACGGGGCAACCCCAATCCCGCCGGCAATCATGACAACCGTTTTGGTTCCCTTAGGCGGCAGAGAAAAAGAATTTCCCAAAGGCCCTAAAATATCAAGCTCATCACCTTTTTTCTTTTGAGAAAGAATCGTCGTCCCCACCCCAACGGCTTCATAAAAAATTTCAATATGTTTTTGGGCCCGATAAATGCTAAACGGCCGACGGAAGAACGGCTCTAAGCTGTCTTTGACACGGATGTGAATAAACTGGCCAGGTTTGATTTTTTTAACCAAAGATTTGGCTTCAAGGCAAAGCCTAAAGAACTTTGGACAGAGTTTTTCGTTGCTGACAACGCTGAATTTATTTTGGATTTTTTTCATTTTTCCAGAAATATTCGTAGACTATAACAAAAACAAAAATTCCATCCGCTAAAACCAACGGCAAAAAAGTATTAACCGTCGGAAATGTTCTATAAAACCAAATTTCTTGTAATATTTCGGCAGCCAGAGCAATCAAAGGCAGCGCCCAAATGATACGCCGCTCCTTGGTTGACCAGAGCTCTGACCACGGGCATTCTAAACGATGATTAAGTTTAAGAAAAATTGCTGCCGACGGGAAAAATGCAGGAACACGTTTGCAATAATCTTCATAAGATTGGCCAAAAATTTTTTGCAAATGTTTTTGTTCAAAACAAATTAATGGATTAAATCGCAAATAAAAGAGTCCGGCAAAAATAAACACAGCCCACCACGGCCAAGCAATGAGTGTAAATCCAGTACCAATTAAAAAAGTTCCCAGATACATCGGATTTCGCGTATAGGCATACAAGCCATCTTCTGCTAAACCCCCGCCCTGCGGCGAACAAGATACCTTATGTCCACGAGCAGACATGCGAATAAACGAACCTTTTAAAATCAAAAACATTCCCAAAAAATCACAGGCATTATCTGTTTGGCGATAATACAAAAATAATTTGGGGAAAAAATAAATACCTAAAGACGAAATAATCAGCAGTGCCAACAAAAATCCGTCCATTTTAAGCCTCGGCTTCATAATATTCCTTTAATATGTTCTACTAAAAAATTTGGCGGACAAAATCTAATGCCTGATTATAAAGCTAAATTAAAAGCAGACTAGCTTTTTGAAATCTTTTTAATAAGCCGCTTTATGACTATTTGTGCATCTTTAACATTTTTTGCTTTAATCATGCCCGGAATATTCCAGCGACCTAAATCGATGACCGGCTTGCCATACACCAAGCCATAACAAATTTCGGACTCTGTTCCATAACTGCCTGCTAAAGCAACAATAATATCCGCACTGCCAGCGACCATAGCGTTGCGCGCAAAACCAATGGTCGTAGGAAGCGCGATGTCGATGTACTCATTGGCATCACTTTTTTCCCGCCCGGGCAAAAGACCAATGGTCAAGCCGCCCGCTTGTTTAGCGCCTTTGGCGGCAGCTTTCATAACTCCGTCAAGTCCGCCACAAACCAGAACCGCCCCCAACTTTGCAATAACGGCACCTATTTCTTCTGCCAAACAGGCAAGTTTTTTGTCGGCATCATGGCCCCCGATAACCGAAATCGTTACTTTTTGACAGCCCAAAGGCTTTTGGGAGCTCATTTTTGAAAATTCATCTGTATATTCTGATACACTTTTTGGCATAAAATAA
>CAZNNZ010000191.1:0-1875 GCA_964574575.1 uncultured Planctomycetales bacterium
CTTTTTTAGAAAAGGCTCTTGCCCGTCTGCCGATAGGCCAGAGGGAGGCGATTCTTTTAAAAGAGTTTCAAAACATGCGCTACGAAGAAATCGCCCAAGTGCTTAATTGTTCGCTTTCGAATGTTAAGATTTTGATTTTTCGCGGCCGGGAGAATTTGAGACGCGAACTTAAAACTTCCGGCTTGGAGGAACTTTAAATGACCTGCCATCAGAGTTGGAAAGAATTGCTCAACGCCTATTTTGACGATGAATTGTCGTCCGAAGAAAAGGACACTGTCAACAATCATTTGGTGGACTGTCCGGCCTGCCAAAAATATTTGAAACAACTGCAAGCTCTCTCATCTCGTATTAAGGATTTAAAAAATGAATCGCTCTCTCTCGATCTGGAACAGCGTTTAAACAATTTAAACCGCACCAGAACACAGGAGCCCGCAATGCAAAAAACAACGTTTAACAATGTCGTAAAAGTGGCAGTCCCGCTAATGGTCATTGGAGTTTTTATTTTTAGTTTTCAAATGTACGCCCAAAGAAGTATGCAAGGCCGTATTCGCGATGCCGCAAACTATACGGTCACACCACAAAAACTTGCAATGCAAGGCCGCTTGCGATCCGCCGCAGATGATATTGGTGACCAATATGTTAAGGGGCACAATTATGCTCGTATTACAGAAAAATCTGAGTTGAAATCAAGCAAATCAAAGGCCCAAGCCGGCCAAGTGGGTTGGAAAGATACCGCAACGACATTGCGTGCAGATGAAATTACAGTGACAGACCGAACACAAAAGATAGTTGATACAAGTGATCGATATTGGGAAAAGAACGATGGACTGAAAAGAAAAAGTTATGTTCCAGATGCACGCGTTCGTAAAGCTGCGGCTCCAGCTATTGAGATTTTTAAAGGAACCGCTCAGTACGAGCCCTACTATCAAAGTTCTAGCTACAATATTGATCGCTCAGTTACTGATTACAAACAATCCACTTATGCCCCACTACAATTACAGGCGTCTAATACCGAGCAATATGACTTGATCAACGAAAACGAATTTTTAAACGTCACCGACAATCCGCTTTCGACATTTTCGATCGATGTCGATACCGCGTCGTACTCGAATGTCCGGCGCTTCTTAGACAGCAATCAAATGCCGCCGCGCGACGCTGTACGCATTGAGGAGATGATCAATTATTTTCAATACAATTATCCGCAGCCGGGTTGGAATCAACCGTTTTCTATTACGCTGGAGCACGGCTTCTGCCCGTGGAATCCAAGCCATCAATTAGTCTTAGTCGGTTTGCAAGGCAAAGAGCTTACCGATCGCCAAACACCGCCGAGCAATTTAGTTTTCTTGATTGACGTTTCTGGCTCGATGAATGAACCGGCTAAACTTCCTCTGCTTAAAGAGTCGCTTAAAATGATGGTCGCGCAATTGCGTCCCGAAGAACGCGTTTCGATGGTCGTTTACGCAGGAAATGCAGGCCTCGTTCTTGATTCAGCGCCGGGTTATAACAAGGGCTTGATTATGAACGCCATTGACAATTTGCAAGCCGGAGGCTCAACAGCCGGTGGGCAGGGAATACAATTGGCGTATGCTGTCGCGCAAAAGAATTTTATTCATGACGGCAACAATCGCGTTGTTCTTGCTACCGACGGTGATTTTAATGTCGGAGTTTCCAGTGATTCAGAGCTTGTCCAAATCATTGAAGAAAAGCGCAAAGCCGGAATATTTCTAACCGTGTTGGGATTTGGCAGTGGGAACCTTCAGGACGCCAAAATGGAAAAACTGGCCGATAAGGGCAACGGAAATTATTTTTATATCGACACACTTAATGAAGGCAAAAAAGTTTTGGTCGATGAACTTGGCTCAACACTCATTGCCA
>CAZNNZ010000192.1:0-1485 GCA_964574575.1 uncultured Planctomycetales bacterium
ACATTCACCGTGATTGATGATCAAAGCAATGTAAACATCAGTAATAAATTTCAATTACTCAATACAGAAATCCATCAAAATTCATTTGAAAACTTTAATGCACCTTTAACTGCCTTGACTTTTTATTGGAAAGCCAACGAAGAAATATCAGATTTTTATATCATAAACATTGGATTAGTTGGCAAAAACAAACTTTTAAAAATAATGGGACATCACATCGGGTATGTAGTTTATGCAACGCCACTTTGGGAACAAGGCGACTATATCAAGGAAACCTACTGGTTTGACACTTCATCTTTGCCAATGGGAGAATACGCGGTTATGATCGCAATCAAAAATTTAAGTCAAGACCAGTGGGAAGACATCACATACCAAACACACAACATACCGCAACTGCAAATTGCAACGATAAGTATTCAATCAAAAAAGGGAGAACTCGCGAATGAAAACTAAAATCCAATTTATCTGCGATCTCTTGCGTGTTAAGCAGTGGGTCAAAAATACATTTATTTTTTTCCCACTGATTTTTTCGGGACAACTCTTTGCGCCAAACAAATTACAAAACTGTATTTTGGCCTTTTTAGGTTTTTGCCTGATTGCCAGCGGTCTCTACATCTTTAACGACTATCGCGACCGTCACCAAGATCAATTACATCCCAAAAAATCCCAGCGCCCGTTAGCTAAAGCAAAGTTTACAGAGATACAAATTGCCTTAATGATTTTGTCTTTAATAGGAACCGGAATTATGGTTTGCGCCCAAGTTAATCCACTGTTAATTCTCACTGCATTCTTGTATATTGGTATCAGCTTGATCTACAATTTTGTTGCAAAATTTCTTGTCATCATAGACGTTATCTTTGTTGCTTTAGGGTTTCATATCCGCGTCTGGGCCGGGGCGATGGCCTGCGAGATTGTCCCATCAGTATGGCTGCAAATGTGTATTTTTATTTTAGCTTTATTCTTAGGGTTTACAAAACGCCGGCACGAAATCACAACTTTAGGCCACGACGCCGCATCGCACCGAGGTGTTTTGTCTCATTACACAACTTATCTTTTGGATCAAATCATTTTAATATGCTCAACCTTGGCAATCGTCTTTTATGGTTTATACACAATGTCGCCTGACATGATTAATCGCTTAGGGCATTCCAAAATGATTTATTCGGTAGTCTTTGTCATTTATGGAATTTTCCGTTATCTTTATCTTAGCCATGTCAAAAAACAGGGAGACGATCCAGGAGAAGTTTTGGCGTCCGATTCGCCGCTACTAATTAATGTGCTGTTGTGGATTTTGTTTATTTGTTATTTAATTTATTGTCCTGCAAAAATATAAAATGAAATCCATTAGTCTTTTTCACATCATCAATTCAATTGGAAGCATTAAAATCAAAACAATTAAAACAGTTGATTTAATATTCGGCACTTTGATTGCCGCACTACTTAAAAGCAAACCAAAATCACTCCATACCCAAAATCCACCAAATA
>CAZNNZ010000192.1:1495-1796 GCA_964574575.1 uncultured Planctomycetales bacterium
GCCACTTTTACGGGAGATGAAACAAAACTACAGCAATACTCAAGTCGATATTCTTTGTGAAAAACGCAATGTCGAAGTATTCAAAAGTCAGACTAATTTGTGTGAAACAATTCTTTGCTACGATAAATTTAATGATTTTAAACAATTAATGGGCAAAAAATATGATGTCATTATCGACACCGAACAGTGGCATTACTTAAGCGCTTTGGTTGCGTATTTTACCCAGGGCCAGATTAGCGTAGGGTTTGCCACACGCCCTTTACGATCGAAATTATTTAATCTTTCACTTGCTTACGATGAA
>CAZNNZ010000193.1:0-1741 GCA_964574575.1 uncultured Planctomycetales bacterium
ATTAATAGCACATTGTGTAATTTGTTTAATTATTCTGTAATAGAGTACCAAACTGTTTTCTAAAGTCAAAGAAAACTTTAAAGGTTTTTGTATAAAACAACAACTTGACAGCATAAAGTCACAAGATATAGTAATGAAAAACAGATTCACACTATGTGTAAGTTTGTATTATTCCCAAGCGTAGGGAATGGTCGCGACCGTTGCCTACAGCAAAAATATCACTGTTAGAAAATAACTTGCACGCCGCGTAAATTCAGGAGATGACATGGGTTTAAGTTTAGGATGCACACAGCGGCCTTTGCGTGTTGCGATTGTCGGCAGCGGGCCCAGCGGATTTTATGCTATAGAAGCTTTGCTCAAATCAAAATATAACATTGAAGTTGATATGTTTGACCGTTTGCCTGCGCCATTTGGTTTAGTGCGTTACGGTGTCGCTCCTGATCATCCCAAAATTAAAAACGTCATATCGCTTTATGAAAAGACCGCGCAGGATGATCGTTTTGCGTTTTTTGGAAATGTCAATGTTGGGCGTGATATTAGTGTAGGTGATTTACAAAAATTTTATGACTGTATTATTTTTGCCTGCGGCGCTGAGAACGAACGACATCTGGGTATCCCCAATGAAACTTATTACGGCAGTCATACCGCAACTGAATTTGTTGGCTGGTACAATGGCCACCCGGAATATCAAAATCGGCGTTTTGATTTTTCACATTCGGCCGCGGTTGTCGTCGGCATGGGAAATGTCGCTATGGATGTGGCGCGGATTCTTTGCAAAACAGTTTCTGAATTGCAAAAAACGGACATTACCAGTCATGCTCTGGAAGTTCTCTCAATGAGTCAAGTTAAAGAAATTCATGTCATTGGCCGGCGTGGACCCGTGCAGGCGGCTTTTACACCGACGGTTATTAAGGAATTTTTAGAACTTTCTGATTGTGATGTTGTTTTGGATCACGGATATTTGCAACTTAATTCTTCAAGCCAGACAGAACTTGATGACATTGAGTTTCCTGCTCGCAAAAAAAATCTTGAGATTTTAAAAAAATTTTCAAACTTAAAAATCTTGGGCAAAAGCAAGAAACTGATTTTTCATTTTCTAAAAAGTCCTATTGCCGTGGAAGGTTCTGGACGTCTTGAAAAACTAATTTTGGAGCATAATCATTTGACAGGTGAACCGGGACATCAAATTGTGCGTGGAATCAGTCAAATGGATGAAATCGATTGCGGGATTATGTTTCGCAGTGTTGGATACTGGGGTGTTCCGCTTAAAGGATTGCCGTTTAATCGTAAAGATGGAATTTTCCCTAACCATGGCGGACGCTTGATTGACAACGGAAAAACTCTACCCGGCCTTTATGCCGTTGGCTGGATCAAACGTGGGGCGACGGGAATTATTGGGACTAACAAGCCCGATAGTGAAGAGACGGTTGCCAATCTTTTGGCGGACATCGAAAATTTTAAAGCGTGTGAGTTTCCTATTCGTCAGGAAATTGAAGAATTCTTAAGACAAAAAAAGATTCGTTTCGTTAATTATCAGGATTGGGAAAAGATTAATGCCGCCGAGATTAAACGTGGTGAATTTGTTGGCAAGTCGCGCGAAAAGTTTACTACGATTAGTGAAATGCTCGCTTGCGTGGGGAAGTGAAATAATATTTATTTTAAAAATTAGTTAATAAAAACTTTGGACGGGTGACCCGAAGGCGGGTACCCTGCCGCCCGCAGCTTGCGAGGACGGTAGGGT
>CAZNNZ010000194.1:0-1715 GCA_964574575.1 uncultured Planctomycetales bacterium
TTGAGATTTCGTCGATTAAGGCGCTTAAAAACCCCGCGTCATCGATTTTATGTTCGCGCGCATAACCCTTGGAATCAGAGGAGCCTTCATTCCAGCTTTTGCCGAGGCCTTGCGGATAAACAACATAAAAGCCGTCGCGGTCCGCGAGTTCATTGAAGCGGCCGCCGGTGAGCTTAAGCATGCCTTTCGCCGTGCCGCCGCCGCCATGCAAAGCAAGCACAAGCGCTCTTTTCTTTTGAGTTTCTTTTAAAACGGCTTTGAGGACGGGAACATGCAAAATATAGTCGCGAGTCACGCCACCATACACCATTTGAAACTCAAGATCGCGCTCCCCCAGTTTCACGCGGGCCAAGCCGGAATTCAAAATAAAAATAACTAAAAGCGGCAATAAATAAAATTTGCGCATGGCCAAAGATTACCAAATTTATATTTAAAAAGATAGTCCGTCGCCCGGAAAAACCGGCAAGAACCTCTTTTTTGAGGCTTGCATCGCCTAAAAGTTCTTTGCTAATCTATTCCCATGCAAAAGCTATTCGCGTCCTTTGTTTTGGCCTTGTTTTTGTATTTATTTTTTCCTCTTTCCCCGGGTTTTGGCTGGCCGGCGCACAATCAAAACACTGATTTTTTAAGCTACGAAGAATTAAAAACTTTATCGGCAAATCCGCATCCCGGCGGAAAACTGGAAGAGCAGGTCACGAACTGGACCAAGACGCAAACTCATCAGACAGAACATTCAGCTTTATCTTTAATTTTTGCGCCACATCTTCTCCCAAAAAATTATCCATTGCTTCTTGGAAACAAAGCCTGCTGGGTTGGACTCCAAGATTTTCGCGAAAAACCTAGTAAGAAAGGCTACACTTATTGGATGGCATGTCTGGGAAATATGGATTTAAAGGACGTTCCGCAAGTTAAAGCTATCAATGATTGCTGGCTCAAAATT
Source organism: uncultured Planctomycetales bacterium (assembly GCA_964574575.1). GTDB lineage: Bacteria > Omnitrophota > Gorgyraeia > Zapsychrales > JANLHA01 > JADLGJ01. Next base: position 941 of record CAZNNZ010000194.1, read on the forward strand.
ACCAAGAAAGAAAAGAAATAATTCCTTATTTAAATTCGCTCGATTCGAAGGTTAAAGAAAATAAAACCTATACAGAGTGCCCCACCAACTCGATAAGCGAATGCAAACAAGTGATCGCATTCTCTCTCATGGCGCGGTCAATGATTAAGCTAATGCTCATCGCGCTCAGGATTGTTCCATGGCAATAAATTTTTTTGCTATCTAAACAGGTAAGGATTTTTTGTATCAACTCCGGGGTCGCTGAACCGACGCAAGTGAGCGTTACAGTGGCTAACTTGACCCTGTCCAGTCGGAAGGCGAGGGGTTGAGTAAATTCCGTTTCGAGCGCGGTCACGGTTTCTTGCGGGCCGGTAATCAATATTTCTTGCGTCACTGTCTGATCTGTTGCGTGATTCGTTGTTTGATCCATGGCTGGTGGAGTTGATTCCTGGGCATTGAGCACTTGGGGGAACCCGATCTGCAAACGATCGCACTCGCTCTGCAAGGCTCGCAGGGCTTGACTGATCGAAGGGAAAGAAGAGTGAAGTCGCAATACCTTTTCATGAGAATTGATCGAAAGAATTTGTTGAGTCTCAAACATGTTTTTTCCTTTGTGAACTAGCGTTCCTTCGCTCAAATCGCTGGCGGCAGGCCCTATGTAAAGTACGACTTCGCGGATCTTTGCAAGTTCTACTGATCTGTAATGGAGGACCTTAGCCCCCCAAAAAGTCATTTCGAGAAGAGCCTCATAGCTGAGGACTCTCAGTGGTCGAGCCTTGGCAACCACTTTTGGGTC
>CAZNNZ010000195.1:0-1707 GCA_964574575.1 uncultured Planctomycetales bacterium
TGCAAGTGCAGGGGACTTTTAACGGTTTAGGCGAGCGCTGCGGCAATGCGGACTTGGGAACTGTCGTTGGAATTTTGCATACCAAATTAAACCGCACTTCTCTGCCTGACACAAAAATCAAACTTTTGACAGAAACATCATACTTTATTAGTGAAGTAAGCAATGTCAAGCTCGCCGATAATCATGCATTTATCGGACATTCGGCGTTTGCGCATAAAGGGGGAGTGCATATTGATGCGATGCTCAAAAATCCTCTAGCATACGAACACATCGATCCATCGCTCGTCGGAAATCACCGGCGTTTTGTGACCTCAGAGCTGGCCGGGAAAATGCCGATTATTTTACGCGCCAAAAAAATGAACATTGATCTTGATAAAAAGTCCCCGCAGTCGCAGGAACTTTTAAAAAAACTGCAGGAGATGGAGCACGCCGGATACCAATTTGAAGCGGCCGATGCATCTTTTGAATTGTTTATGAAACGTGCGCTCAATAAATATACGCCGTTTTTTACACTGGAAAGTTTCAAAGTCACCACCGAAAAACGCTTTGACGGCCGCACGTTTGCCGAAGGCTCGGTGCGTTTAAACGTGCAAGGCCACGAAGAATTTAGCGCGGCCACCGGAGACGGGCCGGTAGACGCATTAGACAAAGCCGCACGACAAGCGCTGTCTAAATTTTATCCGACTTTGGTGCAAATGCATTTGACCGATTATAAAGTGCGCGTCTTGGATTCCAAAGAAGGCACTGCCGCCAAAGTCCGTGTTTTAATCGAGTCACAAGATGAACATGATTCATGGACGACGATGGGCGTGCACGAAAATATCATCGAAGCGTCGTGGGAAGCCCTCACCGACTCAATTGAATATAAATTGTTAAAAGATAAAAAATAAGTTAACCGAAAGCAAAAGCCATGGTCAGTTTAAATACAATTAAACAAACATTAAAACAGAACAAACAAAGCCTACAAAAAGAATTTAAAATTAAAGAACTCGGCATTTTTGGATCTTACGTGCGCGGTGAACAAAATAAAAATAGCGATATTGATATTTTAGTTGCGTTTTCACAAGCGCCGGGACTCTTTGATTACATTCGCATTGAGAATCGGCTAAGTAAACTCTTGCATCAAAAGGTCGATTTGGTTATGAAAGGAACACTAAAGTCAGTTATCGGCAAACATATTATGCGGGAGGTCATTTACATATGACACGTGAATACCTCGATTACCTAAAGGACATCATTGATGCTATCAACAAAGTAGATGCATTTGTTGCAGGAATGACTTTTGAAACTTTCGAAAAAGATGCTAAAACGAATTTTGCCGTCATCCGTGCCTTTGAAATTATCGGCGAAGCTGTTAAAAATATCCCTTCATCTGTTCGGGCTAGACATAAAAATATCCCTTGGAAAGAAATGGCAGGAATGCGCGAAAAATTAATCCACGAATATTTTGGCATTAAACCGCGAGTGATTTGGAAAACAATTAAAGAAGATCTGCCCACAGTCAAACCGCTTCTAAATAAAATGCTAAAGGAAATAAAATAGCGAAACCTTAACCGATTCGATTGAGAATACTGTCCTTTATGTCCGAACTACCGCCACGTTTTGATTTTACCGCCGTTGAGGCCAAATGGTGCAAGTACTGGGAAGACAAAAAAACTTTCCACGCTAAACCAAACCCCGACAAAAAGCCGTACACGATCGTCATTC
>CAZNNZ010000196.1:0-1685 GCA_964574575.1 uncultured Planctomycetales bacterium
GTTTGAAGCAAAGTCTATTTGTGCGTATAATGTCGCGTGCTTACAAAAAGGGAGGAGCTATGTTGAGAAAATATTTTACGGTTTTTCTTATGTCAGCTGTTTTTTGGAGTGGCGGTTTCTTTTCTGTCAAAAGTTTTGCATATCCCAGTGCCGTTGAAGTATTGCCTGCAAAAGATATTGTCAAGTTAAGCGACACCGCTTTGACATCGATTTATTTAGACACGATCATCGAAATTGAAGCGATCAAGATTTTTCACAAAACTTCCGGCTTTAGCCCCAAAGAATATCAGGAGTATAAAAGTTTATTGCGCTTTCGCTATGAGCTAAAAAGCGAATTACAGCGTCGTCAATTGGATATTCCGTCTATTAGCGAAGAACGCGACTAAGAAAGGGGCTTTATGAAACAAGATTTAACTCAAGAGCGAAAAGAGCTGTTTGAGATTTTAAAACGGGAAGCATTTTTTTTAGGAAAGATTATTTTGTCATCGGGCAAAGAAAGCGATTATTATTTGGACGCCCGACGGGTCACTTTAAAGGCCCAGGGGGCGTATCTGTGCGCCAAAATTATTTTGGATTTAATCAAGGACGAAGAATTTTCCGCAATCGGCGGGCCGACCTTAGGTGCTGACCCATTGGTTGGGGCATTGGGCGTTTTGTCATTTGAGGCGGGCAAACCGGTCAATACTTTTATTATCCGTAAAGCACCCAAACCTCACGGTAAACAGCAACAGATTGAAGGGCCGATAATTTCCGACGGCGCAACTGTCATTTTAATCGATGATGTCGCGACGACCGGCAAAGCGTTTGTCGAATCGTTGGATGTTTTGGATAAAATCGGGATCAAGGTCAAAAAATGTATTTGTATTATCGACCGCAATGAAGGCGCACGAGAAGCGGTTGCGGCCCGAGGCTGTGAATTGATTTCAATTTTTAAGGCCGAAGAATTTTTGAAATAAGAACTCCCCCTAACCCTCTCTTTAACAAAAGAGGGGGGAATGGATAAAAGGTCTACCCTAAATTTAAGAAATCATAAGTGAAAGGAACAATCAATGAGTTTAAATAGTGTAAACATTATGGGCAATTTGACCCGCGACCCGGAGCTTAAATATACGCCGGCGGGCAAATCGGTTTGCAGTATGTCGATTGCTAACAACCGCATTTATACGAAGAATGGCGAGAAGGTTTCAGAAGTTTCGTATTTTGACGTCGAGGTTTGGGGTGTGGTCGGAGAAAACTGCGCTAAATATTTGACCAAGGGCAGCGGCGTTATTGTCGAAGGGCGGTTAAAACAGGACCGCTGGGAAAAAGACGGTAAGACACAAAGTCGTGTACGTATTTCGGCGAACAATGTGCATTTCTTAGCCAAGAAACGTGACGATTCTTCGGGTGGTTCACAGTCGATTAGCCAAAGCGAAGTGGTCGTTGAGAATATGCCTGCGGCCGAATCTATTGCTTGGGATGAATAGGACGCTTGTAATTTTAGATGACCTTTCACTGGACCGCTCGCAAGCCCCTGCGAGGCTTGGCTTCGCTCAATGTTCGGACTCGCTCTCCCGCCTTGGGCGGGAGCCATGCCCGCTCGTCCTCACAATGTCCTGTGAAAGGCCACCTAAAATTGTTAGGATAATATAAATGCAAAAAATTATTTTGGCTTCAGCTTCCGCGCAGCGCAAAAAACTTTTGGA
>CAZNNZ010000197.1:0-1648 GCA_964574575.1 uncultured Planctomycetales bacterium
GGGGATAGCCTCATGTTTGATGTAATTCTGGAGTTTATAAAAAACTCAAAGGAATACAAAAGCTGGGGTGAAGATTGGATTGCCACAGCTAGCACTATAGGAATATTGTTTTTTACAATCATTCAAGGAATCGGGATTAAAAAACAAAGTAATCAAATTTGGAAAGAACAATCAGGTGAGTCTTTAGTTGAAACAAATTTCGCCTTTTTTCTTTTTTACCTCATAGCCTTTATTGTATATGGAATACGACAAGGCAGCCCCGTAATGGTAATAAACGGTCTACTGTTCTATTTTCATATAGGACTGCTGAGAGGACTCTACAAATTCAAAGTGATCCCTAAAAGAAATACTCGCCTCATCAAGTCGTTGCCGCTCATTGTAGTTATAATGGCAATCATACCGTTAGAGGCTCTGCAACCTTACTTGTTCATACTGCTGATAGTTATCCTGGTCGCAATGATCCTGCAAATTAGGGAACTGTACCGCCTCAAACATGCCGGCGCCATTAACATTACGTATATCCTGTTGTTTTTGGTCAGCAATATGTTTTGGCTGGTCTTTGCTATAATCCGCATTGACTGGGCTCTGATAATCTTCAACATTATCTCTATTGCGCTGTCTTTTTGGATAATACGGCTATACAAAAAATACCCTAAGTCCGATAAACAAAAGATTTCTTAAAGGTTGGTTTTAATACAAGACCAACTTTTTTGCATTTTGACATATTTCTTAAGAGAGGATTATACTAAGTTTAATTAAAAGGAGTTCTTTTACATGATACAAGCCGTACTTTTGGACTTATTCAAAACTTTGGTTAGCATTAACCATAATCGTGAATTTGTTCCTTATCTTAAAAAAACCGCTCTGGATCTTGATATTAATGTTAGAAGAATAAGTTTGGAAAACATTGATATTCTGGAAAAAATAGAGCGGGCGCAAGTAACGACCCTTGATATGAGCATGCTTCAAAAAATCCTTGAAAAGGAGCTGGCCAGCATCAAGTGGTACGACGATTCTGTTTTCTTTTTAAAAGAATTAAAAAACAGGGGCGTCAAAATAGGCATCATTTCCAATTTGACGAAGAATCACAAAGACGCAGTAGAGCGTATGTTGGATTTGAGTGCATTCGCAGATACTGCAATTTATTCGTGTGACCAAGGAATCAGCAAGCCGAATCCGGAAATGTTCAAATTAGCTTTGCGCATGCTGAATGTTAAGAGGGAAAACGCGATAATGATTGGCGACAGTTACGAAGTTGATGTTAAGGGAGCCCGCAACGTCCATATCAAAGCCCGACTTATCCAAAGAGAAGTAAAAAAAGAACACCGATTAATCGGTGCCGTGGCTTCGCTTGGCAGCTTATTGCAGGAACCTAGTTTTGCAAATCATCTTATTTAGCCTGTTTCATGAGAATGAAGCAGGCTAAAATTTTACACTTCGTTCCTAAACTTCAACGCATTTCCCAACGTAAGCTCATCCGCGTATTCGATATTCGCTCCGCTCGGCAGCCCCTTGGCTAGTCGGGTTATTTTTATATTGGAAGGCTTGATTAACTTGGTTAAATACAAGGCCGTGGTTTCGCCCTCAAGCGTCGGATCAAGCGCCAGAATTACTTCTCGAGGTTTCAAGTCTTTGATGCGATCAACCA
>CAZNNZ010000198.1:0-1617 GCA_964574575.1 uncultured Planctomycetales bacterium
TATACTGCTCAACCTGATCCGGCTCCATCATGTCATAAAGCGCATCATACAAAGGCCGCAAATACGGCAAAACTTTTTCAACCATGTCCCCCGGCAAAAACCCTAAATTCTCACCCGCTTCAATCGCCGGACGTGTCAAAATAATACGGCGGACAATGCCTTTTTTTAACGCATTAACCGCCATAGCCATAGCCAAATAAGTTTTTCCGGTACCAGCTGGCCCGACAGCAAAAACAATATCGTATTTTTTGATCGCTTCAACGTATTCGATTTGTCCCTTGGTCTTCGGAATAACCAACCCGCCGCGCAAATAGACTTCGATTTTTTCTTTAGCCAGGCGCTTAAAATCAAAACCTTTGCCCGGCTTTGTCAAGTCAATGGCATAAACAATGTCTTGCCGTTTGACCTCGCGTCCGTCGTCGGTAATAGAAACCAGATAATCGACAAGATCGCTGACTTTTTCAACTGATTGGTCATCGCCCGAAACTTTCAAACCATTTTCATGGCGGACAACCCTTACACTTAATTCATCTTCAATCAGTTTCAAATTCTGGTCATACTTCCCAAAGAGCGCTTGAAGATTCTTGTTATTATTTAAATAAATGATGCGATCCATAATTTATGGTATGCGAATCGTCAATCCCGGTTTGATACGATTAGGGTCGGGAAGAATGTCCTTGTTGGCTTCATAAATCTTGTACCATTTTTTATAAGATCCGTAAATTTTCTTGGAAATTTTTTGTAAAGTATCGCCCTTTTGAACGACATACTCCGTCGGTGTACCAACCGCTTGACTATCCTCTTCTTGCGAAGAACTGCTCTCAATAATAGGCGCTGGCGCCTGATAGGACGAAACAGGCTCTGGAGCACGACGTTCTGGAACGTCAATGGTTATCGGTTGTACAGGCGGCGCACCTTTGCGAAGATCATCTGATGTCACGCCGGGATTTTTTGTAAATTCCAAAACATACACTTTGCGGGATTTGGACATCTTAGACGTATCCGGCTGCTTGGGTGTTCCATTAATATAACCAAAGTTGCCGCCTTCCATTTTTTGATCGACACGGTCTTTTTCGGCGATATACGCGCGGGTTTCAACGCCGCCCCCGGAACCACTCGTACCGGCACATCCGGCAACCGCCAAAGCCATCAAACCTAAAACGGATTGTATTACAAATTTTTTAGACATTCTTTTATCCTCCAGATTATTAGGTTACTTTTTAAAAGTTTTTAGTCCCAACTCAGTTAATTGCTTTTCGTCAATCGTTGACGGGGCATCAGCTAAAAGACAACTGCCTTTTTGTGTTTTTGGAAACGCCATCGTGTCGCGGATGGAATCCAACCCAGCTAAGATACTTACCAAACGGTCAACCCCGTAAGCGACTCCCGCGTGCGGCGGAGCACCGTATTCAAAAGCACGTAACAAAAATCCAAAACGTTTTTCTGCTTCCTGCTCGGAGAGTCCAATGATTTCAAAAACCTTTTTTTGCATTTCTCGACGGTGAATACGGATTGACCCACTGCCTAACTCCGTACCGTTTAAAACCAAATCATAGGAACGCGCGCGGATCTGGTCTAACTTTCCTTCTTCTAAAAGATGAACATCTTCTTCTTTTA
>CAZNNZ010000199.1:0-1167 GCA_964574575.1 uncultured Planctomycetales bacterium
TCATGGGGCTGTTCGCCAACGCCAATCCCGCCCGGATGGCGCGCCAGATGCGTCAGGTCGGTGGCCTGCTGGCGCTCGCCGGTGCCGCGGTGCTGCTGGTGCGCGGTCTCGCCAGTTATGCCATGCCGCTGTTGATGCTGGGCAGCTATCAAAAACAATATGCTCGGCAATGGGCTCACGATATCCGCCAAACATTTAATGCGATGGGGAACTTGCTGTTTTTGCGATCCGCCCTCAAAGAAAAATACGGCGCCTTGCCCGAACGATTTAAAGAGCGACGGGTGCTTTTGTACGAAGAGCGGCAATTTGTCGGGCAACATTTTGATTATATTTTTAACCCCAGCCAAAAAACGGAAGAGCTGCTTCTGCGGAAAAAAAATATCTCTGTGCGGGAAATTTTTCTTTGGTGTCAACGCAAGTTTGATTTAGAATGCCAAGAAAAATCGATTCAATTTTCTGTGTTGCTTCCGGATGAAACGTGCAGCGTTTGCGTCGACCCGATGATGATTTTTATGCGCGTCTTGGCTAATCTCTTTAGCAACGCGATTCGCCACACGCCGCAAGGCGGTCGTCTCTGCCTGTATCACAAAATCAATGGCGCCACGCTGATCATCGCGCTTCAAAACAGCGGATCCACCATTGCGCCCGAACTGCATGAAAAAATATTCGAACGATCTTTTCAGGCGGGTACAGAGAAGGGCGAAAGCGGGCTCGGTCTCTACAACGCGCGGCAAGTCATTGAAGCCCACCAGGGACAAATCACCGTTGCAAGTAATCCCCAAGAAGGCACCACTTTCTTCATCCATCTGCCGATATAAAATCACACCTTTTCCGAATCGAGAGAAGTCGCTTTTAAAGTAAAATAAAATGTCGTGGTTCCCTGCACAGACTCTACCTCAATAATTCCATCTGCTGCTTCTATAGCCTGTTTTGCATTATATAGCCCAAGACCCGCCCGACCACCGCTCTCTTGCCCTTGGACAGCGCGATGAAACAAATGCGGAAGAAGTTCATCCGAGATTGCAGGACCAGTGTTAGAAAAATGCCCAATAAATTGATCCCCATTCCGCTGATACCCTAAAGTGATAGTGCCTCCTGCTTTTGTATAACGTAACGCGTTGTCCATTAAATTACCAATGACACGAGATTCTAAAACGGCGCTATCGA
>CAZNNZ010000199.1:1177-1506 GCA_964574575.1 uncultured Planctomycetales bacterium
TGTCCAAAAAATATTTCTGCCCAAACATTCATCTCTATATTTATCCTTGATCTTTTGAAAAAATACACTGGCTTGCGTTAGTTTTTTTTCTATCGCACGCAATTTTTTTCCTGTTAAAACGCCCTCAAAAAACTGAGCCACAATTGCCAACTCATTTTGAGCGATCCTTAAATTTTCTTTTGCCTCCAAGGATAAGACCCCTGATTTTCCTAATGCCGTTTTATAAACACGATCTTGGGCAATGCGAAGAGCGCGACCTAAGTCGTGCGCCCATTCTCGGCGAATCTCCAATTCGATTGTTCGCGCCAAAACATGTTTTAAATTTTCCC